>JAGBDC010000006.1 GCA_017937705.1 Alphaproteobacteria bacterium
AGGTTCCGGTTCTGGTTCAGGTTCCGGTTCTGGCTCAGGTTCTGGTTCAGGTTCCGGTTCTGGCTCAGGTTCTGGTTCGGGAATGTAATCATCTCCGCCTGTGTCTCCTCCATCGCCACCAGAATCTCCTGTTCCATCTCCACCTTCTTCTTCACCATTGGCTCCGCCACCGCCGCCACCTGATGAAAAGGCAGCAACTAAACCGCCGGCAACTAAAACTCCGCCGACTGTATATTTACTTTTCAGATCCCAACCGCCTTTTTCGGTAAGTTCTTTTTCTTTTTTCAGTGCACGTCCGCATTCATGATTAGGATTTGCGCCTAATTTTTCCAACAAACCATAAGCAGCGTGATCACCTTTAATAGCAGCCACACAAAGCGCAGTATTTCCGTATGAATCAATAGTATCTATAGATACACCGTTTGCCTCCATATTATAAATAGCCTGCACATTATTACGTCTGGCATTTTCATATATACGTCTGACCAGTTCATCAGAAACGCTTCTTTCCATTGCAGATAGTGGAGTTGATGACATTAAAGCCACACCCAAACCGCAAGCAAATAAAGTTGATTTTCTCATAATTACCCCTACATTAATGAATAATGTTAATACTAAACACAAATAAAGCGTTTAGTCAAAGATAATCTAAAGCTATTAATTTTTTGCTAATAAAAAAAAGACCTCTTCTTAAAGAAAAGGTCTTTTTCATAAAGAGGTCAGTAATCTGACCTCTAATCTTTTCCTTGGAAAACATTTCTAATAGCTGACACTGAGTCACTTTCAGTAATATTTTCCGGAAAAGATTCTGCTAACCAACTCAAATCATGGATTAAAAATCCATAACCATTATTGGTTAACACAACCATCTATTGAGTTATGCTACTCTCCAGATGATACACACTCCCCTATCGGGGGACTCTCCCAAAAAATTGTTCTGATGAACAACTAATTCAGAGAGCTTTCCACCTTCCCTAATCAGAGAAAATGGATACATAAAAATACGCCAGTTGAAGTGCTAATATAATCTACTAAGTGATAAGCCAATGGCTATATAACTTAGAAAGATTATAAAACATAACCAAGCAATAAGCTAATGCTTATAACTTGGCCTGCACTTCAACCTCCTGCATAAAAATGGAGGAGAAGAATCGGCCGGAATGTGCTCTTTTTCACTAATGCTTGCTCTCAAACCAAATTACGAGTAATAATTAGTCATAAAATTGGTCCTTAAACAATTAAACAGTAGGAAATCAACACCCATAAAATTCTCTTAGCGAATCTAAAATAATTAAAATAATAGAAAATAAAACTATTAGTATAATATCATATTTCTTAAACAAGTCAATATTTTTGTCAATTTTTAAGAAAAAACACAAAACGATTAAAATTATTTGACAAAATCAACAAAAAGTTCTATCATAAATGTATGATTATTTAGAGGAAGAAATAGCCATGATTAGATTACCAAGTTCAGAAGAATTAAATAAATCAGATTTACTTCAAAAATTTCATATTAATAGCCACTTAACCGCATCAATTAATGCTGGGGCAAGTATTTTATGTACAGACAATTTATCGGGCGGAGTTTGTGCAGCGGGAATATCTGGTTCTGTAATTCCATTCAAGTCAACTTCCAGAAATACGGCAATACGACCGGTTATAGATATAGACAGAAGTATCGATTTATCAAAAACAACAACAGATGAGTATGGTGTAGAAATTGTTGAACTTGGTAGCTTCCCTCAAAAAATGGCTGATATTGATATTCAGCAGAAACTTGAATCAGCATATAAAAACAAAGCACTTACTCCAACCGGAAACTCATATACTTTAGACGGGGGAATTAAAGAAACTGATGGTTTTCGAGCTCAAAAACACAATGAATACGAATTGGATGGCAAAAAATATATCAGAGTAAAACCTAAAAAGGATTTTGAGCCGCTCGGAATAGAGAAAGAAAAGCCGATTTGGATTGAAGTGTCTCCGATAAGGTGGCAAGTTGATAGACAGAATGGTATCTTGATTTCAGAATCTAATTTAGTTGCAGGTATAAGACCACAAGATACGGAAAGATACATAAGTGAACATTTGACAAAAGAAATTTTTCAAAATGATCCTCATAGCCAACAAATACATACACAAGAACAAAATAAGCAACTCTCTCCGGAAGAAAGAAAAGCCAGACGTCAGCAAAGAATGGGGATAAAAGTCACAAGAAAAGAAATGTCAGTTAAAGACCAAATGGATTTTTATATCAAAAATGGTATGTCTTTTATGTTACATGGTCCTTCCGGTGTTGGTAAAAGTTCCAGAGTTGAAGCTATTGATCCCGATTTGACATCTGTTCCTCTTTGGAATGGTGTATTGCCTGAAGATGTCATAGGAAAAGTAATATACCCTAACGGAGAGGTAGGGCTTCCCGGAGAAGGAGAAAAACAAGGTGGTGTTTGGGTACCTCCTGATTGGTATGTTGAACTGAAGAAAAAATGTGAAGCAGAACCGGACAAACCACACGTTTTATTCATTGACGAAGTTACAAATGCCCGAGAAACCACACAAAGCTTGATTTTCCATATTACTTTGCACAAATCAATATCGCCGAGTTCAGGAAAACTACCTAAAAATTCGGTTGTTGTTCTAGCCGGTAACAGCAAAGAAGAATCTGGAGCAGCGTATAATATGCCAGAACCATTGTTCCGTCGTATGTGTGGTCATATATATCTGAAACCGGATATTAAAGATTGGATTAAATGGGGGAGTGAAAAAAATAAAAAATATTCTGAAGATGATCCGGAGAGGTTGAATATTCATCCTATTGTTTCTTCTTTCGTTGCAACTCATGGAAAAGATGTGTTTTATACACAATATGACGAAGATGAACCGAAAGATTGGGCAATGGATCCTCGCGGTTGGGAACAAGTTTCTGATATCATATATAATAATGGCGGAGAAATCAGAGAAGAACTTTTAGTAAGTAAAATGGGACCGGAGCTGGCTGCAAGCTTTATGGAATATGCAGAACACCCTCCTCTCGCATTAGAAGACGTATTAGAAGGTGCTTATGATCATTCTGACATTCCCGAAACTTTTGATGCAAAATTATCATTAGCAATGAGTTTGCGTTATGTAAATGAGCGAGATTTTGAAACAGTTCATGATTTTATTGAAACCAATTTAGGTAAAGAAATCGGCGCTACTTTTGATGAAGAATGGGCCGGAAAAGATGATGATAGAGCTCTACAAGTAGCAGAAATCAAAATGCAAAGAGATATGATGCAGGGAGGAAGAAGGTAAAATGAACGAAGAAGCTAAGAACAAGTTAAAAAAAGTTTTATCAAGCAATTCTAAAAATCCGTTAATAATTGTATTGAACGAAGATGTAACTTTTGAAAATTCAGTTACAATCAATGCGACTATCAATGAACGTGATTTGCATATGGAAAGTATGTGGCAGAAAAAAATTATGTTAAGACACAGCGACAAGCATCTTTTCTTAGTGATTAACGGACTTGACAATGTTGAAATTGATGAACAAAATAAATTTTCTCATTTGTTAAAAGATCGTCGTTCAGGAAACTTCAAACTCCCCGAATATGTGCAAATTGTTATTCCAATTAAAAACAAAGAAAAAGTATCAAATCAAATTAAATCGTTATCGCTTTTATGGGAAGTTAAATAATGACTGAATATGATGCAAAGGCACAAGAAGAAGATATCAGATATATAAGGGGAAAAGTTCTTCGAAAATTCCCTCTTCTCGGCGTGACTATGGCATCATTGGAAACTTATCCTAACAGCAGGATAAAAACGGCATGCACGGATGGTAAAAATATATATTACTCACCCCAATTTTTTGCCAAACTCTCTGATGAAGAGAAAGTTTTTGTTTATGCTCACGAAGTTATGCATGTTGCATTTAACCACATTATGCGAAGCAAAGGAAGACAGCATAAATTGTGGAATATTGCTACAGATTCCGTTATCAATCAAATATTGAAAGAAGAAGGTCTTCCTCTCGTGAAAGGCGGGGTTAATATAGCCGAAGCACTAAATAAATCTGCCGAAGAAATGTATGAAAAACTTTTGAAAGAAAGAGAAGAAAAGAGAAAACGAAAAGAGGAAGAAGAAAGAAAGAAACAAGAACAAAACAAAGAAAATCAAGACAACTCTCAATCTTCTAAAGATAATCCCGAACAACAAAATGATAATCAGGAACAAGAAAATCCTGAAAATGATAATCAGCAAGATAATCAATCTGAAAGCGAACAACAAGAAAATTCTGCAGCTGACGAACAAAATGATGACGGGGATTATGAAGAAGAAAATTCTGATAAAAATTCGGACGATGGTAAAGATAATGACACTTCAACCGAAGAAGATGATGATGGTGATGATTCCGCCGAAGATGGTGAGTTTGACGAAGACGATTATGATGATTTAGATGATGAAAATGAAGATATCGGACACGCAGATCATCAAATTTGGAAGCAAGCCATTGAAGAAATAGAAAGACAACAAGCAGAAAAAGAAGCTAAACAAGCAGGAAATGCCGGTGGTGGCTCCGGAGAAGAAGGTATCTCTGACGGAGAACGATCCAAAGGTGAAGAAGGTGAATTTGAAAAAGGTTTCGTAAGCAATAATAAAGAAGAGAGAGCTCAACAAATTCAACGTGCAAGACAAATGATTGAAAGAAGCAAGGCAGACTCAACTCCTTCAAGCGGACACTCCTTTGGTGATGTCGGAGAAGTCAAAAGAGGAGAAGAAGTCGTTGATTGGAAAAAATTGTTAAAAAATTCAATTGAAAAAGAAGAAATGAGATGGTCTTATCGACGCTCAAGTGCTGAAAATAACTATATGGCAAGAGTAGAAGAACTTGAATCGGACGGACAGGCAGAAACAGAGGTTATGCTTGATGTTAGCGGTTCGGTTAATCAGGCAATGATTAAAGAATTTTTACGACAACTTAAACCAATTTTGAAAAAATCAAAACTTAAAGTCGGATGTTTTGATGATAGAGTATTTGACTTTGTCGAGATAAAAAAAGATAAAGATATTGATGAGTTTAGAGTTCCCGGTGGCGGCGGTACAAACCTTGATAAAGCGGTTAGAGCTTTTTCAAAAAGCAAAAAAATAAATAAGATTATCTTTACCGATGGTCAAGCATGGGGAAGTGATATGCCTCAAGAAGATTTGAAAGGCACAAATGTGTTATGGCTTATTTATGATAACAGAAATTTTAATCCTTGTTGCGGAAAAGTTATTTATGTTGATAAAAAACAATTTACACATAGTTCTCGTCAATCATTCGCCCAACATGGGAAAGACAGTTATTCTAATTAAAAATAGTAACGAATAGATGTCATAAATTCTTCTATATCATTGCCGTTTTTATAGTCTTCATAGCGATATTCAGCTGCCAATCCCCAGTTGGTCGAGAGTGGAATATTAGCTTCTGCTGAATATGTAATTTTATTTCCCATCCAGTTTGTCGCAAACATTTTTCTTGCTTCTGTTAAAAGTTTAAAATATTGAAAATGGATATAACTTCCGGCGGTAAATTCTATCCCTCCATATTGATTATGAGGCAAAAATCCACCGTATGCCCCCTCTATTCCACCATTTATATAAAACCACCAAAAATCCGTAAGTTCTATCGTTCCGCCACCATTTACTTTTATTCTTGTTGCATATCCCTCTTTGTCGTTTTCCGGATTTAATACTCGCCAAACATCCCAATTTATACCAAAGGAAGTCGGTGTAAACATTTGATTAATCGGAGATAATGATTTAATTCCTAATATATTAAATTCGCTTAAAACCGTTTTGTGTGAGCTGTCATAATGGCGCCAACGAGAGTTTAGGAAATTTATCTCAGCACCGGTCAAAAGCCCATAATCATTATCCGTTAATGAATGATACGCCGGACGAAATGATATTTCTTGAAAAGCTTCGCCGTTGCGTTTACCTGCTCCGATGGTTGTTCTCATCGCTTCGTGAGATTTTAACGGGGACTTTCCTGTAGGATTTTCACTCATTTGAGCCTTTTGATTTTGTAATTTATTGCGAGCCATCAACCCTTTAAAACTGCGTTTGCGATATTCGGCAATTTCAAATTCTTTTTTCACAAATTGATATTGCACATATTGATAGGCTGTTTCCAAAACATCGGCTTTTTTTTCGTCGGGGACATCACTCAAACTATAATCATTGTCTTTTATTGCTTTAACAAATGCCCTATTCTGCTCTTTGTTCATCTGTTTGGCTCTATGGACAATTTTAGATTGGCGAGACGGACGATAATTTATATCTTTTACTAAATTTTCGCTATTATAAACGGCTTTTATAGTATCCACCGGAATTGTTTGAACCGGAAATTTGTCGGCAAGTTGCAATGACGGACGAACAGCATCAAGCATTTCCATAATCATATATGAACAATTTTTAGTAAAAAAATAATATCGAGTTTGTGTTTGTCCGATTTCCCATAAATGAGCAACAAACATATCTAATTCTTGCTGAGAAAAATCTAAACTTAACTCCCAAATATCTCGATTTTCGATATTATTATAAGTATTGATTATATCATAATACGGTTTTACGGTCCAACCGCCATAATATCCTCCGGTTAAACCATAAACAGCAAATAACACACTATTTTCTTGTCCGGCAGTAAACGCACCATAATTTGCACCATGGGCTAACAATTGCGTTCCTTGTCTTGACGTATCAATTCGCAATAAAGTATGACCGAAAAGAGAAGATGGATTATTCATATACGCATCGGTAAAAAGTAAGGTAACCCCAGATGGTTGCAAGTCTTTTTTGAACTGCTCAAACTCGTTACATTTTAATTTAACTTGTTTTATTAACTTATTGTTTTTGAGAAAAATATACCTTGCTGGAAAAAGACACATTTTTTTCATATCTCGTTTTTCTTCAAACAATTTTATTGTTGCAAGAAGTTCATTTTCGGGATTGTTTTTACCATCTTCCGCCAGAAAAAAGTTATCACTGTCAATACTAGATTCATATCCACCGAAAAATTTAGGACGATAATGAATAAGAGATAACCATTGCGGAGAATTGGCTAAATTTTCAACAGCAGAAACCGGCGAAACCAACCATAATATACAAAAGATGAAAAAAATCAGTCTAATCATATAAAAAACGGCTCTTGTTATTGGCAAGAGCCGCACACTCAATATAAAATTATGCTTTGAGCATTGCAAAAATTTGCTGTGTTACATAAATTGCATCAACATTGCTGTCAGGGAAAATTGCAACAAAATGTTGTTGTGATTTTTTAGCAAATTCAGCTCTATCCATATTCAAAATACCGGCTAAAGTATCGAGTGTTTCCCCCTCACCGCGAGAAGCATCGAGAGCATATTGTTCCATATTGTTTTCAATGAAGTTGAAAACCATTTTTTGTGTACCACCGCTAACACGACCATTCGGATCACAACCGGAAGTACCAAATGTGATACCGAAAGTTTGAGTACCGAACAAACCGTTAGTAGTAACAGCTAAAACTTGTGGAGCCATACCACTTTGACCACGCCAAGCCATAGAACCGAGACCACAACCGGTACTGTCAATGGCTTGAGCATTGTTAGCAGCCAATAAAGCGGCACAAGCAACTGATAATAAATAGAGTTTTTTCATTTGTTAATCTCCAATATATTGTAAACATCATAACTATAACAATACACGCTATTTATGAAAAGAAAAAAAATAATTATTTAACAGAATATTTATCTTGCAAAAAGTTTTTATTGTTGCTATATAGTTTGCATAATCTAATTTAACTCGGCTGTGAAAAGTGTTCTTTTCCAGTCAGATTTTTTTTAATTTAAATCGATGAGGTGATAAAATGGATAAGTTCCCTTTAACCAAAGAGGGTTTTCTTGCTCTTGAACAAGAATTAAAGAATCTTAAAGGCGTTGAACGTCCCAACATTATTGCAGCTATTTCCGAAGCTCGTGCTCAAGGAGATTTGTCTGAAAATGCCGAATATTCCGCAGCAAAAGAAAAACAAAGCTTTATCGAAGGACGCATACAAGAATTGGAAGTAGTTATAAGTCGTGCTCAAGTTATTGATACTTCTGCAAATAAAGGTGATATAATTCGTTTTGGAGCAAAAGTATTGGTTGTTGACGAAGATACCGACAAAGAAAGCAAATATCAAATTGTCGGCGACTATGAAGCTGATATTAATAAAAATAAAATTTCGGTTTCTTCTCCTTTGGCCAGAGCCTTAATCGGCAAAGAAGTCGGAGATACAGCCGAATATACGGCTCCGGGTGGCAAAAAATCTTTTGAAATTTTAGAAATATCATATTAAAATTTTTATTCATAATGAATACATATAATGTCGGAAGCTTAACACTTCCGACATTTTTATTTTGTAGGAGGAAAATATGAAAGATGCAGAAAAGAAAAACATAATCCATAATTATCAAAACCGTTGTGATTGTAGTGAAGATGATAATTGCGGATGTTCTTATCCTAACAATACAAATTCTGATTATGATGCAACCAGTCCTAAAAATTTAAATCAGGAAGATTGTTGCAAAAAGCGCTCTGCCTCTAAAAAGGCCTGACAACCGGAACCTGCTGCCGTTATCGCCTGACGATAAACAGAATCTTTAACATCTCCGGCGGCAAAAACACCTTGAACACTGGTTTGACAACTTCCGGGAGCTGTAACAATATATCCGTCTTTATCAAGCTCTAATACCGATTTGAATATTTCGGTATTAGGCTTATGCCCGATTGCAACAAATAAACCATCTGCTTTTAACTCTCGTATATTATCCGTTTTTAAGTTTTTGATTATAACTCCGGTCATAGATTTTGGCTCATCTGATCCGATAACATCAGTTATTACACTATCCCATTCTATATTAATTTTCGGATGATTAAATAAACGATTTTGTAAAATTTTATCAGCCCTCAATTCGTTACGACGATGTATCAAAGTAACGGAAGCTGCAATATTGGAAAGATACAAAGCTTCTTCTGCTGCCGTATTTCCACCTCCGACAACAGCAACATGACGATTGCGATAGAAAAATCCGTCACAAGTCGCACATCCGGAAACACCAAAACCTCTATATTTTTCTTCGTTAGGTAGTCCGAGCCACTTGGCCGTTGCTCCGGTTGCGATAATAACACTATCTGCTTGATAGGAATGTTGCTCCGAAATTAAGGTAAAAGGAGAAGCAGAAAAATCAACTTCCGTAATATGGTCCTCTATAACTTTCACTCCTAAAGATACAGCTTGTTGATACATCCTCTCCATGAGCTGAGGTCCTGATATGGGTTCAGGGAAACCGGGAAAATTTTCAACATCGGTAGTTATGGTTAATTGTCCGCCTTTTTGGAATCCTGAAACCAACAAAGGATTAAACCCTGCTCTTGCCGCATAGATTCCTGCAGTATATCCGGCAGGTCCAGAACCGATAATTATGATTTTTGATTTAAACTGTGCCATATTTTTTCTCCTTGAAAATAAGATACTATTTTCATTTTTTTATTCAAGAGTAAAAATCTTTATAAAAACTGTTGACAGATAACAAAAAATGTGCGAATTAGATAGCCGATACATTTAATGCGCTCCTAGCTCAGCTGGATAGAGCAACAGCCTTCTAAGCTGTGGGTCAGAGGTTCGAATCCTCTGGAGCGCGCCAGTTTCTGAAAAGAGGACTTCGGTTCTCTTTTTTGTGTCTTATACAATGTTTTAAAAAGGAGAAGGAGAGTTGTTAAAACTCTCCTTTTTTCTATGAAAATCAACACCCTTAAAGAGCATTTCCCGTATGTATTTGTAATTTAAAAACACATTTATGTCAATAAAAAAAATAAAAAAAAGCTTGGTAAAATTACCAAGCTCAAAAAAATCAGAGATTTTAGATAATATCTCTAACACTTTTTTGTCCCTCATACGCCTGATTCATATTGAAAAAGGCATTGATGGTGATGTCATCATAGCGGAGCTGATACAAACCACCCTTCTCTATCATTTGGCGCTTTTTGTTAAGCCAATAATAATTACCGAAGTTTTTGGTTTTATAAAACTGTTCGGGACGAAGATCAAGGATGTTTTTGGCATCCAAAATTCCCATAAAAGCTGCTCCCTGCACCCAATGTCTTTTGAGCAATCCATTGGCTCTTTTTCCGGCAGAACGACGATAACGTGTCATACAATTAACACAATACTCATCACTTTCTCCATCATTAACAGCCTCTAAAAATTTGCTCGGAGCTTGGATATATCGGCCATCAAGACTGTAACCGGTGACAATTTCACCACCAACATTGTACATAAATAATGCACAACCGATAATCTGCTCATCTGACAACTTGCGCTTGTTGAAATGTTTAAAGAACGGCACAAGGCGATTTTCGATGTGATAAATACACCACTCTTTTCCCACCTTTTTGCTTACAACGTCTTTCTTGGTAACATAGTCTCCATTAGGTTTAACGGTTACACCGTACCAAGTTGTCCATCGAGCACCGCAGTGATAAGGCTTTCCCTGACCTTTGTCTCCTTCAATAAGAGCAATAAAGGTAAAAATGTCTTCACTGAGCTCAGTTGCTCTGGCAACATTGTACTCTGCTGCATTCTTGCTGTTCCTTGACTTGTTTCCACCACAAGTAAAACAAAGGGTCATAATGACCGCAAAAATCGCTAATGCGACGAAAATTTGAGTTTTTTTCTTCATATAATAGTATATTAAATAAGTTTTTTAGACTTACAGAATAACATTTTTGTAAAATAAGTCAAGTTTTTTGCACAAAAAAAAAGCACGTTTTGTCTAACGTGCTTTTTTAGAAATTTTGAATAATGTTATTCAGGTTTTTGAGCCGTTAAAATAACCCCGTCTTTAATACCTGTTATCTTAACATCATCTCCTGATTTCAGATTGTCATCACACTCAACTAACCACACCGTATCACCGATAGATACTTTTGAACGTCCGTCAACAACATCTTGAACCAATTTGAAACGGCGACCTATATATTGTGCTGCCGGATTATTCAAATTTTTACTTTCCGGTGACACTTTTGCTAAGTTCATCAACTTTTTATATACATATAAACCGATTATGGCACAAACTGCTGCTATTACGGAAAATACAATAACTTGTTGAGTTGTCGTAAGAGTGACAAAACTTACTACTCCGACCATAATTAAAGCCGCTAAGCCAAACCAAATAACATAGGTTCCGGGGATAAAGAACTCCAATAATATAAGCCCCAATCCTAAAGAAAGCCAATAGATATAATTCATATTAAGCTCCTATTTTTTGTTATCCATAACTTCTTTGGCAATCTCGGCAATTCCGGCCAATGAACCGATAAGATTTTGTGTATCTACCGGCAACATTAACAACTTTTGATTTGGAGAAGTTACGATACCTTGCAAAGCTTCAACATATTTTATACCCAAGAAATAGTTTAGAGCCTTTGCATCACCTTTTGCAATTGCTTCCGACATCATTTTTGTAGCATTTGCTTCGGCCTCAGCAGCACGTTCACGAGCTTCGGCGGCACGGAAAGCAGCTTCTCTTTCACCTTCAGCTTGCAAAATTCGAGATTGTTTTTCACCTTCTGATTTCAAAATTTCAGATTGACGCACACCTTCTGCTTCCAAAATGTTGGCACGTTTTTCACGTTCCGCTTTCATCTGACGAGCCATTGCATCTATCAAATCACGAGGAGGAGTAATATCCTTAATTTCTACACGAGTTACTTTTACACCCCAAGGAATAGTCGCATCATCTACAACAGACAACAAACGTTGATTTATCGAGTCACGTTGAGAAAGAAGTTCATCAATTTCCATACCGCCGATAACCGTACGAATGTTAGTCATTACGAGATTGAGAATAGCTAAATCTAAATCTCTTACCTGATAAGCAGCATTTTCGGCTTTTTGAATTTGAAAAAACAATACTCCGTCAACAGTTACCATCGCATTATCACGAGTAATAACTTCTTGAGACGGAACATCTAAAACTTGTTCCATGCGGTTGATTTTTGCACCGATTTTTTCCAAAATAGGTACTAATATATGAAATCCCGGTTCAAGTGATCGGGTGTATTTTCCTAAAAATTCGACCGTATATTCATATCCTTGACGAACAATCACAATTGAATTTGCCAATGCAACAACTATAAGTATCAGCAAGACAACAGCAGCTATTTCTATTCCCATTTTTCCTCACTTTCTAGATTAAAACATACGAGTATCTTATTATTTCATACGATTTATGCAATAAATTATTTAATGATATCCGCTAATTAAATTTGTTTCTACCATATCATTATTAATGTACCGAGAGTTATTAAAGCTCCACCTCCGATAACTTGCCATGTAACAGCTTCTTTTAAAAAGACAAAAGCCATAATCATAGTTATTACTACACTGAATTTATCAACAGGAACAACTTTTGAAGCATCACCTATTTGCAAAGCTTTAAAATAAAATAACCATGACAGACCTGTTGCACATCCGGATAAAATTAAAAAAGTCCAACTTTTAGCTGTTATATTTGGTATTTGGTGAGCTGTTCCGGTTGCCCAAACTATTCCAAAAGTAATGAATAAGATAACTATTGTACGAATTGCTGTTCCTAAATTAGAGTCAACATTTTCAATTCCGATTTTTGCTAATATTGAAGTTAACGCAGCAAAAAATGCTGACAACAAAGCATATACAACCCACATATTTTTACCTTTTCTATTAAATATTGAAAACATTTCATATCCTGTTTATTTTTGTTTCTTATTGCAATTAAATTGTTGAGCAACCATATCTATATCCATTTTGGTAGGACGCAATCTTTTTTCAACTCCGTTGCAAGCATAGTTCAAAAAGTAATAAAGTCTGGCATACGCAGGTAAATTTTTCTCGTTCCAATAGCGTTTTAATGTATTGCGAGCCATTTTGAGTTTGTTTTTACTCAATTGTTTATCTCTAACTCGGTATAAAGTCAGAACTTCATTTAACCCGTGAAATTTCTTTCCTTCTCGCAAATAGCCCATCCAAACCCTTGCATCTTCGCAAAGTTCTCTATCTTCGGGAAATTTTATTTCTGAAATTTGCTTCCTATCAATCATTACGGAAGACATACCTATCTGCGTTGTTTTCATATAACGAGCCAAATCAACCTCTTCGTCAACATCTACTTTTCCGCTAGTTTTCAGTTCTCCATCTTCATTCATAAAAGCATAAGATGTATGTGACAATGCCGCACCTTTATCTTCCATAAAAGCAACTTGTTTTGAAAGTTTATGTTTTGACCATAAATCATCAGAATCTAAAAATGCAATATATTGCCCTTGGGCATGAGAAATACCATAATTGCGACAAATACTAACTCCGCTGTTTTGCGGCATATCCAAAACTTTTATACGTTCATCTTCAGAAGCATATTTTTGTGCTTCTTGCAGAGTATTATCGGTAGAGGCATCGTTTATTATTATCAATTCCCAATCAGAATATGTTTGTGCTTGTACCGATTGAATTGTATGTTTTATAAACTTTTCGCAATTATATGCGGGCATAATGACTGAAACTTTTACCATATCCGGCTCCTTTGAAAATATTATTACTTAATAATAGTTTATGGTCAATCTTTTTATTAAGAAAAGCGGAATTTATCCGCTTTTCTTACCTATTGCTATTTTAGGCTCTACAGCTTTTTTTATCGGAATTGAATTTACGGCAACTTTTTTATTAATTATTCGTTGTTTGTTACCTTTTTGGATAACCATTTTCTTTACTGTTTCTTTTTGAGCAACGGTTGTTTTTTGCTTTTTACTATCCGTTACTTTTTTAGCCACTGTTTTTTGCGGTTGTTTAGTGTTCTTTTGGACTATTGTATTGTTCTTTTTCGGCTCTTGTTTTTTTACTGTTTTTTTAGGTTCATTCTTTTTCTTTTCTGCCTTTTTATTACTATTTTTTTTCTTTTCCGTTTTTTTAACAACTTTTTTCGGTTTTTCTTTCTTTATAATTGTATTGTTAATGACTTTTGTCGGCTTCACAATTTTATAATTATTCGTTTCATAATGATATACATTTGTATTGGTGTAATTGTCATATTCTGTCGGATATGAGTATGAATATACCGGATATGTTTCATAATAAGGATAAGATTGTATTGTGCATCCCGAAGCAAATAATAATGTTGTCATTACGCAAAATATTTTTATAAAACTTTTCATATCGGTTCTCCGTTTAGATTATCATACCCTCTATAACGAACAAACTTTTATCAAGGTTCAAAAAAATAAAAATGTTGACTTTTGTCAATTTTGTCTTTATATTCAAAGCCAGTAACATTCTATTATTCACATAAATTTTTATCTTATGACTCAAACATCAATTTTGCTCGATCAGGCTCGCTTGGATTATACCAACGCATTAAATGTCCTGACACTTGTTGAAATGCGCATAATCTCGGTTAGTGCCGAAGATTTGATGTATGCTTATTTGGTTGCCACCGAATGGTGCAACTGGTTTAAGAACCCTGATGCCGAAGGCAGTCCTCTTACCAAATTCGGTCCCAATCATCCTGATTATGGCGGTGTGCTTAGTATGATGGAAGACAACGTTGAAAGATTGGAAGAAAACTTGATGATGGAGATGCCTGCCGTCTATATCGTGTTCTCTCAGCTCAATCCTAATCTGGTCGCAATCAGCAAACAGGAAGATAAGTCCCAGGTGCTGGAAAGCACAAAGCGTTATATAAAGTCGCTTGAGCTTACAGCAAAATTCTACAAAGAGAGGGACGGTAGAGATGCTTTTCTTAAAATGCTTAAGGATTAAGTGTTTTATTACAACAAAAAAACTCGTTGAAATAAATCAACGAGTTTTTGCTTTTTTTAGGAATTGGTTGACCCTAACCCCCCTGCTCTAATTCCGTCAGCATCATCATCATAAGTAATACCATAGGGCAAAAATATTCCTTGGCAAAATGCTTTGCCTGCATCTATATGCAAATGTTGCTTGCCATCATTACAAAGTTTTACCCAAATATGACCTTCATTATCAGAATTATCAAAATAATCTTCATCTATAATGCCGACCGAATTACCTAAACGGGCGTGAAACTTAAAGCCTAAACCGGATTTTGGAAAAATGCCTAAAAACCAACCGTTTTCTACTTTACATTTTAACCCCGTAGGAATTTTCATTGCTTCGCCGGGCTCTAAGTCTATATCAAACAGAGTTTTTATATCATATCCGGCAGAACCTTTTGTTGCTCTTGTCGGCAATGTTATGTCATCATACTCTATTATGGCAGAAGATACATCTTTATTGTATTGTTCTATTGATATTTTTTCAAATTTTCCTACTCTAAAAGTCATCAAAATTTCCTTTTGTTATTCTCTCTTGTTTCCATACTTAATATATTTTATTTATAATTACAAACAAAAAAGCCTTTGCATATTGCAAAGGCTTGATAAAAGATTCTACGGGCTAATCGAATAAGGTCCCCCATAATCCCACATTCCATGGAATAACAATACACCATAGTGCTATTACACCAATGTCTGTTATCGGGTGTTCAAAGAACGGCATGCCTACCAGATAAGCCAGTCCCATCGATAATAATGCGAAAAACGCACATAGCAGTACAAACTTAAAAGATGCATCACGACGAAACACTTGTCTAGAAAAAATACCGGAAACCGTTCCTAAAATAAACATTCCGAGTAAACGAAAAATTCCTCCTATTCCGAAAGAAGTAATCGCATCTAAAAGCTCTTGCTCCATAATAAGATTTTTTAAGATTAAACAATAATTTTCAATTTGTGTTTAACGTACTACAATTTTAATATTTTGTCTATATTTTTTTATTCTTTTTGAATTACTGCTTTGATAATAGCTTTCATCTCATCAGAAAGAGCTTTTACTCTTTTAATCATTAGTGTTTAATGAATACCTAAAATCATTTTTTGTATGATGTGTTTCACCCATGAGGGTACACGATACCTAAAGTAATAGGTATGTTTTCTGCGTTCTAAATGGTTATATTTTAATGCCATTGTGTCACACCCTTGTGTCACAGATGTGTAAAATACCAGAAAACCACCATTTTGCGCCTTAGACAACAAAAAAAGTCGTTGAAAATTCAACGACTTATATATTATCTTGGTCGGGACTATAGGATTCGAACCTACGACATCTTGCTCCCAAAGCAAGCGCTCTACCAGGCTGAGCTAAGTCCCGTTTGGATAACGCAATACTATTAGCAATAAAAAATATATTTTGCAACAGTTTTTTTTATTTTTTTTCATTTTATTGAAAATATCATAAAAACTATATATTTTTCAACATAATCAGATATTATTTTTCTTTTTCAATAAAACGTATTATTACTCGGAGTAATAACCGACTTTTGGTATTTTTTTGCAGAAAACCCAAAATTAGCGCATAATATTGTTGTTTATTGTTGCATACGAAATATCTGTTTCAATACTTTGAGTTACAGAATTTTCTTTTTGCTTTTGTTCATAATGTTCTCTCGCACCTTTTAGAAAATGGTACTGTTGTTCTAATCTATACATTTCTGTTCTTGTATGTGCTGTTTTTTCCTTTTCTGCTGCATATTTTATATAATTATCAATACCTACATTATTTTCTCCGGATGTCATTTCACTACTTTTTTGTTTTCCGGTTATCATTAACTCATACTGTTTATTTTGTCTGTTATAATAGCCATTGGTATAACCGATTATTTCACCGCTAGCCTTATTCAACATATTTTTTTGTTCTTCGGACAACTTAACCTTTTTAACATCACATACATGAAAAAGATATCCCTTTGCATAATCACGATATGCTCTTGCATATTCCGTAAAATATGAAACAACACTATTGGGAATCTGATATTTTTTGCCTTGTACATTTAAAGAGTTACAACACATATTTCCATTATATTCATAAGCATTATCCATTGCATCACACAAAGAGTGTCTGTAAACTACATCTTTTAAATACTTATCTTTCAAATATTCACATTCATAACCTAATTGAGTATAAACAGTACCAACAGGAGAAGTATAAGTTTCTGCATTTAGATATTTATCCGATATATCTAATCCATATTTTTTATAAAAATTTGTTTCAAAACTTGCTATTATACTCTCTGCCTCTTTTTTTTCTTTCCCCTTGAGAGTTCCTAAACGTGATTTCATTTCCATATAATTGAAATATTCTTTATATGTATTTTTTTTGGTTTCATCTCGTTCATATTCACCGGAAAGCAATTTTTGTCTTACGAGTTCTTTATCTTGTGGAGACACTTTCATCCATTCGGCTTTTTTATCCATAGACCATTTATTATAAAAATTTTTCGCAAAATATGTATCATAATTATTGTATATCTCCTGATAATTATAAAAATCATTAATTACTTCTCTTTGTATGCAATAGCGCATATCTGCAAAATTTTTTACAATATCTCCATTTTTATCTGTCATCTTTGCAGAAGAAATATTTTCCCTAACTTGTTCATCAGACAACAAAATATTCATCTGACTGTACAAAAAATTATTAGATGAGCGTAAGTTATCAAAATTTATATTTTCACAATATGCTGCATCATAATATTGATCTGCTTTGACAAAAATATTCATAGTTGTGAGAGATGTTTGTTTTATTTTTTCAAAAAAACATTTAGCTTGTTCTGTTTTTGGGTTTTCTTTGATAAATGCTGTATATCCTGCTATTGTTTTTTTATCCTCACTTGTAAGATTTGTTGCATTTTCAAGTGCTTTATCAAGTAATGACATATCTAATGACTGATAAAAGTCCGATGTCAAATCTAAAGTTTTTGCTGAATAATCAGAAATATTATCAACCGAAGCTGTTTGTTCTGTTTTTATTTTCTCATCTTTATCCGTAGCATTTTGTATGGGAGATGCATTTGCATTACTTCCTAAAGAAGCAGCCATAGTAGCCAATGCCATGGCCCAATTTCTAGCATTCGACATTTTATCCTCTTAAATTTGCAATAACCATTGCATATAATGGTACAGCATTAGTCTATTTTTGTCAAACTCTTTTTAGGAACGAGGATTTTATTACCACTCATTAGTTTTGTATACCTAAATTATGTTTTTCTAAAATAAACCGGCATCTCTAAAGCTATAATATTCGTTTTTACCGACAATTATATGATCTTGTAGTTTTATATCAACACTTTGCAATGCTGTAAAAATTTGCTTTGTAACCACAATATCGGCTTTTGACGGGGTTACAACTCCGGTCGGATGATTATGAACCATAATCACACTTTTGGCATTATTGAAGATAGCGGATTTTACAACCTCTGCCGGATGAATTGCCACATTGTCGGTTGTTCCTCTTTGTTGTACATCTTGACCGATAACTTTCAATTTTGCATCTAAAAATATGAGCATAAATTCTTCTTTTGTTTTATGCGCCATTTTCATACGGCAATAGTCTATCATTGCATCCCAATTTGAAATCACCATCTTATCATCGGCACACAAATTTTGCCAAGTCATACGCAATGCAGCTTCTTTGACTATTGAAAATATCAAAACAGAATTTTCTTTCAGACCGGAAAAACACATCAGAGCATTTTCATCTGCTCCCATTACTCCGGCAAAACTGCCAAATTCATTTATTAGTGCCTTTGCCAAAGGTTTTGTATTTTTACGAGGAATAGCTAAAGTCAGGAGAAGTTCTAACATTTCATAATCGGCCATATCTTGTCCGTGTCCACGTAAAAAACGCTCCTTTAATCGCTGACGATGTCCGATATAATCCTTTTCTTCTGCCATTATTTATGCCTATTTTTTATATGGAGGTCTGTCTAATCCTTTAGGCGAATATGTAAATACTTCAAATCCGTCTTTAGTAACGCCTAATGAGTGTTCAAACTGTGCTGACAAAGTTTTATCTCTGGTTACGGCTGTCCAACCGTTAGGTAAAATAAATCCGTCTTTTTTACCTATATTTATCATTGGCTCAATAGTAAAAAACATTCCCTCTTCCATAATCGGTCCGGTACCCTTTTTACCGCAGTGCATAACATTAGGTTGGTCATGAAAAACTTTTCCTAATCCGTGACCGCAAAACATATCTACGACCGAATATCCGTATTTATGAGCATATTCTTCTATAACTGCACCGATATCTCCGAAATGTGCTCCCGGCTTAACGACCTCAATTCCTCGCATCATACATTCATAGGTAACATCACACAAACGAGTGGCCTTAATTTTGGGCTTACCGACATAGTACATACGGCTTGAATCACCATACCATCCGTCAACGATAACCGTAACATCTATATTGGCAATATCGCCGTTAGCAAGCTTTTGTTCGGCACTGGGAATACCGTGACAAATTACATGATTGACAGAAATACAAGTATATTTAGGGTATCCGTGATAGTTTTTACAAGCAGAAATTGCTCCCTTGCTTTTAATATATTCATTACATAAATTATCTAAATATTCGGTTGACACTCCGACATCTACATAATCGGTAATATAGTCCAAAACTTCAGCGGCAAGTTTGCCTGCTTTACGCATACCTTCAAAATCTGCAGGTTCATGAATTGTTATGCGGTCTGAATTTTTTCTGCTCAATTTTTTACTCCTAAATTTTTTGTTTATAAACACTACACCAGCCTCGTTTTTTTTGCAACATCAATCTTGAAGAATTCCCCTTGTTGATTATCTTTTTTATATGCAAACAAAAGAGGATTATAACAATGAAAATAAATTTTGGACGGCTTGCCTATTGTTTTATATTGGTATTTTTAGCAATGATTGCCGGACGTTATTATAACAGTTTCGGGATGTTGAATTGGTATAATGAAATCGAAAAACCGATGATGACACCACCGGATATGGTATTTCCGATAGTATGGAGTATTTTATATACACTTATGGCTATTGCTTTCTATCAAGCCTTTATGGTTGCAAATACGGACAAAAAACGGCAAAAAATTAACGGATATTTTTTGGGATTATTATTTTTGCATGTCCTTTGGAGTTATGCTTTCTTCTATATGGGCTATATCGGAATGGCGCTGATTATCGTAATTATCATTGACATAGTAAGTTATATGATAATGATGATGTTTTGGGCGACATCGACAGCTTCAGCTTTAATGTTTTTCCCATATTTTGTGTGGATACTGTTTGCAACTTATTTAAACGCATCTTTTGTAAATTTGAACGGTTTCATCATATTTTTAGAATAAAATATTGAGGCAGACATAAAAAGTCTGCCTTTTTTCTTATTTTTTGCTTGCTATTGATATCTTTTTGCATTAAAAAGTTTGGGTTAGTTTTATATGCAAAAAGAGGTTTATGAACAATGACAGTAACGGTAAATCAAATAAGAAGTACATTTCTTAATTACTTTGGTAAAAACGGACACAAAATTATTCAATCATCTCCGTTAGTTCCTGATAATGACCCTACCTTGATGTTTACAAACTCGGGTATGGTTCAATTTAAAAATATATTGGCGGGAAATGAAACCAGAGACTATGTGCGAGCCGCTACTGCTCAAAAATCGGTTCGTGCCGGCGGTAAGCATAATGACCTTGACAGTGTGGGCTACGATGTTCGTCACCATACATTCTTTGAAATGTTAGGTAACTTTTCGTTCGGTGACTATTTCAAAGAAGGAGCTATTTTGTATGCTTGGGAGCTTTTGACTAAGGAATTTGATATTCCTAAAGAAAAACTCGCTGTTACAATCTATCATAACGATGATGAAGCTCACGACTTGTGGAAAAAAATAGCAGGTTTGCCCGAAGACAGAATTATTCGTATTGCTACAAAAGACAATTTTTGGCAAATGGGCGATACCGGTCCTTGCGGTCCGTGTTCGGAAATCTTTTATGACCATGGTCCTGAAGTTTGGGGAGGTTTACCCGGAACTCCGGAAGAAGATGGTGACAGATTTATCGAAATTTGGAACTTGGTGTTTGACCAGTTTGAAGACTTGCCTGACGGAAGCCGTGTTAATATCAAAAAACCATCTATTGATACCGGAATGGGCTTAGAAAGAATTGCTGCAATTTTACAAGGTGTTCATTCTAACTTTGATATTGATTTATTCCAAAATTTAATCGGTTCCATCGCTGATTTGGCAAATTCGGATCCGAAAGGCAAATTGCAAGCTTCTCACAACGTTATTGCCGATCACATGCGTTCTGCTGCATTTTTGATTGCAGACGGTGTATTGCCGTCAAATGAAGGACGCGGATATGTTTTACGTCGTATTATGCGTCGTGCTATGCGACATGTTCATATGTTAGGTGTGAAAGAACCAATGATGTATAAACTTCTTCCTACTTTGCAAAAAGAAATGGGCGAAGCTTATCCTGAATTATATCGTGCAGAAGCATTAATCAGAGAAACGCTAAAAACAGAAGAAAGTAAATTTATCAAGACGTTAGAAAAAGGACTTAAACTTCTTGATGAAGAAACCGCAGATATGTCTGCCGGTGATACATTAAACGGAGAAACCGCATTTAAGCTCTATGATACATACGGTTTTCCGCTTGATTTAACTCAAGATGCTTTGAAAAATAAAGATATTAATGTCGATGTTGACGGTTTTAATACCGCTATGGAAAGACAACGTGCAGAAGCTCGTAAAAACTGGGCCGGTAGCGGTGATGAAGGTGTTGAGAAAATTTGGTTTGAAGTTTTCGATAAACTCGGAAAAAGCGAATTTTTAGGTTACAGTTCAACTAAAGCAGACGGAGAAATAAAAGCTCTTGTTCAAAACTCTCAACTTGTCGATAGCGTTAAAGAAGGCGATTTTTATTTGGTTGCAAATCAAACTCCTTTTTATGGTGAATCGGGCGGTCAAGTAGGAGATACCGGATTTATCAAAAACAAAGATTTTGTTGCCGAAGTTGTAGATACCAAAAAGAAAATTGACGGTATGATTGTTCATATTTGTAAACTTGTAAGCGGCGAAGCTAAAGTCGGAGAATTTGCAAGTTTTGAAATTAATGAAGAAAACCGCAATAAAATTAGAGCCAACCACTCTGTTACTCACTTATTGCATCGTGCCTTGCGTGATATTTTGGGTGAACATGTTACACAAAAAGGCTCAATGGTTGCTCCGGACAGAGCTCGTTTTGATATATCCCACCACAAACAAGTTACTGCTGAAGAATTAAGACAAGCAGAAAATATTGTTAATGAAGCAGTTCGCAAAAATTATAATTGCGTAACCAGAATTATGACACCGGAAGAAGCTGTTGCAGCCGGTGCTATGGCACTATTCGGTGAAAAATATGGTGAAACCGTACGTGTTGTAAGTATGGAAAACGAAGGCGAAATATTTTCTCGAGAATTGTGCGGCGGCACTCACGTTAATACAACCGGTGATATAGGTTACTTTAATATAGTTTCCGAATCAGCTGTTGCTGCCGGCGTTCGTCGTATTGAATTTATGACCGGATATGCAGCCGAAAAATATACTCAAGACATAGAAGATAAACTTCATCAAATAAGTCAAATGTTGAGAACAAGTCCGAATGACATTGAAGCTCGTATAAGACTATTGATGGAAGAAAAGAAAAAATTAGAAGCTGAAATATTACGTGTTCGTAAGAATTTTGCAAGCAATAAAGCTGCCGATAATAAAGAAAAATTTGAGGAAATTAACGGAGTTAAATTTGCAGCAAAAGTTTTGAATAATATTTCAGCAAAAGAACTTAAAGGATTTATCGATGAAGTTAAACAACAAATTGAAAGCGGTATAATTGTATTGTTCTCTTGCACAGATAACAAAGTTTCTGCAGTTATCGGTGTTACCGAAGATTTGACAAGCAAATATTCTGCTAACGATTTAATTAAGGTTATTGCTCCGTATATCGGTGCTAAAGGTGGCGGTGGACGTCCGGATATGGCTCAAACCGGTGGTACTGACCTTACACAACTCAATGAAGCTGTCGATGCTTTAAGAAAGGCTCTTTAATACGAAGCCCGCACTAAACTGCGGGCTTTTATTTTTGATAAAAAAATGTATAAAAAGGCGGTTAATAAATAACCGCTTTTTCTTGAGTTTCGTATATTCAATGCTAAATTATAAGCATTAAGAAATCTTAATATTAAGGAGTTATATATGATTGAAATTATCAAAACTACCCCGTACACCGATCAAAAGATGGGAACTGCGGGTTTGCGTAAAAAATCTAAAGTTGTAATGCAAGAACATTATTTTGAAAACTTTCTCCAAAGTATTTTTAATGTAATTGCTCCGGAAGGAAAAACTTTTGTTATCGGCGGTGACGGTCGTTTTTATAATAGTATTGCCATTCAAAAATTGATTAAAATGTCTGCTGCTAACGGGGTTAAAAAACTCATTGTCGGAAAAAACGGATATTTATCTACACCGGCATCATCAAATATGATTTTGAAAAATCATACTAATGGCGGTTTTGTTTTGACTGCTTCTCATAACCCCGGAGGTGAAAACGGTGACTTCGGTATCAAATATGCAACAGAAACCGGAGGTCAATGTTCAAGTCAAGTTAGTGATAAAATTTTTGAACAAACTAAAAATATTACCGAGTTTAAAATTTTGCAATGCGAAGATATCAAACTTGATACATTAGGTTCTCAAAAAGTCGGAGAAATGGAAGTTGAAATCGTCGATCCGATTACAGATTATGTTAAATTGATGGAAAGCATTTTTGATTTTGATGCTATCAAAAAAATGTTTGCTAACGGCTTTACCATGCGTTTTGATGCAATGAATGCTGTTACCGGACCTTATGCTATCGAAATTTTTGAAAATGTTCTGGGAGCGGCAAAAGGTTCTGTTCTCAATGCTACTCCCAAACAAGACTTCGGCGGATTACATCCGGATCCGAACTTGGTTTATGCTAAAGAATTGGTTGACATTATGTATGGTGAAAATGCTCCCGATTTTGGTGCTGCTAACGATGGCGACGGTGATCGCAATATGATTTTGGGTAAAAAATTCTTTGTTACTCCGAGTGACAGTTTGGCTATTTTGACTGATAATTACGCCCTAATTCCTGCTTATAAAGGCGGAATTTTCGGTGTTGCAAAATCTATGGCCACTTCAACTGCTGTTGCCAGAGTTGCCGATGCGCACAAAATCGGATATTATGAAGTTCCGACCGGCTGGAAATATTTTGTAAACCTTATGGACAGCAAACGCATTACTTTTTGCGGTGAAGAAAGCTTTGGTACAGGTTCTAGCCATATCAGAGAAAAAGACGGAATTTGGGCTGTTTTATTCTGGTTGAACATAATCGCCGCAACAGGAAAATCGGTTGAAGAAATAACTACCGAACATTGGCAAAAATACGGACGTAGTTACTATTTGCGTTTTGACTTCGATGGCATTCCTACCGATATTGCAAATGACTTGATGAAGAATTTGGAAGAAAAACTTCCTTCTTTGAACGGTCAAGAAATGAACGGATTTAAGATTAAATTAGCGGAAGTGTTCACATACAATGATCCGGTTGACCATTCTTCTACTTCAAACGGTATGAGAATATTGATGGAAGACGGTTCTCGTATTGTGTTCCGTTTATCAGGTACAAGCAGCAGTGGTGCTACTTTGCGTGTATATCTCGAAAAATTGGAACGCAATAAATTTGATGCAAATCCGCGTGATATGGTTGATGAATTGCTCAAAATGGCAATGAATATTGCTGAAATTGAGAAACGTACCGGCAAAAAACAAGCTGATGTAACAACCTAACCACAAGTAGCATAAAGAAGGCCACCGTGAAAAGTATATTGAGCAAAATAAAATTGCCTCGTCCGGACAAACTTTTGCAAAAAAGATTGATTGCCTTGGCATATACTTTGGTGGCCTTAACTGCTACTTTAATTACTCTTTTTGTATATCAACAACATCTGTATGTCTTTTTATTAGTTATCAGCTTTTTGACCTTTATGTGTTTGATTCTATCGCTTTTAACACTAAAATCGGGAGAAGAAGCCATCAATTATGGCGGATTTGCCAACGAGATTATACGTCAAAGTTCAAATGCTAAAAGAATAGAAACCTATAAAGGCAGGATAATACTGGAAAATGACAGCGCAAAAGAGCTTTTTACACAACAAAATATATTACGTTTTTTACAAGAACATCTGGCCGAATATCGCAATAATAACTTTGCATATCAACAACTTAAAAATGCTTTTATGAATATGTCTTCCGTAAAAGTTACTTTGGCATTGGACTTATCGGAAAATAATGAACATTCATCATGGTTTCAGGTATCGCTAAAACCGATTTATTTAAAAAGAACAGATTTTTTTGAACAACCTTTTTCCATAAAAAAAGTTAAAAAAGATATTTATATGTATTGGAGTTTCAGAGATATTACCGCTGAACATAATATGGAAGAAGTTTTTCAAAACGAACGTTTATATATGCACGACTTTTTAGACTATCTTCCGGCCGCTCTATATATTGCAAATAATGAATATAAAATTGAATATTGTAACTATGCTTTTGCCAACAAATTAGGAAAAACTCGTGAAGATGTTACCGGCACATATCTTACCGATTATTTAGCGGAAAACTCCCCTATTCCGCCACAAACATCTGCTTGGAGCGGGTTTGTTCACTTTATCGGCAAAAACGGAAATAATATAGAAACCTGCATAAAACAAGATAGTTTCAGATATAACAATACCATAAAAATCAGAGCTGCTGCTATTACAGATTTACCTAATGACCAAATGCTTCACAAACAACTGAGCCGTGCAGTCGATGAAATTAGTTGGCTTTTTGATTTTGCTCCGATAGGGATTGTTTTTACCAACACAAACGGCATAATTCAAGAGTGTAACTCTGCTGCTTCCGGTATTTTTAATATGAAAAATGATAATATCATTAATACCAATATTCTTGATTTAATCAGCAAAAATAACAAACATTCTCTAACAAGAGAAATGGAACAAATTGTGAGCAAAGAAAAAAATATGTCTTCGCTCGAATTTGTTATCGCTTCTTCCGAAAAATCCGCAACGGTACATATTATTCCGATGAAAAGACTTTTTGCGGATAAGGAAACAATTATAGACGGATTGATTTTCTACATTATAGATGCTACCGAACAAAAGAAATTGGAAAGCCAATATGCTCAAGCACAAAAAATGCAAGCTCTGGGACAATTAGCCGGCGGTGTAGCACATGATTTTAACAATCTTCTGACTGCAATTATCGGTTTTTGTGATTTATTATGCCAACGTCATAGTGTCGGAGATCCGTCCTATGTAGACTTAAACCAAATAAAAAACAACGCTAACAGAGCAGCAGCTTTGGTAAAACAACTTTTAGCTTTTTCACGCAAACAACCTCTACAACCTAAATATATTGATATTACCGAAAACTTTATGGAACTTATATATATGCTGAAACGTATTATCGGCGAAAATGTTTCCTTGAAATTCCACCATGGAACGGATTTAGGTTTTGTAAAAGTTGACCCCGGTCAATTTTCTCAAGTTATTATGAATTTGGCCGTAAATGCTAAAGATGCGATGAACGGTAAAGGCGACCTTAATATCACTACCTATACAAAACAGATTACTACTCCGCAGCAATTTGGCGAAGAAACTATTAAACCGGGAAATTTTGTTGTGATTGACGTCAGTGATACCGGTTGTGGTATTCCGGAGGAAAATTTGGTACGTATTTTTGAACCGTTTTTCTCAACTAAACAGAATGTAGTAGGTTCAGGAACCGGATTAGGTTTGGCAATGGTATATGGTATTGTCAGACAAACAGGAGGTTTCATTAAAGTTAGCAGTGTCGTAAATCAAGGGACTACATTTTCCATCCATTTACCTCGTTTTGAGACCAATCCCGATATTGAGAACAAAGAACCTCAAAAAGCTAAAAATATTACCGCAGCAGACGGATTACCGATTATTAATGTTAAAACCGAAAATAATACCACCGCAAATCAAAAATTTATATTTGGTCTAAATGTGTCGGCAATAGACAGAGTTGATGCAAAAAATCCTCACGAGGGAATTAAGATTTTGTTTGTAGAAGACGAAGATTCCGTGCGAAGTTTTGCCGTAAGAGCCTTAAAGAAAAAAGGATATGAAGTTATAGGTTGCAATTCTGCCGAAAATGCACTAGAACAACTAAAAACCAATAAAGATTTTAATTTGTTGGTTACAGATATGGTAATGCCGGGGATGAATGGCGTAGAATTGGCCAAAATTGTAAAACAACAAATTAAAGATATAAAAATTATTCTTGCTTCCGGCTATTCCGAAGAAATTGCTCGCAATGAAATGGCTGTTTCCGATGATATAGAGTTTATGGCTAAACCGTTTAGTCTTGGTGATTTAACAAAGAAAATTTTTGATGTATTGAATAAGGCATAAAATGAACAAGAACAAAAATGCACATCAATATCCGATTGAATTTGCACATTATTCATACATGGGTAAGAATAATTTTATCAAAGCACCTTGCAATGCCGAGGCTTTTGATATGATAGATATGTGGCCTCACTGGCCAAATTCTGCCATTTGTATTTATGGTCCTTGTCGTTGCGGAAAAACCCATTTATCGCATATTTTTGCGGAAAAAGTTGCAATTCTTACTCAATACCCTTATTTTATTCCGCAAATAGAAGCAAAAGATATTGATATGCAAATTCCGCCGTTGTTATTTTCTAAACATAAATGTTTGATTGTGGAAAATTTGGAAGAAGCTGTCAATGAGGAAGCAATATTTCATCTTTTCAATTTATACAGAAACGAAGGCGGATATATTCTTTTTACATCTGCAATTCCGCCGGCAAGATTAAATTTTTCATTGCCTGATTTGCAATCAAGACTAAATATGATTCCGGCAATAGCTATCTCAAAACCCGATGATGAATTGCTTTCCTCTCTTATTGTAAAACTGTTTATGGACAGACAAATTTCAGTATCTGATGAAATTATAAGTTATATGGTTATCAATATGCAACGCTCATTCAGTTATGCCCATAAATTGGTTGAAGAAATAGACAATATATCTCTTTCATACAAAAGAGCCGTATCTGTCCCTATTGTAAAAGAAGCCATAGAATCACTAAAAACTAATCGCCAAGGCGAGCTATTTTAGTTATACATGACATACATCTTCATGACATTTGATACTCAGTTTTTCTTGCCCATTTTGAGGGGCATTGTCTTTTATATGCTCGGCTATTTCTTTTTTAAAATCTTCAACCGAACCATATCCTCTATCAATATATGATGCCATGGTAATATATATTAATTCATCCAATGTCGGTCTGTTGTTTATCAACAAATTCAGTTTTTTTACAACTTTTTCTTTATATTTATAATTATCGTTTCCGAAATTATTAAGTCCGACCAATCTGTCATGAATTTCTTTTACAGCTTTGGCGTTATATTCTATCCTGATACGAGCAAGTTTACTTTGATATGTGGCAACGGAATTAAAATCAGAAACTTTTTTGAGTTGAACAGACAAATTATTTTGCGGATAGTAAGTAGCAACGGTATCTTCTAAAACCGCAAATAACAAACCTTTGCTTTCCGCCTTCTGTATATTAAGAAGGAAAGCTTCGCCCAATGTACTTTGTTTAATATCTTGTAGCATCGTCCTTCTCCTTTCTAATAATTATAAATCCTATTATAATAAATATAACACATATATCGTTGTTTCTCAAGTGATAAATTAGTATAATAACATCAATAAAACATTTGCTTATTTTATAAAATCCTCATATAATTGCGGCTTGAGGATTAATGATTATGACCAATTTATGTTTCTCGTCAGAGACTTATATGCTTGATATTAACGATGTTGCCGTATTAAAAGACAGCAACAGAGATTATTCGTGTAAAAATGACGATAATATTGTTATTTTGATGGGAGATATGGATCAAAATGTTTCCGACACCCTACTCTGCGGTCGTGATATTATCAATAAAGCCATTGCAAACAATAAAGAATATATTGCGGTTAAAATTGCTTTTATTTCTAAGATAAAAAGATATGACATTGTTACGCAGTTTATAAAAAAACTACGGGGAAAATATAAAATATGGTCTTCTAATATATATCATACAAGTCCTAAGTTTATTCGCAGTATGAAGATTGAACGCTCTTTTCGTACCAAAGAAAATGCTTATAATTTTACAAACCCGTTATACAGACGAACCGATGAAGAACGTATAAGTCGTTATGAAAAACTCTGTGAAAGCATCAAAAACGGTTATGATGACAAATATCCTATTGATATTATGTTGCTCCGTATGTTAGGTATAAAGGATAATGTAAACAACGGACATCATCGTATGGCTATTGCACTTGAACAAGATATAAAAAGAATTTCTGTACGTTTCTCGGCTGTCGGACAAGCTCCTTTGCTATTGCGCCCGTTGATGAAAATTATAGCCAATATTGCTATCAAAATTAAACAAAACAAAAAAAGCTGATTAGACAATCAGCTTTTTTAATATTTCATCGTTTTCTATCAGTTTTATTGCCTTTTCAAAGCTATCAGGCTCCGATAAAATTGTATAATAATTGTTTTTTATGGACGGAGCTATTCGGAGAGCCTCAATAAAATCGCTTTTATTCAATGGATTTTTCGCAACAAAATCAAAAAAACCGATTTGAGTGAAAACTTCTTTTAAGCCATTGGCAAACGGATTGTTTTGCAACATAGCGCATAAATAACTGGCTACACCAACTTGCAAGCCATGCATTTGCGGACTTTTTGAAAGTTTATCTAAAGCATGGGATATAAGATGCTCAGAACCGCTTGCAGGGCGTGAAGTTCCGGCTATTTCCATAGCAATACCGCTATATAATAGAGAATTTACAAGGCTACGTTGAAACTGGGGAGCATATATGTTGCTACTGTGACGTAAAAACAAAATATCAAGAGAATTATATGAAAGCATTGAAGCAAAATCGTTGTAACGTTCATATCCTTTTAAAAATGCCTGTTTCCAATCCCACAATGCGCTTACTTTAGAAAACATATCCCCTACTCCCGAATATATAAAAATCGGAGGACATTTTTCTATTATATCCAAATCGATAACAACTCCGTATGGAATTGATGATTTTACGGTTTTTCTGGCTCCGTTTACGGTTAGAGAACATGACGGAGAACAAAAACCATCATTTGATGTTGAACTTGGTACACTAATATAAGGGATACGTAATAAATAAGCCGCATATTTAGCAAAATCCAAGGCTTTTCCGCCTCCTAAACCAATAATCGCTTTAACATTTGCGGATAAAGAAAATGCTGTTGTCGTAATTTGTTCTATTGCAATATCATTAACTGTTTGTTCGTGAGAAATGATTATATTATGTTCTTTGAGACCTGTATAAAACTTTTCTCCGAAAAGACTTTGCATACCTTCTCCCCAAAAAATTGCAATTTCCGTCATATCTTTATCAAAAAGATATTTTCCTATTTTGGCAATTTTACCATTACCGATTTTTAATAAATAAGGAATATTAATTTGCCGATTAGTCATAAACGGATATTTCATTACAATTTCTCCTTTGTAAAAATTTTTATGCCGATAATATAGCCCTTTTTATTGTATGTTTATATAGTATATATCTTATAAAAAATAAATCATAGAAAAAATATCTAAAACTAAGATTTAAGAATCTTCGTTTTTTTGTTGCATATCTGTATCTTTTTATATAGTCTGTTATTAGATAAGCGATAGCTTATTTAGGGCGTCGAAAACCCTTTTACAAATTAAGTAGTCGCATGCATAGGCGACTTAAATCTTATATGCCGACTTCTGTCTTGGACGGATGTCGGTGAATAAGGCTTTGAGCCAAATAAGCCGAGCCGTCTTTTGCTTAATTTGTAAACGGTTTTCGAACATCCGCCCGCCTCAATGGTGGGCTTTTTGTTAGTTAATACTAGGAGAATGTTATGAAAAAACAACTTAATCAATCAGGACGCTCGATGGTAGAAATGCTGGGAGTTTTAGCAATTATTGGCGTTTTATCTGTAGGCGGTATTGCTGGATATTCAAAAGCTATGGAAAAATATCGAACACAAAAAGCCCTTGATCAACTTACGTTATTGATAAATAATTTACGTTCGCTACCTGGTCAATACGGATTTGATGGTTATGGTAACCAAACTGAGCTAGCTATCAGATTAGGAATTTTTCCAACAGAAATGTTAAATGGTAAAACGTCAGCAACAGCAACTAAAGCGTATGGTGTTTTCAATAGTGAGGTCGAAATAGGAATGTCTGATTATGAAATATCAATTACCTACCCTATCGGACGTTCGGTTTATGCTTGCACTACTCTTGCTACGGCTGATTGGGGTGACGGACTTTATGAAATCGGTATTGGTGGTGCAGGAGATGTTTTTTTTAGAGAAGATTTTCCGATAAAACTTCCGTTAGCTGCCAAAGAATGTAAAGATCAAATAGTTGGAGATTATGATGGATATATTTTTATTTCTTACAAAAAATAGAAGATAAATCAATTCTCTACTTACAATAAAAAACTCCGGAAATCCGGAGTTTTTTTACTGTATTCAGCACAATATTATCACTTGGTTGCATTGACAATTAACCAACCAATAAATCCGGTAAGAAACAAAAAACCACCAACAATCCACCAGTCAACACTTTGATCTCTAGGTTCAAAGGAAGTAGGATATTCAGAATACTTTATAGAATTTGAAGATTCCATAAAGCTTTTTAATTTAGATTTTGAAATATAGTTAAGACAACGAGGATGCTCATGTGCTCCGGCTTTGATAAAAGTATTATATGCTTTATAATCACCTTTTTTAATAGCTACACAAACACCGGTATCGCCATTTCTATTAAGAGCATCAAGATTTAACCCACGTCTGGAAGCTGCCATCAACGATGCTAAATCACCATCAGCAGCAATTTTATACATATAATTAAAATCGGCTGGTGAAAGTTTGTTTGTTGCAGCAAAAGCCGGAGAAATACAGGCTAAATAAAACGCTATCATGGTTATATATGTTATAAATTTTCTCATTTTTTATGAACTCCGTTGTTTTTTGGCATTTTAACAAAATCTTTTTTAATAAATAGTTTATTTTATTGTTTTTTTTATCAAAAAAATAGTTGACAAAATTTCCAAAAAATATTATTCTGCTACTGATAATAAAATTATTTACTAAACAATTCTAATCTAAATGTTATGAACAAAAAAGTTTTAATGTCACTATTTTTTCTTGTGACAGCAGCTTTTTGCTTGAATGCGCAAGCTACAATTGCGACAAGCAACGAAATCAGTGAAGCACCGGAAGTAATCCTTGGGAAAGGAAACTACTTTACCGGAGAAGTTATTATTGTTGATGATTCTCAAATCTTCACAACAAAAGAAAACAACGTCTTTGTTTGGCTTAAGGACAACAAGGCTGTTGAAGTAAAACTTCTGAAACCGGAAATTTTCCACAAAATGCTCGCTGGCGAAGAAGGCCACAAGGTTTATGACCAATGGCCTATGATCCTCAAAATCAAAAACAAGGAGTATCTTTGTTTTTATTTTGCAACATCCGGAGGCGGCTATTATGGGCTCCCTAACGGAAAACTTATGAAAGAACGCGGCATGAAGCAAGCCGGAGTTGTTCGCTCACAGTGGTTAACCGACAAAGAAGGAGTGAAAGAAACAAACTCTCTTCGATCGCTGATACAGCAGATTTCGGGAACTGTAGAGCAGTAAGAACAGCGGACAGATAAAGCAAGGCACCAATACACGGTGCCTTTTTTTTATTTGAAATTATTTTCTAAAAATTTAGCTACTTCTTCTTTCAAATTATTGTTTAAGACTTTATCATTATGATAATTCTGTAATCCGTCAAACATTAGTTTGATTAAATTAAGTTTGCGGCAAAAGGCTACTGATGCTTTATAATTCAAATCGAAAAACCAGCTTATAAAAGTAAGACTATGATCGGCAGCAGTTTGTCGTAAATTATAGTCTACGGTTTTATGTTTTTTAAAATCTTCGATAACTTTTGGGCTTATTTTAAACTCAGATGACGGAGTTTGGTCAGGATTAGGAACAAATAATGACATATATTTTTCGGTTTCGTAGCAAACAATATTAAAATTTGCAACTTTATCAGCATCTCGAATCAGCCAAAAGATATGTTCCACTTCATCTCTAAGCTTGTTATCTTTTATTGCTAAATACTCCTCATCTTCATAAAATTTTTCTTTTATGTGCCCGTGATGTTTTATAGGTAAAGTTATTCGAATATCATTATATTCCGGCATATTTCGTAACTTTTCTCCACCAACAACTCCATGATCAATTCTCGGAGTTTTGTTCCAAAGTCCGATTATCTCTTCAAATCTGGCAATATCGTGCAACAAGACTGCTGTTTTAGCCAAATCAATAAATTCTTGACCATGATTTTGAAACCATTTTTCATGCTTTATGATATAATTTCCTGCACCTAAAACTTGTAAAGAATGGTGTATTTTTTCTTCGGCATATTGAATATGAAATTCGCTATTTTTCACAATAGATAAGCATTTTTCATATTCCGAATATAATAACTTCATCGCATTTTTTAGCATCTTACCCCCTTATTTTATATGTTTGATTTTATATTTTCAGAGTTATTTTTTAGTTAATGAAAAAAATGCTTGCCAAAAGAACAAAAATAGAACAATATATTTTCAGCGGATAAGTTGTTTTCATAAATTGTATTTTATTACGAATTATATGATAGTAACTATAGTTAATTGATAAATGAAAGAGAAACGAACATGGAAAAAGATAAAGCGTTAGATGCAGCCCTTTCACAAATTGAACGCACATTCGGAAAAGGTTCAATTATGCGTTTGGGGCAAAATACAAATATTGATATTGAAGCTATTTCTACCGGTTCTTTGGGAACAGATATTGCTTTGGGAATCGGTGGTCTTCCAAAAGGAAGAATCATTGAAATATATGGTCCTGAGAGCTCAGGTAAAACAACTTTTGCCTTGAGTGTTGTTGCTCAAGCGCAGAAAAAAGGCGGAGTTTGCGCATTTGTTGATGCTGAGCACGCCCTCGACCCGTCTTATGCCAAAAAAATCGGTGTTGATATTGAAAATCTGTTAGTTTCTCAACCGGACTCCGGCGAACAAGCTCTGGAAATTGCCGATACTTTAGTTCGCTCCGGTGCTATTGATGTTTTGGTCGTTGACTCTGTTGCAGCTTTAGTTCCTAAGGCTGAGTTAGAAGGAGAAATGGGCGACTCTCACATGGGGTTACAAGCAAGACTCATGTCTCAAGCTTTACGTAAACTTACATCAACCGTTTCACGTTCTAATACTTTGATTATCTTTATCAACCAAATCCGTATGAAAATCGGTGTTATGTTCGGCAGTCCGGAAACCACAACCGGCGGTAACGCTTTGAAGTTTTATGCTTCTGTCCGTTTAGACATCAGAAGAATCGGTTCAATTAAAGATAAAGAAGATGTTATCGGTAGCCAAACCAGAGTTAAAATTGTGAAGAACAAAGTTGCTCCTCCGTTTAAAACTGTTGATTTTGATATTATGTATGGCGAAGGTATTTCTAAAACAGGAGAGCTCATCGATTTAGGTGTTAAGGCAGGATTGGTTGAAAAATCGGGGGCTTGGTTCTCTTATAAGGGTGAGAAACTGGGACAAGGTCGTGAAAACGCAAAAATATTCTTGCGCGAACACCCTGAAATTGCTGATGAAATTGAAAATAAAATCAGAGCAGATGCCGGCCATTTAACGGTTGAAATGATTGGCGAAGATATGTCTGATGATATGGAGTAATAATAAATCCCTCGCAAGAGGGATTTTTCATTTATTGATATTTATATTTTTTTGATGTATAATGGCGATATGTTTTGTTATGAAGAAGGAATTTGAGATGGCTGACATTAAAGATAAAAAAATAGAAGACGAAAAAATAGAAGAAGAAAAAAAATCTGAATTAGAAAAAAAAGAACAACAACGAAAAGATGAAGAAAAAAAACAAGAAGCATTGTCAGGGTTAGAAGCTCAAATTAAGTCTTTATCCGATAAATATGGAAATGAATTTAATGCAGAAGCTTATACTGCAGCCGCAAAAAATTACATAGAAGAACACAATTCCTTAGAAAATTTTAATGCATCTTCTTTTGTTAAAGAAAAAGAAGATAAAGATAACGACAAAAATGAAGATAAAAAAATTGAAAACGAGAAAGGTCTTTCTTTTTCTTTGAAAGAAAAAGATGGAAAGTTTACTGCTATAGGTTCAGATGGTACTGTTTTGGAAGGCAAAAGTTTTGAAGAAATAAACGACAAAGTATGCCAAAACATGAAACAAAAGGCAGAAGCTGAAGGAATAGAAAATACTATATGCTTCAATGGAAAATCTCCAGAAGAGCAAAAAATTTTTTCAAGAAATGCTATTATGAAACATGACGTTACAATTTTAGGTGGATATCCTAAAGATCCTCAATTTTGGAAAGATTTGAAAAATGAATATTTAGCAGATAAAAGTCATTCTTTACAAGACTGGGAACGTATGACACGTAAAATTCCTGATGATGTTATGCAGCGCACTCCGGAAGAACAAGCTCGTAATAAAAAACTGTTAGATGCTGATTTATTAAAAAAGCTTCGTAAGGGTATTAACCCTAATGACACAATGGGAGCTGCTTCAAATGTTCCTCCGGCTCCATTAAATATTAATCAAGCTGCAGAACAAAGAAATAATGTTCCCGGTACAACTAAAACTCCCAATACTCCGGTTGCAAATAATACTCCCAATATTCCAGGCACATCTAATGTTCCTAATACTCCGGGTGTGACTAATGAAGCCGGAACTGTAGGACAGTCTACGGGAGAACAAGTCGGCGATCAAAAATCTCAAGACAGAAATCTGGTAGCACAAATGCGTCGAGGTATTAACCCTAACTCTCCGGAATATCAAGCTCAAATGGCTGCGGAAGAACAACGCAGACAAAATCCGCAAGAGCTTACTCCTCAGATGCAGGAGGAAATCAAACGCCGTGCTCAAGAAAAAAACAAATAAGTTCATTAGCAATAAACAAAAAATCCCAAAAAAGTTTTTGGGATTTTTTCATTTTCAGTATATACACCATAATTTTTATAACTATATCTCTATTTTCACTTGCTAATTGTGCAAATTTTATATATCTTTATCGCGATATGTATGATGAACATATCGAGGCGTAGAAACCTCTCGCATCGCGTTATGTAATGACGATATATTTACAGCCTTCTGGTCTATCGACTGGAAGGCGACAAAATATGTTATGTAATAACAAAATATGTCGCGCTATCGATGTGTAGTTTCTAACTTCCAGTCGCCTCATCAGCGACTTTTTTTATTTTAGGAATAATGAAATGAATAAATTAAAAACATTGATAATTTTAGGATGTGTGGCATTATCAGCATGTACACATTTGACAGCAGCAGAAAGACATCAAATAAGAGATTTACAATCTAAAGGAATAACTGTTGACCATCCTCAATCTAATTGGGAAAAACCAGCCAGTCCCGGAATGGCTGGAGTTTTAAATATTTTACCAGGTTTTGGTAATTTTTATTTAGCTTCAGGAGATGGAGCTGATAGTACACAGTGGATTTATGGAGTGTTGAACTTGTTAACATGGCCATTATCTGTTGTGTGGGGAGTGCCTGAAGCGGCAATTGATGCAACCGTTATTAATGAAAGAGAATTGATTTATCACTATAATTACGAACGCAAGTCTCCGCTTTATAATCAATACCATGATTATCGTTAAAACTTAAACGGGGAATATCTCCCCGTTTTTTATAACAAAATAAAAAAGTGATTAAATGTTATCTACATAACGTTTAATCATCTCCAAAGCTTTTTTGTAATAGTCTTTGCTATGAGGTGCGACATCTGATTTGACTATATCTCTATATTCCATAGTATATGTTCTGTCCGGATTTAGTTTTATCCCTTTAGCTTCTATTTTTTCAAGTTTTTCATCTAACAAATCGGTAAATTCATTAATATCTACCTCGTATAAACCTTCAACTTCTTCCGGCTGTAAAACAGCTTTATAAGGCGAGCCGTCAACCATAGACATATAAACCATTTGAAATTCACGATTGTTTATACTGCCGTTTTCATAAATTTCTTTGGCGGTAAACAGTTTGATAATGTCGTCTTTGTTAAGTTTTATCCCTAATTCTTCTTCTATTTCTCTGTATCCGTCTTTTACTTCTTCTCCGGCTCTAATATGTCCGGCTGCGGTTATGTCCAACATATTAGGAAAAATGTCTTTATCATATTTGCGAAGTTGCAACCATAACATGGTTTTTCCATTTTCTTTCTTTTGTGCAAGCCAACAATGGAAAGTTTTATGCCACAAACCTTCTCGATGAGCCTGCGATTTCATTACTGTTCCCAAAAAATTCATATTTTCATCAAAAATATCAATCAATTCATCAGCCATAGTCTTTATTCCTTTAGTCCAAATAATATTCGATGGTAGAAACTACCCTAACTTTCTTTTCAATTCTGTTCATTTCAGAAGCATTTGCCGTTTGTTCTCTGGGCAAAATAGAAAAAACACCTTGATTAGCTTTACGAATTTTTCCAACCTTGGTGTTCGAACTTTTAGCAAACTCATTTGCGGCAGCCATTGCATTTTTAGTAGCGGATTCAAGCATTTGAGGTTTTATCTCATTAATTTTAGTAAAGATATACGAAACCGGCATATAACTGTTATTGTCAAAAACAATTCCTTGTGAAATCAAACTTCCGGTAGAATTTACAGCTTTTTCGACCAAATCAACATTTGTCGATTTTACTTGTATGGTTTGAGTTAAAATATAACGAAATGAATTTTGCGAATCGCTACGATAAGGATTAGCCATAAGGTCATTTGTTTCGGTTCGCTGAACCATAATTTCGTTATCTTCAAACCCTAATTTTTTCAAAAACAATATGATAAGATTTTGTTGTTCTGTCATTTTTGATTGAGATTTGGCTAAATCGTTTCCGGTAATGATATATTTAATATCCCAAACTCCCAAATCGGCTTTTACATCCATTTCAGCCAGCCCTTTAACCGTCACATAATTGGCATCGGCTTTCGAGCGATAGTAATAATATCCGGGGAAAAATCCGCCCAAAGCAACACCCAGCGACAATATAAAGCTACACAATATTTTGCATTTATCGGTCATAAATTCTCCTTAAAAGAAAAAACTCGTGCATGATATATAAATACTATCGTTTTTTAGTTTTGGCAACTGCGGGATAAAATTATTAATAAGTTTTATAAAAAAATTATAAAAACTATTGACGAACTTAAAAAGTTAAGTTAAATATAACTCCGTCGTCTGCTGATGGAGAGTTGGCAGAGTGGTAATGCAGCGGATTGCTAATCCGTCATCGGTAACTCCGATGCACAGGTTCGAGTCCTGTACTCTCCGCCACTTAAAGCCTTGATTTTCAAGGCTTTTTATTTTGCTAAATTATCATCTTTCGTAAAACTTCGCCCTGCCCTCATTGGCCGCTAAATCGGCAAACCTATTCCCGATTAAATGTGTCTGAAAATAACTTGTATGTGCCTTTATCTTTTCGACCGTTATTCCTCTCCGCCTAATCTGATATGCCCAATATTCACACATCTTATGACGGATATACTGCTCTCTTGTTCTAGGTTTATCTTTTATCTCATTATTAATGTAGGATATGGCTGTTTGGCTATCGGAGTAAATTATACCCTTACCTTCAGTTAGAATACTTGCCAAATGGATTGCAAATAATTCCGCTTCGTTATTTGAACTTGCCACAATCCAATTAGAATACACTTTGCGTTTCTGTCCGTCACAAACAACAATCCCTATTCCGGCCACACCTTTTTTCTCATCAAAAGAACTGTCACAAAAAGCTTTCATTTTGCCTCCTAACGGCAAGTTTGCCTTAATGTCAGCCCCTCCTGTTGATTATATAATCAATAAATTTACTTTAACAACAATTAGTGATGTTTTTGGATGTTCATAGCTATATACCCGATATTTCATCCGATTAAATCGCTATTTTTTGTCCACCGTAAACATAAAAAAGATAATTGCTTTTTTTATAAAAAAATGATATACAAACGAAATCGTTTTTTTATTATTCACTAAATACTATTTTTTATGTTCAAAATTACCAGAACCAAAAAGGATATTCGTATATTGTGCGAAATCCTTGTAAAACAATCCCCTTTCGTGAGGTCTTGCGAACTGCACGGCAATCCGAAACTGGGTTATGAGATGTATCGTGGCGAGATGGTTAATCCGTCTTGGGTATGGCCTGCAAGGGTTGAACTTACTAACAACGAAGTACACTTCGGATGTTTTGTTTTTGACGAAAACACAAATACAGCTTCTTTCGGAAACGAAAACTTTTATCGTTGGAAAGAAAGAAAAGAAAATTTCTGCTACTTTGACAACACCAAACAAGTTGCCTTTTATCCGGGGAATGAACCAAAGACAGAAATTTTTTATGATGACAATTGTGTGAGAGAATTTTCTCTGTCAAGTGATGAGGTAATGCACATTTTTGAGGCTTATGTAAACTCAACTTACGTTGATGCTGAAGTAAAAAATGTAGTATTCAAAATTAAACATGGTAATCCGTACTATATTGCAGAAGCAAGCGTCAACGGAAAATCTGTTTATTGTGAGATGCCGGTCGGGCTTACTTATCACTCAAATCTGCTTAATACGGATAACCTTATTAAGGAGATTTCATCGACAGCACTGTCTAATCCGTCTTTGTATTTCAATCCTGAAATCGGCAAATCCTACCTGTTATCTGAAGAAGTTATTCCTCAGAACAAATTGTGGATGGGCTCTCGCTTGATAGCTGTAGAATTTAATGCTATCGATTTTAAGCTCATTTCTTTCCGCGATGCAAAGTTCGCATGTTTTGAGCTTTATGATAACGTATAAATGTAACATCTGCTCTTTAACAAAAAAATCCTCACTCTTCAAAGTGAGGATTTTTTTTGTTAATATTCTTTGCCATTTTTCAGAGCCATAAGATTTTCTATCGGATTTTTAACAATATCTTTGATATTTTTTTCTACTTCTGCCATATAACTTGTTTCAGGTTGGACAATAATATCTTTACTTGTATCTATTGCCTCAAAATATTGCACTTTTGATACCCTTTCTCCATCTTTGTTTTTCCATCTGCGATATTGAGGTTTGGACAACTCTGCTACCGAAATTTTTTTATTATTTTTTTCCTCAATAATAACACCGGCAGATATTTTATACATATCATTTAAAGGCATTTTGCCTTCGGGATTAAGTATGTCTGACAAATTGATATCTAACTTTGTTCCATCTTTTTCTATATGAGCCGTATATAATTCTCTCAAAGCTTGCTCATAATAACTTCCCTTATTTTTAGTTCTTTTGGGAATTTTAATATTACCGCTATGAGAATCAGTAACCAGTCTGTCAATTATTCCATCAACTGTACTATGGAAGTATTCATCAACCACTTTAAATGATTTTTCATACTCTGCAGCGATTTCTTCTTTGTTTTTTTCTTTTTTTACATAAGATAATGCTATTTTATTAATATGTTCTTCGGGCGCTTCTTCTAAAAAAGACATATTCTGAATAACAAGAGCGTGGCGTAACAAATTACGATATTCATTAATGGTGAGATTTCCATTATATTCGGGTAAATTAAATCTTTCGCAAATTTTCTGATTGTTATGCCCTCTGACATAGAAATATGATTGCATAAGCATATAATCAAGACGTTTTTTTCCGACTTCGGGTATCTCGACATCATTTTTTATATATTGAGAAAAATCCACACCACCTACGTTATAAGTCATTTGAACACACTTTTGATAATTTTCATCATAAAATTCGGCATAGGAACCGCTATGATTACTGTTATTAAAAGCATTTCCCGCATTTTGAGCGGTATATTCTCCCGCAATGGTATTATCCCACATTTTTATAACACCATTAACAATAAGAGACATTTCTTTATCAAAATCTTCTTTATACTTACTTTTCGGATTAATAATCCCTTGCTCTATGGCATCCTTATAAAATTTGAATCTGGAGGTTATTCCCAATATTTTCGTATCCCCTGTTTTTATATATCTGTCTCGTACATATATGAGCTCGGCGAGATTAGCGGATATTTCGTTATGCATATCTAATTTATATGCCTGTTCAGGACTTACCGGATATTCACTTATACGCATTTTTTTATTATCACGATGTTTTTGTTCGTGAATAACACTCATTGCAATAAATTCTTCCGGCAAATCATAATGTCTGGCAAGTTTTTGATAATATAAAGTAATTGTATTTTTTGATCTGGAATAAGATCCATAATTAGTGATGCTGTTAACTGTATCAACCTGATAATCTATTTTTCTGGTAGGAACAACCGTAACAACTTTTTCTGTAGAATCACCATCATCTTTTTGAACAGCTTCTTTTGCAAAGGAATTTGAAGGAATAATGGTAGAAAGCAAAGTTGCAAAAGTTAACAACTTTTTTCGAAACCCTCCTTTTTGTTTTTTATTTTTTACCATATTTCTTCTTCCTTAATTAGATGAAGTATATTTTACTATGTTTTTATTTGTTTGTAAATAAACAAAAAGCGACAGTAATCTGTCGCTTTTATGTGCAAAAACTATGAAAAATTATATAATCATTGCTGTAAACTCTGCTTCTGAAACAAGTTTTTCATCCACATAAGCCTTACCCTTAAAAACAAAAACATTACGTCTTGCTTGAATTTTTTCTACATACATTTTAAGTTGATCACCCGGTTTTACAGGTTTACGAAATTTAACACCATCAATAGACATAAACAATACATTAGGTGTTCTATCGCCTTCAGCTGCTGCAGAAACAATAGCCCCTGCAGTTTGAGCCATAGCTTCAATTTGTAATACTCCAGGCATTACCGGATTATTCGGAAAGTGACCTTGATAAAATTCTTCATTCATTGTAAGATTTTTTAATCCCATACCTTTTTCACCCGGAACTTCTACTTCCAATCTATCAACTAACAAAAACGGATAGCGGTGAGGTAAAAGTTTCATGATATCTTCGATATAGTAGATTTTATTTTCTGACATTTGTTTTTCCTTATTTAGTTATTATTTTTTTGAATTTTTTTGCAAGAATGATACTTGACGCATATAATCCTTAAACGGAACACAAGGAGTACCCATTACAACATTACCCGGTTCAATATCACGCATAACTCCCGACTGAGCAGCAACCTGAACTCCGCTACCGATATTTAGGTGATCGGCAAAACCAGTTTGTCCGCCGCATACAACATAATCACCAAAATTACAACTTCCGGCAATACCTGTCTGAGCAACAACAATACATCCTCGGCCCATTTTGTCGTTATGAGCTATTTGAACCAAATTGTCAATACGGCAACCATCACCGATAACCGTATCGCCTAAAGCTCCTCTATCAATACAAGAACAAGAACCTACTTCAATATCATTTCCCATAATAACACGACCGAGTTGCGGTATACGTTTGTGAACACCATTTATAGTTTCAAAACCGAAACCGTCTTGACCGATACGTGCTCCATTATAAATATAACAATTATTACCCATGACGGTATATGCTACTGAACAATGAGCACCTAAACGGCAATCATCACCGATTACACATCCGTCAGAAATGATAACAAACGGCTCTATAACAGTGTTCTTACCAATTATTACATTAGCTCCGATAACCACATAATCTGCAATAGATACCCCTTCACCGATTTGAGCTGACGGATGTATTTTTGCCGTATCTGCAATTTTGCTTTGAGGCTTTCTTTCCTCATACATCGCCTCTTTTAATTTTAGAGCTGCAACCTTTGGAGAATTTGTAGTTAAAATAATAACTCCATCGGCAACAAGGCTCGCTAATTCAGGTGTTGTAACACAAGCTGTTGCCTTTATTTCAGCACCGGCAGCTTTTTTCTTTCGGTCATAGAAAAAACAAATTTCTCCATCTTGAGCATCAAACATTGTGTTTATGTCATTAATAAGAATATCATCTTTTCCGGTAGTTATAACTTCTGCATCGCATATTTCGGCAATTTGAGAAATTGTTAAAGAACCTTTATGGTTAAAAAATCTGGTATCTATCATAGCTTTCTCCTTAAATTAGAGACTTGTTCCAAAATTTAATCTGAATACTTCTGTTTCATCGTAATCTTCTTTAACTACAGGGAAACCAAAGTCAATATCAATTTTACCCATAGGTGACATCCAAGTAAATCCGAAACCTACGGAAACACGCGGACTAGATGAATATTCAACAATATCGTAGCTAACATCATCAGGTTTTCCCAGTGTACCGATGTCCACGAAAGTACGTCCTTTAATTCCGACTTCATCTAAACCTATCGGGAATGTCAATTCAGTACCGCCGTATACCATCCAGTTACCGCCTAAAGCATCTTTGGTATATTTATCACGTGCACCGATACCTGAACTGTCAAATCCGCGCATTGTAGAACCACCGAGAAAATATCTTTGGCTCAAACGAACATTTTCGTTACCATAACCGGCTACATAACCACCGGTTACAAACATTTTCAAAGTATAGTCTTCTAAAAATGTATAGTAGAGATATGATTTTGCATCAAAACGCAAATATTTATCATCTCCTCCGAGCCCTCCGACATCGTTTGAAAATGACAAATAATATCCTTCCGTCGGAGAAATAGCATTATCTCTACGATCATAAGCTAATGTTTGACCGATACTTGAATCGATATATTTACCCTCTTGATTTTGGATATATATAGATGAATGCTTGCTGACATTTTCTATTTCTTCCTGTTGTAAGGTATAACGTAATGATTGAGACAAATTATCCGTATATCTCCATCCGAAACGTAAACGACCTCCTGTTCTTCCTTGATCGTATGATGACTCATCTTGATAATCGGTTTCTGTTCGATAAACATCAACTCCGGCACTCAGCGGTAAACCGATAAAATATGGCTCGGTAAAACTGATATTATAATCTTGCTCTCTTTGCGATACACCGACATCAACTCCGAGTCTTTGACCTTTACCACGGAAGTTATTTTCGGTTATACCGGCTCTGATTAAAGCTCCATTAACTGTAGAATATCCGATACCTACATTGAAAAATCCGGTAGATTTCTCAGTAACATCTACATTAATATCCGCTTTGTTTCTATCACTTGTAGGAGATGTCTGAATATTAACATTGCTAAAGTAATTTAAATTTTCAATATTACGACGAGATGCCCTAATTTTTGCGGCATTAAATGCGTCACCTTCATTCAAACGAAACTCTCTTCTGATAACTTCATCATAAGTTCTTGTATTTCCGGTAATATTGATTTGATTGATAAAAATACGAGCACCTTCACGAATGCGGAATATGATTTCCATAGTGCCATCCTGCATATTTTTATTTAGTTCCGGTTCAACTTCTACAAAAGCAAATCCTTTTTTGCCGATTTCTTCGGTTAATGTATAAACACTTTTTTCAACCTTATCAGCATTATACCAGTCACCCTCTTCTATCTCGAGTTCTTTTTTTAGGGCATCAACATCGATATCACCGATACTCGATTTTATGTTTATTTTATTAACTTTATATCTTTTTCCTTCCTCTAATACCATTGTAATTAAAAAAGATTCGCTGGAAGGACTCAATTCGGCAACAGCAGAAATTACACGAAAATCGGCATATCCGTTTTTGAGATAAAAGCGACGTAACAACTCTTTATCATAGTTTGTTTTTTCAGGATCATAATTTTCTGAAGTTGAGAAAATTCGCCACCAACGAGTTTCTTTACTCAAAATTTCGCTTTGTAAATCATTATCTGAATAGTGTTCATTTCCGACAAAGTTTATTTTTGTAATTTTAGCTAAAGGACCTTCATCAATTTCATAAATCAAATCAACACGATTTTGATCTCTTTCAATAACTTTAGGTTCAACAACTGCGGCATAACGTCCAACTCTTTTATAAATATTCAAAATACGTTGGGTATCTTCTTGAACCTTTGCAACACTATATATAGAACGAGGTGCTAATTGAACTTCGCTTTCCAACATTTTGTCGTCAATTTTATCATTACCATCAAAAAAACGCTTATTTACAATCGGATTTTCGGAAACATTAATATTTAATGTACTCCCTTTAATATCAAATTTCACATCTGAGAATAAGCCTGTTGTATAAAGTTTCTTAAAAGCATCATTCAACTGTTCTTGCGAAACATCACTACCGGGAGCAATATTTACATAAGAAAGAACAGTCTCACGTTCAACACGTTGTATTCCGCTTACGTTAATACTATTAACCTGAGTAGCTAAAACATCGTTTGCTCCCATAAGAGCAGGAATTAATGCTACTAAATATTTCTTTTTCATTATCAATATCCTCTAATACAATTTATACAAACCAACGCTTAAACAAATGGACAATATCATTCCATGTAGCAAAAAGCATTAATGCAATTAATAAAGCGAAACCACACTTAAACAAAAATTCTTTTACTTTAGGATTGATTTCCTTACGAGTAATTATCTCTACTAAGAAAATAACCACATGACCACCATCTAAAACAGGAATCGGAAATAAATTAATCAATCCCAAGTTAATAGAAAGTAATGCCATAAATGCTATAAAATCAACCAATCCGTTTTTCTTTGAGATATCGCCGGACATTTCGGCAATACGCAAAATACCGCCTAAATCCTCTGTACCTCTATCACCGACAATCATTTGTTTTACACCGCGTAAAGTACCTACGGTTATACGCCATGTTTCACTTGTTGCTTCAACGAAAGCTTGCGCAACGGATAACTTTTCGTTATCTAATTCTATTGAACTTTGTGACTTTATGCCTAACATAGGTCTTTGGGTTTTAGTTCCGTTTTCTTCCACTTCAAGCGGCTTTAGGTTTACCGAAAACTCCAAATTTTCTTCATTTCTTATGAGTTTTATATTCGCTTTTCCGTCTGTTATCAAAGCTATTTCAGTACTTATGTCGCTAAAAGTTTTTATTTTCTTTCCGTTAATCTCGGTTATTCTGTCACCGGTTTTAATACCTGCTTCATAAGCAGCCCCCTCAGGAATAACATCACCGACAACCGGAGGAAAAGTAAATTTGCCCAATGTAATGAACATCAAAGCAAAAACCAAAATTGCAAAAAGATAATTAAATCCGGGACCGCCTAAAACTATCGCCAATTTTTTCCATGGATTTTGAAAAGCAAAAGCCTCTTTCTTTTCTTCTTCGGTCAATGAAGAAATAACTTCATCATTTTCTCCTGCTGAAGCTCCGTTAGAATCACCCAAAAATTGGCAATATCCTCCCAAAGGAATCGCACATATTTTCCAATTTGTGCCATGTTTATCGGTAAAACCGCATAACTGTTTACCGAAGCCGATAGCAAAATCCGTTACTTTAACACCACAAAGACGGGCAATAATAAAATGCCCGAATTCGTGAACAAATACCAATACTCCCAGTAATACGATAAACGGTACTACATAGTAGAAAGCATTTACTATACCATTCATAAAAAACTAACCTCTTAAAACATATACATAGAATAAAGAATTACACCTAAAAGCAATATCGGAGCAGTAAAGATGAGTCCGTCCACTCTATCAAATACCCCGCCATGTCCGGGGATAAGACTACTGGAATCTTTAACTCCTACTTTGCGTTTAATTGCAGATTCAATTAAATCTCCAATTTGTTCTACAACTGCCAAAACAGCTGCAACTGCCGCATAATAAATATATTCCGGCCAATTTACCAAATAAGCAAACACTCCCCCCGTAATTCCGGCAAACAACATTCCGCCGATTAGACCTGACCAAGTTTTATTCGGGCTTATTTTAGGAGCAAGTTTCGGTCCTTTTACATTGCAACCTACGGCATATCCGCCGATATCAACACTCCACACTACCAAAAGCAACCACAAAACCGCCAGTGGAGATAATGCAATCATAAACCACATTAAAGAGCCCACACCTATTGAAATGTAAGGCACTCCAAGAGCCAGTAACCATCTGTGTTTTTCACCTTTTGCTTTAACAAAAACCACAACGGTAGCTAATGCCATCATCAAGAAAATACCAAACCAATAATGGAGCATAACAGCTGTAGCCATTGATAAAGTATAGATTGTCGAATATACTGCCTTTTTATTTTGAGCAATCATATCACTCCATTCCCATGCCAAAAGAGCCCCGATGGTCAAAACTAAAAAATTGAAATACGGAAACTCTAAAAAGATGCTTCCGATGACCAACGGTCCTAAAATGAGGGCAGTTATTGTTCTTTTTAAAAGGTTACTTTTTGCCATATCTTCTCTCCCGAGTATTATAATTTTGAATAATATCTTCCAATTCTTTACGTCCGAAATCGGGCCATAAAACATCGGTAAAATAAAGTTCGGAATAAGCCAATTGCCATAACAGATAATTGCTTATTCTTTGTTCTCCGCTGGTTCTGACTAACATATCAGGATCAGGGATATCTTTTGTATAAAGTAGTGCCGAAAACAATTTTTCATCAATATCACCAACATCAATGCTACCATTTTTTACCAAAACAGCTACACGATGAGCAGCTTTTATGATTTCTTGACGAGATCCGTAGCTGATTGCTAAACATAGGGTAAAATCCTTGTTATTTGCGGTTTGTTCTTCTATTTCCGACATTTTCACCACAATATCACTATCCAACATATTGCGTTCGCCGATAAAAACAATTCGCACATTATTCTTTTGTATTTCTTGCAAATCGTTTTTCAAATATTCTCGCAAAAGCCCCATAAGAGCTTCTACTTCTTCAGGGCTACGTTGCCAATTTTCTGTTGAAAAAGCGTATAATGTCAAATATTTTATGCCCAAATCTTTGGCATCTCGACAGACCTGTTCAAGTTGCTTTGCCCCTTGACGATGTCCGGCCACCGCAGGCAATCCTCTTTTTTTTGCCCAACGGCGATTTCCGTCCATAATTATCGCTAAGTGATTGAGTTGATTATCCACGACAAACCCCTACTCTATACTTGCATAATGTCTTTTTCTTTTTGAGCTAAAACTTCATCAATTTTTTTGATGCTTTCATCCGTAAATTTTTGAATTTCATTTTCATAACGTTTTTCTTCGTCTTCTGAAATTTCATTATCTTTTTTAAGTTTTTTAATTCCATCCAAAGCATCACGACGAATATTACGAACTGCAACCTTGCTTTGTTCGGTATATTTGCCGGCAACTTTTACCAACTCTTTTCTGCGTTCTTCACTCAAAGGAGGAATTGGAATACGAATTAATTGCCCATCAGATACGGGATTGAGACCTAAATCTGATTCTTGAATAGCTTTTTCTACGGCTTTAGCCATACCTCTATCCCAAACACTAACCGACAAACAACGAGCATCAGGAACACTGATTGTTCCCACTTGAGAAATCGGTGTCATAGAGCCATAAGCATCTACCATAATTCCGTCAAGCAGACTTGCATGTGCACGACCGGCACGCAAACCGCCTAAATCACTTTTTAGAGCTTCGATGGTTTTTTCCATTCTGCTCTTGGTATTTTCTTTAATTTCTGAATAGTCAGCCATTTGTAACCTCTTTATTAGTTGATGATTGTATAATCGCCTTCGCCAGAAATAGCCTTCAACAAGGCTTTTTCTCCCTTTTGAGCAAAAACGACTATTGGAATATTATTATCTTTAGCTAATGCAACCGCAGTTAAATCCATAACTTTCAAGCTTTTTTGAATGACATCATCGTAAGTTATATGTTCATAACGTACTGCGTTTGCATTCTTTTTAGGATCATCGGAATATACACCGTCAACCTGAGTTGATTTGAGCAAAACATCACATCCCATTTCAGAAGCACGGAGAGCTGCACCGGTATCGGTTGTAAAATAGGGATTTCCGGTTCCGCCTGCAAATATAATCACTCTGTTTTTTTCTAAATGTCTCAAAGCTCTACGATATATATAGTTTTCGCAAACAGATGGTATATTTATACCGGAAAGAACTCTTGTTGCCGTACCCATTTTTTCAAGAGCATTTTGCAAATAGAGGGCATTCATAACCGTTGCTAACATACCAACTTGGTCTGCAACTGAACGATTAAGCCCTTTAGATGCTTCTTTTGCGCCCCTGAAAATATTTCCGCCACCAACCACGATACAAACTTCAACGCCCTTATCGTGAACTTCTTTAATTTGTTCTGCTAACGAATTTATAACCTGTTCATCCATACCGAAAGCTCGGTCTCCCATAAGTCCTTCGCCGGATAATTTAAGTAATATGCGTTTATATTTTGGTGTCATATCAAGCATTCTCTATTGTTAAATTCCAGTTTATATTAATCAATTAAATTTCTTTGTCGACTATATTTATATTTTTATTCAATGAAAACTTTAATTTTATACGTTAACTCGTGATTTTTTGTCGTTATGTGGGAAAACTAAAAAAAAATATTTAAAATAAAACACTTTTGCTTTACATCTAAAGATAAATTTAAAAGAAAGGATAAAACAATGATTTCTATTTTTGTTGCTTCGGCTCTGGGCGGTTATTTGCTCGGTTCAATTCCGTTTGGTTTAGTTTTATGCTATATTGCCGGACTTGGTGATATAAGAAAAATAGGCTCCGGTAACATAGGAGCTACCAATGTATTGAGAACCGGCCGCAAAGACTTGGCTTTGGCAACAGTTTTGCTTGATGCCTCAAAAGCCGGCATAGCAGCTTGGGTTGCCGGATTGGTTGTTCCCGCAAATGATATACTAGTTATGGGAATTATGACCAAAACCAACACATTAGCTGCATTAATTGCAGGAACCGCAGCCATTTTAGGACATAATTTTCCGATATGGTTAGGTTTCAAAGGCGGAAAAGGTGTTGCTTCCGCTTTCGGTTTTATCGTAGTTATGAGTCCAACATTAGGTTTATTGGCATTGCTGACTTGGTTGGTATTTGCTTTTGCTTTTCGCTACTCTTCATTGTCTGCCATTGCTGCTGCAACGTTAACTCCGGTTTATGCATACTTTTTTGCCGGAGAAATGGAAGCAATATTCTTTAGTATGATAGCCTTGCTAGTTTTGGTCAGACATCATGCAAATATTGTCAGACTCGTAAAAGGAACTGAAAGTAAAATCAGCTTTAAGAAGAAAGCATAATGGCTTTGAAACAAACAATTATTGAAGCTCTGCGCCTGATTAATACCGACGGCATCGGTCCGGTAGGGTATGAAAAATATAAAAGTGCATACGGTTCTGTTGCCGATGCACTTGTTTTTTTGGAAAAAGCAGGGAAAAACGTTCCTTCCGTAGCTTGGGCAGAAAATGAATTAGAAAAAGCCGGAAAAGAAAATGTGCATATTTTACTTAAAGAAGATGTTTTATATCCTCAAAAGTTATTGTTATTAAAAGATGCCCCTCCGGTTTTGTATGCAAAAGGAAATCTAAATTTATTATCAATAGATTTATCGCTAGCAATTGTCGGTAGCCGTAATGCAAGTATTAATGCAAGAAAGCTGTCATCAAAAATAGCCTATGATTTAACCGAAAATAAAATTTTGATAATTTCGGGAATGGCCAGAGGAATTGATACGGCTGCTCATAAAGGAGCAATGCATGCCCTCAATCAAAAAGGCCCTACTATTGCAGTACTGGGAACGGGAATTGATAAAATCTATCCTACCGAAAATAAAGATTTATATTATCAAATAGCAGAACAAGGATTGTTATTGTCGGAAGTTACATTAGGAACTGAAGCTCAAATTTCAAACTTTCCGCGCAGAAATCGAATTGTCGCCGGATTGAGTTGCGGAGTTTTGGTAACCGAAGCCTCTGAAAAATCTGGTTCGTTAATCACGGCTAAACTAGGGGCACAACAAGGAAAGCATTTATTTTCTGTTCCCGGCAATCCGTATGATAACAAGTCTGCAGGAACAAATAATCTGTTGCGAATGGGGGCGCATTTTACCGAAAAAGCAGAAGACATCATTGAAATATTACAAAATTATAATGTTAACACCCCAACCTATAAGGTTGAAGAAATATGTGACGATTTATTAATAAACTCTCTTGACAATTCTATAAAAACTAACAATATTCCTTCTAGTTCTAAATATCCGATTGAAGAATTTTTATCAACATCGGCTGCCGACATAGATGAGATTATACGTTATTCAAAATTAGATACGGCAACGGTAATGATGCAAATTCTTGATTTGGAAATAGAAGGAAGAATAGTTCGACTTCCGGGCAACAAAATCGCACTGAGCGAAAGAAAGTGAGAAAAAAGAAATGAAACTAGTTATCGTGGAATCTCCGGCAAAAGCCAAAACCATTAACAAATATTTAGGGGAAGAATATAAGGTTCTTGCCAGTTTCGGTCATATAAGAGATTTGCCGAGTAAAGACGGTTCTGTTCAACCGGAACAAGATTTTGCAATGACTTGGGAATTAAGTTCCGGAGGGCAAAAGCGTCTGAAAGATATTATTGCCGCAGTTAAAGATGCCGATACGATTGTACTCGCATCCGACCCGGATAGAGAAGGAGAAGCTATCGCTTGGCATATTTTAGAAGAACTGAAAGCTCGTAATAAAATTAAAGATAAAAAAATTGAACGTGTAGTATTTCACGAAATTACAAAATCCGCTGTAACCGAAGCAATTAAAAATCCTCGCTCCATTGATGATAATTTGGTTTCTGCATATATGGCAAGACGTGCTCTTGACTATTTGGTGGGGTTCAATCTTTCTCCGGTTTTATGGCGAAAACTTCCGGGTTCAAAATCTGCCGGACGTGTACAGTCTGTTGCTTTGCGCCTTGTTTGTGAAAGAGAAAATGAAATAGAAAACTTTAAGCCCGAAGAATATTGGACTATTGATGCCGAATTGTTTACATCTAAACAAGCCTTAATAAAATCAAAATTGGTTACTTTAGATGGAAAAAAACTGGAAAAATTTGACATTAACAGCGAAGAAAAAGCTCTTGCCGCAAAAGCTAAAATAGAAGCTCAAGATTTTGCCGTTTCCAATGTTGAACGCAAAAAAGCTAATCGTTACCCTGCTCCTCCGTTTACAACCTCAACTTTACAACAAGAAGCAGCTCGTAAATTACGTTTTTCTGCTAAAAAAACGATGCAGATTGCTCAAAAACTTTATGAAGAAGGCTATATTACTTATATGCGTACCGATGCGGTCAATCTTTCTAAAGATGCCATAAATGCTTGTCGTGATGCAATTGTAAAGTATTTTGGAGAAGATTATCTGCCTAAAACACCGAAAGAATATAAAAATAAGTCTAAAAATGCACAAGAGGCTCACGAAGCCATCCGACCGGCAGATGTATTTAATACCCCTAAAAAAATGGAAACTAAACTTGATGCCGATGCTCACAAATTATATGAATTAATTTGGAAACGTACAGTTGCCTGTCAAATGAACCCAGCTATTTTAGATAAGGTTTCCATTGAATCCACATCAAATGACGGACAAATTATGTTGCGTGCAAACGGGCAAGTTATAGCGTTTGACGGCTATCTCAAGTTATATCAAGAAAGTTTTGATGATGACGATGAAGATGAAGACAATCGTTTGTTACCGAATGTGGAAGTAGGAGAAAAAGAAACTAAAGGTGAAATTTTCACCGACAAACATTTTACGGCACCACCTCCTCGTTTTACTGAAGCAAGTTTAGTAAAAAAACTTGAAGAACTCGGTATCGGTCGTCCTTCAACTTATGCGACAATTATTGCCGTATTACAGGAACGTCAATATGTTAAGGTAGAAAAACTTCGTTTTATTCCGGAAGAAAGAGGAAGAATTGTTACCGTATTTTTAGAAAACTTTTTCAATAAATATGTAGAATATGATTTTACCGCACAAATGGAAGAATTTTTAGATGATATTTCTGCCGGCTCTATGGAATGGAAAAAACTTTTGACCGGTTTTTGGAGTAAATTCATCAAAAATATTGAAGCAGTCAGTCCTTTGCAAATGACCGAGGTTATCAATAAAATTGACGAAGTTTTAGGAAATCACCTGTTCCCTGCTCGTGAGGACGGAACGGACCCTCGTTCCTGTCCGGATTGTAATAATGGTCGTTTAGGTATAAAATTAGGCCGTTTTGGCGCATTTATAGGTTGTTCTAACTATCCGGAATGTAAATATACCAAACAATTGATTGATACATCGGCAGAAGAAGAAAAAATTGCCAATGCACCGGAGTTAACTAATCCGGAAGATAAAGAACTCGGATTGATTAACAATGAAGTTATTTATCTTAAAAAAGGCCCTTACGGATACTATGTTCAATTGGGTGCCGACAAAGGCAAAGAAAAACCCAAACGTTGTTCTTTGCCCAAAGGATGTACACCGGAAAATATTTCTTTGGAAAAAGCCGAAATTTTATTAAACCTTCCCCGTCAATTAGGGAACGGTATTGAAGCTAATATCGGAAAGTTCGGAATGTATATAAAGCAAGGCGGAAAATCTAAATCATTGACCGGAAATGATGATATATTCAATATTACGTTGGAAAGAGCAGAACAAATATTGCAAGGAGTAGCAGAAAAGCCTCAAGCAGTACTAATTGGCACCAACCCGCAAAACAAAGAACAAATCACTCTAAATTCAGGGAGATACGGTCCCTACTTAAAGTGTGGAAAGAACAATTACGCTCTACCTAAAGACCTACATGGTAAAGAGATAGATATCGAAACTGCAATGAAAATAATTTCCGCTAAAAAATAAGTTAAAGTCGCCACAAAAAAGGCGACTTTACTTTAAGAAATACTATTCACAGCATAAATATTTTTTTATAGAAAATTTGATAAAAAAATGCTAGATTTTGTTGGTAAAGTAACAATAATATATAAAAAAACAATGACAAATAAAACAAATTCTACATATTCAAAAGATGAAGCATATTCGATTAAAATCGGTATGTATGCGATTTTGATAATTGCTATTCTTTTTGCAACATATATAATCAGACGTGATTTAACTGCCAATCAAGAAAAAAGCAGTTATTATTCCATTAATGCCAGATTTGGCAGAACCGATGGTTTGAGTATAGGAAATGATGTCCGCTTGGCCGGTGTTAATGTCGGCAAAGTTATTGATATGAAAATCGATGAAAATTATCGAGTTATTTTGACTATGGAAATTAAAGACGGTATACAAATTCCTGATGATAGTTCTGCTTCTATCGTCAGTAACGGAGTTTTGGGTGGTAAATATATTGAGCTTGAGCCCGGAGGTTCAGAAGAATATATGGAACAAGGAAGCGAAATATCTTTTGTTCGTGATGCGATGGTTTTAGAAGAAGTTGTTGATAGAATTATAGGTTTAGGAAAAGCAAAACGCCAAAAACAAAAGGAGCAAAAATGATGAGTAAACGACCATTTGAAACAATTATGGGAATTGTTGTATTGATAATCGCAGGTCTGTTCTTGGCTTTTGCGTACAGAGTTTCAGATTTGCAGGTAGTCAAAGGGTATGAGCTTTCAGCTAAATTCTTAAAAGTAGGAGGGCTCGGTGTTGGTGCCGATGTTATGATTAACGGCATAAAAATCGGAACGGTTATAGGTTTGAAACTTGATAATGAAAATTATGATGCGGAAATTAAATTGAGCATCGCTCCCGATGTTAAATTACCAGAAGACAGTGTTGCAACCATTGCAACAAATGGTTTGATGGGCAATAAGTTTATAAAAATAGAACCGGGAAAATCAAAAGAAATTTTAAAAAATGGCGATGAAATTACTAATACAAAAGATTTCAAAACACTGGAAGATATGGTTGGCGAAGTTATATTTATGGTGACCGGCGATGATGATAAAGAATAAGCTTTTTTACATAGCATTAATTTCTGCATTTTCACTGTCTTTAAGTGTTAATGCAACGGAAATAAATACCAATACGGCAATTATGCAGGCAATGGATAAAATTACAGGTCACGTAAGCCTTGTTGAAGTTCCGGTAAATCAAGAAGTTAAGTTTGGAACATTCTCTATTTTGGTTCGAGAATGTAAAACAAGAACACCAGAAGAAACGCCGGAAAATTTTGCCTTTGTTGATATTGTTGATGCAACACCAAAAGGCAACAAAATCAACATATTCAAAGGTTGGATGATATCTTCTTCACCGGCTTTGAATGCCGTGGCTCATCCGGTATATGACGTATGGCTTTTGAAATGTACGGATAAAAATGTTGATACAAAATTGCAGATGAATAAAGAAGAGTTGGCTGACAGAGATACTATAGAAATGAAACGCCAACAAGCAATTATGGTTCTGGAAGAAGTGGCCAAAAGTGAAAATATCGTTGAAACCAGCGGAGAACCTATCGACCTAATCCCCGATTCCGTTACAGAAGAAAATGCTGAAACTAAGGATAAAAATGCAGGCGTTGAAAAAAATGAGATATTAACGCCTGAAAAGATAGTCACAGAAGCAGAAAATGTTGTAGAAAACGCATCAAAAGATATTAAGGAAATTGTTAACACCATAGAAGATGGTGCTCCGGAAGCTTTGGTTGTAATTCAAGAAGAAAAAACATCTGTTCCGCCTCTGGATGAATATGAAGTTATTGAAGATGTTGTTGTCATAAAAAATGAGCAAGAACAAAAAATACCTTCTGATAATGAGGAACAAAATACTCAAGAAGAAATAAAAGAACAAGTAACCGAAACGGTAAAAAAAGCAGAAGAACAGAGCGAAAAAGAGACAGAAACAACCGATAATAATGTCGAAAGTGTAGCAGAAGAAATAAAAGAAAATACAATACAAAAGGTTGATGAAGAACCAAAAGAAAAAATTCTCTCTCCTGAGGAAATTATTTCACAGCTTGAAAAAGAATTATCGGCTAAGGCAATAAGCGAATAATAAGGGGAAATAACATGAGTGAAAATGAAATTGATGTTAGTTTTGTAATGACAGTTTATAATAAAGAATATTATCTACCGTCAGTATTAAAGGCTCTGTTAGGTCAAACAGGACTAAAAAATCCCGAATTTATTTTTGTTGATGATTTATCTACAGATAAATCCGTTCAAATCATCAAAGATATGACCCAAAATGTACCAAACGTAACAATCATTGAAAATGACAGGAACAGAGGAATTAGTGCCAGAATAAATCAAGGTATTGCTTTGGCCAAGGGAAAGTGGTGTCGTATGCTTGATTCTGACGATATTTTTCCGCTTGATTCGACTGAAAAAATGATAAAACTTGCCGAAGAACTCCCTGCAGATATGGTTTATGGTTGTTTTACCAAAACAGGAAAAGAACCGCAAGAACTTGAAAAATGCATGTTGGAAGAATTTACGTATAAACATAATACAAATGCCCTCATGGGAGTTTTGACCGGAAGATATACCCGTATGGGACAATTAATCAAAACCGAAGTATTACACAAAGCAGAAGGAGCTGATGAGCGAGCATTTATACAAGATGAGTCCATTCCTTTAAGAGCAGCAATTTATGCACGAGGAATTGCTAAGATGACCGCAAATGTTGTTTTAGTCCCCAAAGAAATTGGTAATTTTTCAGGAAACAAAATTCAGCTCGACCACGACAGATTTATGGCATATTATTGGACTATAAAAGACAATACTCAGCTATCTGAAAAAAATATGCATCTGATGTATATGAGAGCTTTATCAGCATATTGGAAGTTTGTTAAAAAGACCAAAAAAAATCCATATGTGACATCTGCATTTTATCGCTATTTATGGTGTAAAATGAGCAATTGTTTACCGGATATTGAATATTTAGATAAAATATATAAAATTTTTGCTGCAAGAGAAGATGTTCGCAGAATAAAACCATAATAAAGAGAATATATAACACCTTTTGTCTCAATTGTTTAGAACAAAAAATACTCCGAAAATTATAACATAGTTTCCGGAGTATTTTTTCACAATCTGATTTTCATTATAAATTAAAATGGAATATCATCATCAATCGGAGCTGTTGCAGGAGCTGAATCCCAACCGTTTGAAGCAGAAGCAGAAAATACATCTCCACCTGAAGAAGCGCCTTCGCCACGACCGTCAAGCATCACTAATGTTCCGGTATAGTTTTGCAAAACAACTTCTGTTGTATATCTTTTTTGGCCGTTATTATCATCCCAAGAACGAGTTTGCAACTGACCTTCAATATAAACTTTTGAACCTTTACGCAAAAATCTTTCCGCAACATCGGCTAATTGACTATTAAAAATAACCACACGATGCCATTCGGTTCTGTCTTTTCTCTCTCCTGATACTTTGTCTTTCCAAGTATCGGTTGTAGCTACACTTAAATTCACCACTTTACTACCGTTTTGCGTTGTATTAACTCTTGGGTCATCACCAAGATTACCAACCAAAATTACTTTATTTATGCTTCCAGCCATTTTTTCTCTCTTTTTCTCAAAATTAAAACTACTATGAATATAATTTAATTAATCTTATAGTCAAAAACAAATCAATATACCTGTGTATATTCACCGTCACGAATACGATAAACAACATAAGGCAATGATTTATCAGGAATTCCGTTAATAAATGTTACGGTGTCCCATCCGGTATTAATCGGATTAGCTTCAAGTTGTTTTAATATTTTATCATATTTGAACGATTTTGTTTCTTTTACCAAATTTGACCACATTTTTACCGACAAATATCCGTACGGCATAAGTCCTTCCGGCTCGATTCCCCATAAACGAAGTCTTACCAAACTTGAAGCAAAATTCGGATTTTGGGTTAACGGAGGCAAAGACATCATAAAGCTGTCTTCTGATAAATTTTTCATCTTACGACCGAATTTTTTGTTTAAATTATATCTGTCTGCAAAAACAATAATTTCGGAATCTTGGGTTTTTAGCTTTTCAATTGTCTTTGTTATATTATCATGAGTGCCTAAAATATAAACGAGAGTAGCTTCTCCGTCTGTCGCTTTTGATACGGCCGCATCAATATCTCCGCCCTGCACTGCGTAGTTTATTAAGATTAAACTGCCTTTACTGTCCGGTTTTTCATATTCGAGTCTGATGTTATCGGCAACAGAAGTCATATCCATATCTTTTCCGTCATAAAATACGGCCATTGTATGTTGCGGATAATGAGAAAATACAAAACGTGTCAATTCTTTTGCTTGTTCTTCTTTATATCCGGTAAAATGAATTATTCCTTTATGCGCACGATTATATCTGGCTTTGCTGACACTTATCGGATGTACTTGCAAAATTTTTGCTTTTGCTAACAGTTCGGCAACATCATCAGCAGCATTACCGCAAGTAGGACCGATTACCATATAGATTTTATTATCCGCAACCTTATTTAACGACATCATTTGTGCTGCCGAAAGAGAAAGGTTATCATCACAAGGATCATCAATAGGTATAAGATTTACCTTTTTTCCTTGTAAACCGCCACGATTATTGATTTCATCAACCGCAATTTTTGCACCATTAATTAATTCTTCACTAAAATACTTATAATCATTTCCCATAGGGGTAATAACCGCAATATTTATTTCTGCAAAGGCATTAAACGGAGAGAGCATTACAGCTCCCATTAATATATTTCTAAAAAAGTTCTTCATTTTGTTCTTCTTTATTTATTTAGTACTAAACTCTATCGATATTAACTAATTTTTAATATATTGGCAAGCATAAAGCATTGTTGTTGACAAAATATCTCTTTTCTTGGCTTATTTTTGGGATTTTTGTTGCTAAATTTATTGATGCTGTCTATATTTTTCACAGGAGATTGATGATGGAATATATAGATATAAAAGGTGCAAGAGAACATAATCTTAAAAATATTGATATAAAAATCCCTAAAAACAAACTGACTGTTATAACCGGAATATCAGGCTCGGGAAAGTCTTCTTTAGCTTTCGATACAATTTATGCTGAAGGTCAACGCAGATATGTTGAAAGTTTGTCGGCATACGCTCGTCAATTTTTAGATTTGATGAAAAAACCTGAAGTGGATTCCATTGAAGGATTATCTCCCGCCATCTCCATTGAACAAAAAACAACTTCTCATAACCCTCGTTCCACCGTCGGTACAATTACCGAAATATATGATTATATGCGGCTGTTATGGGCAAGAGCCGGAACTCCCTATTCTCCAGCAACGGGACTTCCGATTGAATCTCAAACAGTTTCACAAATGGTCGACGCTATTATGGAACTTCCGGAAGGAAATAAAGTTATGCTTTTAGCTCCTATTGCACGAGGTAAAAAAGGAGAATTTAAAAAAGAATTTGAAAATTTAAGAAGACAAGGATTTCAGCGTATAAAAATCGATGGGGATTTATATAGTCTTGATGAAACTCCGGAATTAAATAAGAATCAAAAACACAACATTGAAGTTATTGTCGATCGTATAGTAATAAAAGCAGGGCTTGAAGAACGTTTATCACAATCAATAGAAACTGCTCTCAAATTAAGTGACGGACTTTTATTTGTTGAAAATATAAGCATTGGTGAAATAAAAACTTATTCTTCCAAATTTGCTTGTCCTGTTTCCGGATTTACCATTGAAGAAATCGAACCCAGATTATTTTCATTTAATAATCCTTATGGTGCTTGTCCTCATTGTGACGGGATAGGTGCGAGGTTATATATGGATCCGGAGCTAATTGTGCCTAATCCTAATCTCTCAATTTCAAAAGGGGCTATTGCGCCTTGGGATGCCGGACGTTCTGCATTTTATAGTCAAACAATTACCTCTTTATGCGACTTTTTGGGAATTGATAATAAGACTCCTTGGAAAGATATTCCTGAAAAAGCAAAAAACATTATTCTCTATGGTTCGGGAAATGTATGTATTCCGATGTATTATTCTCGTTTTGTAACCGACAAACCTTTTGAAGGCGTAATCCCTAATATGGAACGTCGATTTTTGGAAACAGACTCAAGTTGGGTAAGAGAAGAATTTTCAAAATATCAATCTGCTGCAACCTGTGATTACTGTAAGGGCAAACGCTTAAAACCGGAAGCTTTGGCTATTAAGATTTGCGGACTTGATATTATGGATGCATCAGAAATGTCTATCAAACAGGCTTTGGAATGGTTCTCAAAAGTGGAAGGACAATTATCGCCTAAAAAAGCAGAAATAGCATCTAAAATCTTAAAAGAAATAATTGAACGTTTGCAATTTTTGAATAATGTCGGGTTGGAATATTTAACACTTTCCAGACAATCCGGTTCTCTATCCGGCGGAGAAGCTCAAAGAATACGCCTGGCTTCACAAATCGGTTCAGGACTAACAGGTGTTATGTATGTTTTAGATGAACCGTCTATCGGTTTACATCAAAGAGATAATGACCGCTTGTTGTCAACATTAAATCGTTTACGAGACATTGGAAATACGGTTATTGTTGTAGAACACGATGAAGATGCAATTAAAACTGCTGATTTTTTAGTGGATATGGGGCCCGGAGCCGGAGAAAACGGCGGAAAAATTATGGCACAAGGTACTGTTGATGAGGTTTTGAAAAATCAAGATAGTATCACTGCGCAATATATTACCGGAAAAAAAGAAATATCTGTTCCAATTCGTCGCAGAAACGGAAATGGAAAATTTATCGAAATTACCGGAGCAAAAACCAATAATCTTAAAAACGTTGATTTGAAAATTCCTTTAGGAACTTTTACTTGTGTTACCGGAGTTTCGGGCGGTGGAAAATCTTCGCTAATATTGGAAACACTTTTTAAGGCTATCAATAAAGAGCTTAACGGAAGTCGAGAACATGTCGGAAAATATGATAAGCTATTAGGGCTTGAAAATATTGACAAAGTTATAGATATAGACCAATCCCCAATCGGTAGAACACCTCGCTCAAATCCGGCAACTTATACCGGTGTATTTTCTTATATTCGAGAATGGTTTGCCGGACTTCCCGAAGCAAAAGCAAGAGGATATTCTCCCGGAAGATTTTCTTTTAATGTCGCCGGCGGAAGATGTGAAGCTTGCCAAGGTGACGGAGTTACTAAAATAGAAATGCACTTCTTGCCCGATGTTTATGTGGCTTGTGATGTTTGCAAAGGCAAACGCTTCAATCGTGAAACTTTAGAAGTAAAATATAAAGGAAAATCAATAGCCGATGTTCTTGATATGACCGTTGATGAGGCTCACACCTTTTTTGAAGCAATTCCGTCTATTAAGAATCGTTTGGAACTACTGCAAAAAGTTGGTCTGGGCTACATACATCTCGGACAATCGGCAACCACACTATCCGGTGGTGAAGCTCAACGAATTAAACTATCGAAAGAATTATCTAAAAAAGCAACCGGAAAAACTTTATATATTTTAGATGAACCTACAACAGGCTTGCATTTTGAAGACATAAGTAAATTACTGAAAGTTCTGCAAACTCTTGTTGAACAAGGTAATACTGTTATTGTTATCGAACACAATTTAGATGTTATCAAAGTAGCTGATCATATTGTAGATATGGGACCGGAAGGTGGCGACGGAGGAGGAAAAATTGTTGTACAGGGAACTCCGGAGGAAGTAGCAAAATCCCCCAAAAGCTATACGGGAAAATATTTGCGTGAAAAACTAAAATAAAAAAATAAACCGCTTTGAAAGACGAATCAAAGCGGTTTTTATTAATCTCGTATGCATTATCGCACACATTTTAATTGTTTTAAAATCGTTGAATAATGTTTTTTTAGGCTTTCATAGGTTTCTTTTGAAATCATCCCCTCTGAAAAACTGTGACGATAAAAATCCAATTTATCCTCAACCGTTTTTACGGCACCAACATCAATCTTTTTCATAGCTAAATAAGGTATAAATTATAAAATATCTTCGCAACAAATATATTATTTTGTCTAGTATGTCAATACCGATTTTATATCTGCATTTATCTATTTTTCTGAGCGGCTTGGCTCAAAGCATCTAAATTAACAACTTTTATTCCTTGAGTTGTCGGATTCTTCTTACAATATCCAAGACATAGATTTTCTTCGTCTAAATCAGCTCCTCTAAAACCCATCATACTTGATTCATTACCATTTGCTACTTCAAGGAACTCTTCATGTGTCAGACCGGTATTATATACTCTGGGCATTGAACAATTCCTTGAATTAAAAGGATCAAATAAAAGCATTTTTCCGTTATCTTCAATCATTAAAAAATGATGTTCTTCCCAACCTTTCCACTTTGGTTTTTCTTCTCCGGTTTCTTTATCTTTAAATGTTTTTCCCTGAAGCAATGTTCCCGAACATAAATACGATTTTATTCCGCAAGATTGTAAATATGCCTGTGACAGAATAGCACTTTCCGTACACATTCCCATACCACTAAACATCATAGTTGATAGTTTTACACCATCTTTGTTTTTTTCATCACACAAAACGGACATTCTTTCACCGCTGTCCGTTTTTACATTAAGCATTGATATTTCATCTTGAATACAGGAAATTCTCAAATACAATTCCGGAGTGATTCCTAAATCTTCTGCTTCTTTTTTAATGTTTCTATAAGTCGATACACCTCCAAAATGTCTGTTTCGTTTTTTATATTCATATCGAGAAGTAGCTCTTTCAAAAATTTCAGAAAAAGAAGATATATCCGCAATAATATCACTGCCTCCTGACTGGAAAGGAAAGGCTTTCTGGTTATACGGAGATGTCGGAATTTTATCCCCTTCCTTTATATCTGTTATTAGATGACAAATATCACTATTATTAGCTACACGCATAACAACACCTATTTAGTTGTTTCTACTTCTTCAAGACTTTTGAATATGCGTTTAGTCATATCAATTCTTTTCTGATCACTCATGCTTATAAAATCTTCTTTAGTGATATGAACCATATCTTTGCGAGTTTTACGGCCTTTTAATGCTGTATTCATCCATTTAGGATAAGTATGAAATACGAGTAATTTTCTTTCGTCCATCATAAAAATAAGTTCATACGGTGTTTTTTTAGAATTATCAAAAGCCATAGATACATCGCTTAAACGCAACATATCGGGAAAACGTTTCATAATATTGGGAAATCTGCGTTCAATATCATCGGTAGGAACATCATGTCCACCGTTTTTAACTCTTTGTTGTACACGCAAATATGACAAATGAGCTGAAGATAGCCCGATAAAAATTGAAGCTACATTATAACCTAACTCTTTTGCATCTTCAATTAGCTTCAAATGTGTTCTTCCCGAAGCTGTGGTTTCATATATAAAAGTTTGTTTCTTATCCAATTTTTCACGCAAACGATTACGAATATTTCGACCGGCTTCAAACATATAATCATTTACGTCTCCGTCTTCACCGGCTAATTCTTTCGCTTCATTATCCAAATTTATAAATTCTGCCTTTTTGAAAAAAGGATCATCTTTCAAAACTTGGTCATAAAAGGTAGATTTTCCTGCTCCGTTAGGACCGGCAATAACAATCATCCACGGTTTTGATTTAGCCATTGTAAACCCCCGCAATATGTTCATTATAGTCTTTATCTAAAGTAACAATATAACGAGTACCATCTTTTTCTTCCTTAATGATACAGTCGTTTTCTTCGTAATATTTAGGATAGGTGTCTATCTCTATTTTACCTTGTAATCTGACAAATTTTCTTTTGAAATATTCAAACATTATTATCTCCTATACCGAACAATAATAATCTATTTTTGTCAAAAAAGCAAACAAAAAAGCGGTCTTGATTACAAAATCAAAACCGCTTTAATCATCAGAAGAATAAACTAATCTTCTTCATTTTGAGTTGCTGGCTCTGTAACTGTTTCAGCATTATCACTTTCGTCAGTTACGCTCTCTCCCAAAACTTCTGAACCGGTTTCGTTTTCCAATTCTTCTTCATCTTTTGAGTCGGCATCTAACCAAGTGACTGAAACAACTTGCTCATCTTCCGCTGTGCGGAACAAAATTACACCTTGAGTTTTACGTCCGGCAATTCTAATATCTTCCACCGGCATACGAATAAGTTTTCCGCCATCGGTAACCATCATAATTTGGTTATTATCCTCAATCGGGAAAGAACTTACCACCTCTTTATTTCTCGGTGACATTTCCATATTAGCAATACCCGAACCGCCACGACCGGTTACACGATATTCATAAGAAGATGAACGTTTACCATATCCGGTACAAGTAACGGTTAAGATAAACTGTTCATTTGCTTGCATTTCTTCAAATTCTTCTGCACTAAGAATATTTAGCAAACCGGTGTCTGTTGCTTTAACTGTTACGGTATTACCATTTTCTGCTTCCATACGTTTGATAGCGGAAGAAATACGAGAATATTCATCACGTTGTTCTGCCGTTGCATCACTGTGTTTTAATACTGACATTGAGATAACTTCATCTTTATCAGCCAGTTTAATACCTCGAACACCGACAGAATTACGTCCGACAAATACACGAACATCGGTAACAGGGAAACGAATACATTTACCGCCACGAGTTGCCAACATAATGTCATCGTTTTCATCGCAAATACGAACATTGATAAGTTTATCATCTTCGTCAAGTTTCATTGCAATCTTACCGTTTGACTGAACATTGACAAAGTCCATAAGACTGTTTCGACGAACCATACCGCTCTTAGTTGAGAATACGATAGACATATCTTTGCAATCTGCTTCATTTTCCGGCAAACGCATAATTGTCGTAATGTTTTCGCCTTCATCTAACGGTAACAAGTTTACAAAAGGTTTGCCTTTTGATGTAGGAGAACCTAAAGGTAATTTGTATACTTTTAGTTTATATACCAAACCTTTTGATGAGAAGAATAATACCGGAGCATGAGTAGATGCAACAAATAAACGAGATACAAAATCTTCTTCTTTTGTTGACATACCGGACTTACCTTTACCGCCTCGTTTTTGTGCTTTATAAGCATTTAACGGAACACGTTTGATATAACCTGCATCGGTAACGGTAACGACCATTTCTTCTCTTTGAATTAATGATTCAACATCTTGATCATATTCAATATCTTCAATTTTTGTGCGACGAGGAGTTGCATATTCATCTTTGATTGCAAATAATTCGTCACGCATAATGCCATAAAGTTTTTCTCTACTTGCCAAAATTGAAAGACATTCTTTGATTTCCTCACCCAAGTTTACTAATTCTTGATGAATTTTATCACGTTCCAAACCTGTTAAACGTTGTAATTTCAAATCAAGAATAGCTTTAGCTTGAGCATCTGAGAGATAATAGTGGCCATTTTCAACTTTTCTGTCCGGTTCATCAATTAAGATAACCAACGGTTCAACGTCACCTGCCGGCCAAGCTCTTGAAACAAGTGCTTCTTTAGCTTCTTGAGGAGACGGAGCTGTACGAATGAGTTCAATAACCGGATCAATATTTTCAACGGCAATAGCTAAACCAACCAAAGTATGAGCTCTGTCACGAGCTTTATTCAGTTGATAAATTGTACGACGACGAATAACCTCTTCACGAAATTCGATAAATGCGGCGATAATTTCTTTTAAGTTCATCATCATCGGACGTCCGCCGTTAATAGCCAACATATTCATACCGAAACTTGTTTGTAACGGAGTATATTTATAAAGTTGATTTAAGATAACATCGGCTTGAAAATCTCTCTTAACTTCAATAACGACACGAACACCTTGACGGTCAGATTCATCACGAATATCAGAAATGCCTTCAAGTCTTTTTTCTTTAACCAATTCGGCAATTCTTTGAACTAAAGCTGCCTTGTTAACTTGATATGGAATTTCGTGAACAATGATGGCTTCTTTATCTTTGCGAACTTCTTCAATAGTGCATTTTGCACGCATCATAACCGAACCGCGACCGGTATAATATGCAGATTTTGCACCGCCTTGTCCCAAAATAAGACCTCCGGTCGGAAAATCCGGTCCCGGAACATAGTTTATAAGTTCGTCGATAGTAATGTCCGGATTGTCAATATAAGCACAACAAGCCGAAATAATTTCACCCAAGTTATGAGGAGGAATATTGGTTGCCATACCAACAGCAATACCGTTTGTACCATTAACCAATAAGTTAGGATAACGAGCAGGAAGAACTGTCGGTTCTTGTAAGCTTTCGTCATAGTTAGGCATAAAATCAACGGTATCTTCGTCAATATCCTCAATTAATGCGTGAGCAACTTTGGCTAAACGTGCTTCGGTATAACGCATGGCAGCGGCACTATCTCCATCCATAGAACCAAAGTTTCCTTGTCCGTCAATCATCGGAACACGCATTGAGAATGGCTGTGCCATACGAACCATTGCATCATAAACTGAACTGTCACCGTGCGGGTGATATTTACCCAAAACATCACCGACGATGCGGGCAGATTTTCTAAACGGACGATTATAGTCATAACCGTTTTCATACATTGAATAAATGATACGACGATGAACCGGTTTCAAACCATCTCGAACATCAGGAAGCGCACGAGAAACAATAACACTCATTGCATAGTCGAGATATGAACGGCGCATTTCTTCCGAAATGTCAATCGGAGTAATATCTTGAGCCGGTTTATCAACAACATTGGCTGTAATATTTTCATCCATAATTTCTTCTGTCATCTTTTTACCTTATTTTGTTATTTTACTGCCCGATAATATAACAGATTAATAGTAAACTGACACATTTTTATTAAACTTATCCCCGACAAAAACAGGCAAAAATCGCTGTACGAGCAAAAAAAATGCCTTAAAATCGATTTTTTAGAAAAAACGGATATAAAAGTTAACAGAAAATTTTGAAAATTCTTCTGTACGGGCAAAAAAAGGGCAAAAAAGAACAGGTGCCGATAAACGACACCTGTATCTCCCAATTCCAACAAGGATTAGCCGATAATCTTGCGGAAAGCCTCGACCTGAGTCAAAGGAATCCCCTGCTCCTTCAACGTGATATACACATTGCGGTGCGTTTCCTCGTTTGAAGGAACGGTCAGCAACCATCCGTCAACGGTACCGAAAGGACGGATGTTACGCCAGTTAACCAGCGAACCCATGGTGAGAGCCTCATTCATGAAGTTCATCTGCTCGGCAGTAAACACCATCTTGCCACCACTCTTAACCGCCATGTGAATAGCGAGGTAGTAGCCACCGGCATTGGCATTGTTAATCGGATAGAGAATCTCCTCGCCGTCCTTGATAACCAAGAGCGATGGACCATTCTCCATAAAGCCGAGAACAAGCACAACCTGTCCCTCTGTACGCATCTCACGGAACTTTGCGATTGCCGCATTCTGTGGAGCGAAGTCGTTAGACTTATCACCACGTGTGCGTGAGCGCAAGCCGTGGAATACTACGAAAGTGTGGCGACCGTCAGCCTCAAGCATAAGACGCTCGGCAGTGTCCTCAAACTGTTCGACAGTATTCTCCTTCCAACCGGTTGGCTGAGTATAATCAGCAACACGTCCACCGAAGAAGAAGTAATACTCCGGACGATTTTCGAAAATGCTATCGAAAACTTCCTTTGTATTGTTGTCGATGAAGTCATGACACCACTCCTCCATCTGCTTCTTGGTAGGACATGCCACCATATCAGCAGGAACGAGAATAAGCTCACGGCGTGTCGCTGCCTTGTACTTATCCAACTCACACTGAGGTGCGATGATTGTAAGAAGATGGCAGCTGAGGGCATCGAGATTCTCTCCGCTATAGCGGTCAGTAGCCAAAATCATCTCCTGTCCGTTTCCGTACTTCTTAAGAAGCTCATACCCCATGTTACCGGCAGAAACAAGAACCGAATCATTCGGAAGTTTCTCTATATCGTTTGCGTCGATAACTTTGTCATGAGGACAGCAAGCTGCCATAGCACGAACTGATGATGAATAACCCTTGTTAGACTCCTCGTTTGTGAGGAAAAAGTAATTTTTAGTAATCATATGTATAAATAATTAATTGTTTAGACTTTTATTATCCTAAAAATTAGACAAAAAGTCAAGATATAAATAATCGTTACATCAAAAAAAATCGCCTTGAATTTCAAAGCGATTTTTTTGTTATTATTCCGTTATTTCTTTTTTAGGAAACAGTTTTTCGGTTATTGTTTGGAACAACACGTACAACATTGGAATAATTATTAATCCGGCTGCTGTACCGATTAGCATTCCATAAAATACCGGAACACCGATTGCAATACGGCTGTTTGCTCCTGCTCCCGTTGCCACCACCATCGGTAACACACCCAAAATAAAGGTGAAAGCAGTCATTAATACCGCACGGAAACGTTCTTTTAATCCTACAATGGCTGCTTTTACTATTGAGGTTCCTCTTTCTCTCTCTTCCTTAGAAAATTCCACAATCAAAATAGCATTTTTAGCCGCCAAACCTACTAATAACACCAAACCAAGTTGAGCATAAATAGACAACGGCAAACTATGAATAAACAAACCTAACAAGGCTCCTAACATAGCCACAGATACCGATGCTAATACCGGAATTGGAGTTGACCAACTTTCATATTGTGCAACCAAGAACAAATAAGCAAAAGTAATTGCCAACAAAATCAAAGTCCCGATTGTTCCTTGGTTTTCTCTTTCTTGGAAACTCATACCTGACCAATCAAAGCTATAGTCTTCAGACAAAGTTTCCTTTGCAAGTTGTTCCAATCCGGCCATTGCTTCACCGGTACTAATCCCCGGACGAGCAACTGCATTTATGGTGGCAGACGGATATTGGTTATAACGAGTAACAACACGTGGACCGAGATTTTTACGCAAGCTAATCATACCTCCCAACGGAACCATTTGTCCCTCTGTATTTTTTACATAGAGATTATTGATACTGTTAATATCTTTTCGGAACGGCCAATCAGATTGAACAACAACTTTATTAACCTGTGTACCGAAGTTCACATCGTTGATATATGAAGAACCGAGATATTGTCCCAATGCACCATATATATCACCTACGGAAGTTTTCATTGATTCTGCTTTTTCTCTGTTTACGTCAACAAAAATTTGCGGAGTTTTTGCATTATATGTTGAGAAAGCATAACTCAAATACGGAGATGTATTCATTCTGCCTAATAACATTTGCAATGCGCTGTCCAATAACAACGGATCACTGCTGTTTAATGCTTGTAAACGGAAATCTAAACCATTTGTACTACCTAAACCGGGAATAGCAGGAAATTCAAACAAGTTTACATTTGCTTCCGGTGTTGTTTTAGCAATTTCAGCTCTGATTTTATTCAAAATATTAGTTGATAGCAACGCTTCATCGGTTCTTTCACTCCAAGGATCAAGAATAACAATCATGAAAGCTGCATTTTCGCCACCGCCACCAATCATACTCATACCTGAAATGTTCATTACGTGAGCAACACCGGTTTCGTTTTTGGCAATTTTAGCAATTCTTTCTACGACTTTTTCGGTACGTTCACGAGAAGCACCTTCCGGTAACTGCATATCAATCATAAATACACCTTGGTCTTCTTCCGGAATAAATGCTGTTTGAGCTATATTCAATATTCCGTAAATACAGAAAATAATTAATCCCAAAATGGTAGCAATTACACTAATCTTTTTGCTGGCAAAAGCTGTAATTGCCGTATATTTATCACGAGATTTTTCCAATGCTTTAGAGAACCAAAACATCGGCCCGCTGGTATATGGTTTCAGAGGTCTTAACATTGTTGCACACAAAGCCGGAGACAATGTTAAAGCATTTAATGATGAAAACGAAACCGAAGCCGAAATTGCAATCGCAAATTGTTGATAAATTTTACCGGTAATTCCTCCCATAAAAGCAATAGGTACAAAAATCGCCAACAAAACCAATGTGGTGGCAATAATAGCACCTGACACTTGTTCCATTGCTTTGATAGTTGCCTGTTTAGGAGAAAGATTTTCGTTTTCCATAAGGAACAAAACACGTTCTACCACCACAATCGCATCATCAACCACCAAACCGATTGCCAATACCAAACCGAATAAAGTCAAAATATTAAGACTGAATCCCATTGCCAGCAAAACAGCAAAAGTTGCAAATAATGATACGGGAATGGTTAAAGTCGGAACCAAAGTTGAACGCCAATCCTGTAAAAAGATATAGCATACAAATACTACTAAGACGAAAGTCAAAATAAGGGTCCATACAACTTCTTCAATAGAAGTTTTGATATATCTGGTTGCATCATAAGCTACGATAAGCTCAAAATCTTCCGGATACATAGACTCTAAACGTTCCATTTCTTTGCGCAAATTATTCATTGCTTCAATAGCATTTGCGCCTGACAATAAGTTAACGGCAATAGCTACTGACGGAGCAAGGTCAAATTGAGATTTTGCACGATAATCTTCTTCTCCGATTTCAATTCTGGCAACATCTTTCAAACGAACCAAACCGCCTTCTTCATTAGTGCGAACGATGATATTTTCAAAGTCCTCAACTTTATTCAAACGTCCGGTTGATTGAAGTGTATAAACCATTTGTTGTGTACCATCACCGGGCATTGCTCCGACTTTACCCAATGAAGGTTGAATATTTTGACTTCTGATTGCATTTGCAACCGCCGATACCGGCATATTCAAAGCAGCGATTTTATCGGCATTTAACCAAACACGCATACCCAACGGAGGAGCATAAACATTAGCTTCACCCACACCGTTAACACGGATAATGTTTTTCTTAATATTGTTTTGAACGTAGTTACTCAACTCGAGTGCATTCATTGAACCTTTGGGAGAACGAGCCGTCAAAAAGCCCAAAATGTCGGTAGAACGTCTGAAAACGGTAACACCATGTTGTTGTACCTCGGTCGGTAATTTTGACAAAGCCTGTTGCACACGATTTTGAGTTTTAACTTGTGCCAAGTCGGGATCAACACCAACCTTAAACGTAACGGTCAAATGGTAACTTCCGTTTGCATCAGATTTAGAATCCATATACAACATATCTTCAACACCGTTAACAGCCTCTTCTAACGGAATACCTACGGTATTAGCTACAACTTCGGCACTGGCACCGGGATATGATGCAGAAACCGTAATTGTCGGTGGAGTTACTTGCGGATATAAAGAAATTGGCAAAGAAAATAAGGAAATTATGCCGGCCAAAGTCAGCACAATCGAAATAACCATCGCAAAGCGAGGACGTTCAATAAATATCCTTGAAAACATTTTTATTTTCCTTCTGTCTTAATTTCTTCTACTCTGACTTTTTTGCCATCGCTAACTTTTTGCAAGCCTTGTATGATAACTTTATCACCATCTTTTAAGCCTGATTTTACAATTTGACGAGTTCCGAAAACTTCGCCTAATTCAACACGGCGTTGTTCTACCATATTGTCTTTATTGACAATCATTACATAGTTGCCATGCTCATCTTGTCCTACAGAAGCTTGTGATATGGTTAAAGCATTTTTAGTTATACCGGCATCTACATCTAAATTTACATAACTTCCCGGAACCAATACACCATCGCTGTTATCAAATTCGGCATAAACAGCCAATGTTGCAGTTGCTGTATCAATAGAATTGTCAACAAACTCGTCTGTAGATGTTTTTCTTATAACTTCACCATTTGGCAATTCTACACGAACATTCAAATGTGTATCACCGGCACGATTTTGTAAAAAGTTTGTAATTTGTTTGTCTGTAACCGAAAAAGTTATTCTTATCGGATTTACTTGAACAACTGATGCTAAAATTCCGGTTGCAGAACTTACATAGTTACCTTCAGTAACTTTTGCTTTACCTATTTTTCCGGAAAAAGGAGCCTTGATTTCGGCATGGTTTAAATCTATTTTGGCTAAAGAATAATTTGCTTCAGCTTGTTTTACGGCTGCTTGTGCCTGTAACAAACTTGAATATGCTTCATCAAGTTTTGCTTCAGAAGCATATTTTTGTTGATTCAATGATTTTTGACGATGATAATCTTTTTCAATTCTGGTTAAACTGGCTTTTGCAGAATCTAATTCTGCTTTACGCAAATCTGCGGTTGCTTGGTATTTTTGTTTTTCAATAACAAACAAAACATCGCCTTCATTAACCATAGACCCTTCGGTAAATGTAACTTTTTCCATATACCCGCTAACTTGAGGTTGTAGGCTTACCGAATTGATGGCATCAACCTTACCGATAAAGTTTTGAGACGGAGTAATATCTTGTTTTTTAACGGTTTCAACCAAAACCATAGGCTCACCGGCCCCTCCCATTGCTCCCATCATTGATGGTGGTGTAAAACGAGCTTTTAAAAACCATCCGGCAGTAACACACAAACCGATTAATAAAAACTGTTTTAATATTTTTCTATTACTCATCTGTCCTGTTTTCATTTTATTTTCCTTCTTTTTTTAGCCAGTTTAATATTATATCCAAACCATTAATAAAATTTTTTGCAATACTGAAATCAGCATTGCGTTCCGACACGTAGAAGTGTATTGCACCTTTCCACATATTGGCAATAATTTGAGCTGTTTCTTTTATGTCAATCGTCGGAGATATTTCTCCATTTTTTTGAGCCGATAATAAAGCATTATAAACTGTTGTAACGTGAAATTTTCGAATATCGCCCAGTTCTGATAAAACTTTGTTAAAAATAGCATCAGACCATTCGACCTGTAACATTGTAAAAAATATAAATTTTTGCAATGCCGGATGTGTTTCCAAATAGTTGGCTTCAAAAGCAAAAAAATCTCGCAATTCTTGCAAATTTGCAGGAGAAGGATTGTTCCCTCTTGAGTTTTTTGCTTTTATCTCTAAACGTTGTTTAATCAGCTCAACCAGCAAATCACCTTTATCTTTAAAATGCCAATATACCGCACCTTTAGTCATGCCTATCCGTGTGGCAATATCATCAAAAGATGTTTTGGAGAAACCTTTTTCATAAAAACAATCAAGGGCAGCCTGTAAAATCTGCAACCTTGTGTTTTCTTTTTCCTCTTTGGTTTTACGAACCATAACAGCCCCGTTTATTTATACATTCCGGTAGGTATGTATATCATTTTTAACTTTAAATCAAGCTAAAAATATAAAACAGTCAACAATTTTTATTTTTTATGACCACCATAGCCTTTACCTATTGTTCGTCCGATAGAAATAATCTTTTTACCGACATCACTTTGAGCATGCGTAGAAGCAACATCGGCATTGTTTTTCCCCGGATAAAGCTGATAAAGTTTTCTATATTCGCCCGAGTTAACATTAGGCATAACAACATTCGCACCGGCCTGCAAAGCCATAATTCTGCCCTGAGGATGTAAAGTTTCCATTGCGGTAGTTGCCGGAATATTTATATCAGGCAATAATAGACGCATAATCGCCATCGTTCTCAAGGCTAAATTAAGCGCCCCCCCCTGTTCTTTTCCCAATGGCGTTTGAGGATGAGGAATAAATGGACCGATACCTGACATATCTACCTCAATATCTCGTAAAAAAATCAAGTCATCAGCGATTGACTCAATGGATTGATTCGGCAAACCCACCATAATTCCCGAACCTAATTCATATCCAAGCTCCTTTATCATCATAAGGCAATCATATCGATTTTGCCAGCTCATATTCGGATCAAGTTTGTGGTATAAATCTTTGTCGGTTGTTTCTATTCTCATCAAATATCTGTCTGCTCCGGCCTCACGAAAAGCCTTATATTCTTCATAAGAACGTTCACCGATACTTAAGGTCACGGCTACATCAAATTTTTTGATTTCTCTAATAATGTGACACATTCTATCGATATTATAATACATATCTTCGCCTGATTGCATCACGATAGTCTTAAATCCCATATCTGCGGCTTGTTTGGCTGTTGCAATAATTTCTTCCGGCTCCATTCTGTATCTTTGAGCTTCTTTATTACCGCTTCTGATACCGCAATATAAACAATTATTGCGACATATATTTGAAAATTCTATCAATCCGCGCAAATGAACTTCGTCACCGACATATTGTTTACGAATTTTGTCTGCCTGTTTAAACAAATCATCTTGATTTTTTTCATCGCTTAACAAAGCTACAATTTCTTTTTTATTCAAGGTCATATCATACTCCCGTCGTGCAGATTAAAGTATTTTTTTTACATAGGCAATATTTTTTTGAGGTTGACGAATAGCTTTATTTGGCATATATCTTGCGTAGAAGCAAACTAAAGGAGAGTAAGAATGAGAAACTGTAATAATCCCGATTGTAAATGTGAAAACTGCCAATGTGGCGATGATTGTCAATGTGGCAAAGACGGCGAATGCAAATGCCCTAATTGTGAAGAAAAAAAAGCAAAAGAAGAAAAACCGACAAAAAAGCGTTGTTGCTGTCGTAAAAAACAATAATCAAACAAAAAACTCGGGATTTTTCAATCCCGAGTTTTTTGTTACTACCTCTCGTATTTTTCTTGAAGTTTTCTGGAGTGCTCTCTGAAATCTTTTCCGGCACCTCTTTCGCCTTCTACATGTTTTCCGCCCAACAGAGCAGCGTTCATATCAAAGGTTTTTACCTTACTTTCTTCTTTTTGATAGTGTCTGTCAAGTTTCGGATTGAGATGTATATTACGAGAATGTTTATAAGCATCTCCTCCGGCAATTGTCATGTCAGCATATTCGGTAAAGTGACTTAAGGTAATTGCATTTATATAATTATCTCTGGTCAAATTACTTTGCATCAAACTTTGACGAACTTCTCCGATAATTGTTGCGTGAGATCTTGTATCTTTAGCTTTCCTTATTTCGTAGTCTTTTTTGATACGATTCACATCTTTAGTATCCCCATTTTTCATGTGAGGAAGATTTTTTTCAACAATCTCATCAAGTTTAGCTCGACGATCAAGTAAAAACTGATTCATATCTTTATCAGGAGCGGCTACTTTTCGCTCTTCTTCAACACGAGCACAATAGTTCAACCATTGCTGATTCTTACCCTCTTCCGTAATAGGAGCAATACCATAGACAATTTTATATTCATCTAACAGCATTTTTTCAATGTCCGGATTTACCGGAGGAATAGGATCCGGTTCTGGTCTTGGAGGAACTGGTGGAACCGGCGGTTCTGGTCTCGGTTTTGGTCTTGGAGGAACTGGTTTTGGTTGTGGTTGTGGTTCAGCTTTTGCTTCTACTTTATCTGCTTTTGCCCCCGGACGGAATTTCTCTTTCAGTTTCTTAATCCAACCAAATCCGAACATACCGCCGGCAACTTCCGGAGTATCATTGACCATATTAGGTGTTTCTATAGTTGTTGTTTCTATTCCAATACCTGTGTCATGCGGAGCATAAGAATGTAAATCATTACCTAAGCCCGGAATTAAATTTGAATGTCCGTCCGCTCCAGTAACACTTTGAATATTATCAATGATTTTTGCACCTTCCGGAGTAAGTTCTCCATTAAGCAATCCGTTCAATACTTCTCGATAATCTCCACCCATTGCCTCCATAACACTCTTACCTGCAAACTCCCCTTCAGGAATTATATAGTCTACGTTACGGTGTAAACGTTCAAATGCGGCTAATTTACGAAGTATAACTTCTTCATTACCAACGCCTTCTTTCCACCCTAATTCAGGCATATTCTCTTTCAAAGCATTAATAGCATTATCATGTTGTTCCGGTGTAAACCAATTTTGTTGAGTATAATTATCCGGATTTCGATATGCCGGTATATCATGAGGTCCTTCTCCGGTATATTCATACATAGAATTTGCATTATTTCTATCGGTAACGGTTTGAATATGATCATCAGAATATGTTTTTACATCAGGACCTTCGGAAACATTAACACCTTCTTGGTGCTGTGTCGGAGTTACATCATGAGTCATCGCATCATGTCTTCCCCACAAACTACCTCCTACTGCTGCCATACCGTTTACAGCACCCAACAAACCGGATACGACACGACCATGTCCGGAAATTCGGTTATCTTTATATACCTGCACCATTCTACTGGCTGCTCCTAAAGACATAGAACCTGCAATACATGCTGTTGAAGCAGCTATTGCCGGACCAGCCATTTCGGGAGCATTAACACAACAAATTGCGGCAGAACCGATTGCTAGTGCCGAAGTGGCCAATTGGGCATGGAACATTTTGTCTTTCTTAAACTCTTTCCAGCCATATTTCTTACCTTCGGCTTTTGCTTGTTTTTTCTTGCGGTGAATTTGCCATATTGCAACACCTGTCGAAATTGTAACAGCCGCTCCCAGAGCAACAGCATTACTGACTGCTCCGACACCTCCGGTTCCGACAATATTACCCAATGTTCTACCGGCAAGGTAACCTACTCCAAGAGTTACACCGGCACCTAATAACGAACGTTTGATAGAGCCTGCTTTAGCCTGTTTTACACTCATTCCTCTATTTTTAGCCTTTTTGTCTATCTTCTTGATTTGATCAAAAAGCTTGGCTTTGATAAAATGAGTATTAGCTCGACCTAATTTACTATCTAAACGATTGGCATAAACCTCAACTTGATTAACTTGTCGGTCAATTGCTGAAGAATAAGCTTGGGGAGAAATAGATACTCCTTCTTTTAGTTGTTGTTCAAAATTTGCAAATTCTTGATCTTTGTCCGAGGTAAATTTATCCGGATTTTCATAATGATTTCTGATTGCATCTTCATTATGAATTTCAAACAATTTAAATGGTATTCTGTCTTTTAATTGCTCTACCATAAACTCTTTGTTGAGTTTTTCTTTAGAGCCCAGATTTTGCATCAAAACATCGTTACCAGCCAGTTGTAAAACAGTTTCAAGTTGACTGTCCGGAGCAACAACCATTCCCGGTTTCCAAACATCACTCATACGAGCCGGATCATTTTCGTCTTTTGTAGGATCAACAAATTGAGGTATCGGCTTGCCTTCATTGTCGGTAAATTTAAAGTTGCTGACAGTTTCAAGAATATCCTTACCTAAAGTTTCTTCATCAAACTTGACATCATTGAGAATTTTTGTGCCATCATGTATTCTTTGAGCAAAGTCAATCGACGTATCTTTAGGATTTTCACCGCTTGGAATATTCCACATTTCATCAAACGGCTTAACCTTTTCATCCATCTTTTCGGTGGATTGTTTGATAGAATCTATTTTATCATTATTTGCTTTAATTTCTGCTTCTATCTCAGCAATTCTTTCAGCATCTTTATTTTTATTGAGCCATTTCTTTTCTTTTTCAAGTCGATTATTTTCTTCTTCTATTTCTTGCGAACGAACCCTAAACATGTGCATATAGCCGTCATAAGCATCAGCAACATTAGTTACGTCTACTAAATATAAATTTTCATCATTTGCAAAATTGCTTTGCAAAGTATCTATTTGTTCACGGACAATATTAAGCTTACTTTCTAAAGCTGCTTTTTCTTCTCCTTCAGCTTTTTTCATACGTTCTTGTAAATTTTGATGTGCGAATACAGCTAATTCCGGTGTTAATAAATCAGCATCTTCAACATTTAAAAGTTTGTCTACAACTCTGGCTTTATATTCTTTGGGTTTCTTAACTTTTGCTTCTGATTCTGCAACAAACATAAATGCATCTTGAGCGGCAGCCAAGTCTTCCCCAAATAATGCAGCAGAATGTTTATCTGCATCCTCTCTACTGATAATCTCCATATCAGCCAATACATCTAAAGATTTTGATGCCAAACGTTGACTTTCCGTAAAGTTATGAGGACTTCTGATACGAACATCTTGGGTATTTTGCTGTTCACTTGTCTTTCCTTGCTGAATATCGGCTGTTTTTTCTTGTTTTTCATTTCCTTGATTAACAACACCATCGACTTGTTCGTCTATCATCAGCTCATCATTGTCACCGATTGTTCCTGATACATTTGTCGGCTGTTCATTTTTTATATCTTCAGCGAGAGCTACAGCTCCAATTCCTGCGGCTGCAACACCGGCTACTGCCGCTAAATCTTTTTCGGCAAAGGCTTCTTTAGCTTTTTTGTTAGCTGTTCTTTCAAAATCCTTATCTAATTTTTCTTTAGCCTTGCGTCTGTCATAATCTGTTTTTAGTGTCGGATTATGATCAATATATTCGTACAAAATACTCCACTGTTCCGCTGTTCGGTTTTGTCCGGCTACATTTGAACGAATATAACGATTATTTTCTTGCAAGTATGCAACTCTGTCTTTGTTTTGCTCTTGTTCAGGCTCTGTTTTCACAGACTGCGGATTCAATTTTTCATAAGCCAAACGTTGTCCGGCTAATTGAGCCTCCGAGGTCAGATCATATTTATTACCACTTTCATGACTTTGAAGATTTCCTTTAGCATCTGCAATATATTCTTTACCGAATTTACTGATAAACACCCCCATCGGAGCTATTGCGTCAGGAGTGACATGAATACGTCCTTCTCCGTAATCTTTAATAATTTTCGAACATAATTGAACATGTTCTGCAAAAAGTTTTTGATGAGTTTCTTCATAATTGGGGTTAGCAGCTTTGAGTATATCGCTATTTTGAACTTCATCCGGACGCTGTAAATATATATCCATTTGTTTCATCAACAATTCTATGTCTTCGGCATTATATTCCGTTTTCACACCATCCATAGATTTAGCTTCCATACCTTTCATCATCGATGTAACTCTATCGGCAATTTCTTCATGAGAAGAATTTTCGGCTGTTGTATAGTCAGAATATACGGTTGTTCCTACTGTATCATTAAACTTTTCGACGGCTTGTTTCTTTTCTTCTTCGGTAGATGCATTTTCCAAACTTTTTTTCAATTCATCAATGGCATCATTGAGTTTTTTATTTTCTTCTTGTTTGGATGACTTTTCTTTTTTCAGTTCATAAATTTTAGCTAAAATTTCTTCTCGCTTTGCTTCGCTAATACCGGAAACTTGGTTCAAATCATATCCGCTATTTAGCAACAATCCCAAATCGTCATTAGATATTCCTAAATCTGTAAGAGAATAAGTTCTTGCATCAGCCATAGTAACAACCTTTCAATAATAAAATTAGCCAATTTATTGCATATTATCATACTTTTTTAAAAAGTAAAAGCTTTTTTGTCTATTTTGCATTAAATTTATATTACAAAAAAGCACCGTTTAAGGTGCCTTTTTCTATTCGGTTATAATCCTTTGTCCTTTTTTACCGGCAACAATAACCTTTTTTATCTCCATTTTATTAAGTTGGCGATATTCGTCGAGTGAAGCTGTTACGACCGCCCCAAACAAAACCACCGCCCAAGACAAATACATCCAAATCAGAAATATCGGAATTATTGCCAAAGCTCCGTAAAGAGTGGAATATGTCGTATTTGACATTACGAAGGAACCAAATCCCAACCTTAAGAAAGCAAATAAGATTACGGCAACAACCGCTCCGCCAAAAGCATTTAATATCGAAACTTTTTTGTTAGGCACTAAAACATATACCAACATCAAGGTCGCAATAGTTATAAGCGGAGGAATAAAATAGCCGATTACAAATTGTGAAGTTTCTCCATCAACATCTACAAATTTTTTGAGTGTATATAAATATCCTCTCATTGAAAACGCCGTTCCCAAAAGCAGCGGCCCTAATGTTATAACCGTCCAATAGAGTGTTACTTTAGTGGCAATCGGACGAGGCTGCGTTACCTTGAATATATAGTTAAAACTGTCTTCAATAGTCGACAACAACAAAATCGCCGTAACGGCAATACCGCTAACGCCCATTGTTCCGAGCTGTCCGGAGTTTTTGACAATAACTTCAAGATATTGTCTGATTTCTTCTTCAAATGACGGAGTCAAATTTTTAAATAAGAAATCGGCTAATTGTGCTCTAATCGGATCAAATACCGGAAAAGCCGAGAAAATGGCGATACCGATAGCAAGCAGAGGAACAATGGCAATAAGCGATGTGTATGCCAAAGAAGAAGCAACTCTGAAAACCGCATCAGCTTTTGCTCTTTTAGTTAAAAAAAACACAAAATCAGAAAAAAGTTTGACCTTTTTTGATATAAGGTTTTTAAACTCCATAATCCACCTCAAATAAAAAAACAGTTTACAAAAAAAATTAAATCCTATAAATATTCAATCAAGTTCACTTAATATAATAGTTTAATAATAAAAGCAAAGGAAAAAAAATGATTAGTAATCAACTGTTGATGAGTGGCAAAAGAGGACTTGTTATGGGATTGGCCAATGACAAGTCTATTGCTTGGGGAATTGTTCAGGCTTTGAATGCTCAAGGTGCTCAAGTTGCAATCTCTTATCAAAACGAAACATTACAAAAAAGAGTTGAGCCTTTGGCTGCTCAACTTGATATTGAACCGTTATTAATTAAATGTGACGTTTCCGACTCTGCAAGTGTTGAAGCTTGTTTTAGGGAACTCGGAGAAAAATGGGGTAAAATCGACTTTGTTGTTCATGCTATCGGTTTTTCGGATAAAAACGAATTGAGAGGTCGTACCATTGATACATCTTTGGCAAACTTTACCAACACAATGCACATTTCTTGTTACTCATTTTTGGAAGCTTGCCGTTGTGCTTCTCCGATTATGAACGAAAACGGCTCAATTTTGACTCTCTCATATTTAGGCGGTGAACGCGTATTGCCAAACTACAATATTATGGGTGTTGCCAAAGCGGCATTAGAAGCATCTGTCCGTGCGGCTGCCGTTGATATGGGAGTACAAGGTGTTCGAGTTAACGCAATTTCTGCCGGCCCGATAAAAACTTTGGCTGCTTCAGGTATCGGTGATTTCCGCAAAATTTTACACTGGAATGAGCTTAATGCTCCTCTTCGTCGTAACATTACTCAAGATGAAGTCGGCGGAATGGCTTTGGCTTTGTTGTCAGGATTAGGTTCTGCCGTTAGCGGTGAAGTGCTTCACGTTGACGCCGGATATCATATTGTCGGTATGATTAATCTTGATAATGCTCAAGAATGTGGAAAAATGCTCATCGAAGGCTAAAACATACTTGATTTTTAAGCAGATAACCTTATTATGAGCCGTTGAAAAAACTCAATGGCTCTGTTTTTTTTGAAAAAAAGGAATTTTAATAATGGCGATAGATACACAAACAGTTATAAAAATAGCTTCGCTGTCACGTCTTAAGATAGATGAAGATAAAGTAGAAGCCACAAAAGATGAATTTAATAAAATTATAAATTGGGTGGAACAGCTCAGTGAAGTCGATACTGACGGTGTTGAACCGATGTTTGCTGTAAACGATACTCAACTTGCTTGTCGTGAAGATATGGTGGTTGAAGGAAATCAAGCCGATAAAATTTTGAAAAATGCTCCGATAGCAGAATATGATTATTTTGTTGTTCCAAAGGTTGTGGAGTAAAAGAAATGGCTGATATTACAAAATTGACTATCGCTCAAACTTTAGATTGTTTGAAAAATAAAGAATTTACATCTACGGAACTTACACAAGCTTATATTAAGTCAATGGAAGATAATCGTGACTTAAATGCTTATGTACTTGAAACACCGGAAACAGCCTTGCAACAGGCAAAGATTTCCGATGAAAAATATGCTAACGGAACAAATCGCACATTAGAAGGTATTCCTTTAGGAATTAAAGATTTATTTTGTACCAAAGATATAAGAACAACCGCTTGTTCTCACATGTTAGACAGTTTTATTCCGCAATATGAATCAACAGTAACAAGCAAACTTTTTAATGATGGTGCTGTTTGTTTGGGTAAACTTAATATGGATGAGTTTGCTATGGGCGGAAGTAATGAAAACAGTTATTTCGGTCCGGTTATTAACCCTTGGCATAAAGAGAGAAAGCTCGTTGCCGGTGGTTCTTCTGGAGGTTCGGCAGCTGCGGTATCAGCTAATATCTGTGCTGCTGCAACCGGCACAGATACAGGAGGCTCTATTCGTCAACCCGCAGCTTTTTGCGGTGTTACCGGCATAAAACCTACCTATGGCCGTTGCTCACGTTACGGAATTATGGCTTTTGCATCTTCTTTGGATCAAGCAGGACCTATTGCTAAAGATGTAAGAGATTGCGCTATTTTATTAAATTCGATGGCCGGATATGATACAAAAGACTCTACATCAGTTAATATCCCCGTCCCTGATTTTGAAAAAGCCTTGGGAAGTAGCGTTAAAGGATTAAAAATAGGTATTCCGGCCGAATATCGTCCGCAAGGATTAAATGATGAAATAGCTTCATATTGGGATAAAGGCATAGAAATATTAAAACAGGCCGGTGCTGAAATTGTGAATATTTCATTGCCGCATACTAAATATGCTTTGGCTGCATACTATATAATTGCTCCGGCTGAAGCATCTTCAAACTTATCTCGTTATGACGGTTTGCGATATGGTTTACGTGTAAACGGAAATAGCATTGATGATATGTATACCAATAGTCGTAGCGCCGGGTTCGGAAAAGAAGTAAAACGTCGTATCATGGTTGGTACTTATGTTCTTTCTGCCGGTTATTATGACGCATATTATATCAAGGCTCAAAAAGTTCGTCGTCTAATTAAAAATGACTTTAACAATGCTTTTGAAAAATGTGATGTGATATTAACACCTACATCTCCGGTTACGGCATTTCCTATTGGTGATAAATCAATGCAAGAAAATCCGATAAATATGTGGCTCAATGACATATTTACCGTTTCAGTAAACTTAGCAGGACTTCCGGGAATGAGTTTGCCGGTAGGATTGTCAAAAGACGGATTGCCATTAGGATTGCAATTAATCGGAAAATCATTTGATGAAGAAACAATTTTTAAAACGGCGTATGTATTGGAACAAGAAGCAAAATTTGAGAGGCTGAAATAAGATGATATTAGAAGGAAAAACAGGAAATTGGGAAATTGTTTGCGGTTTAGAAATTCACTGTCAAATAATTTCAAAATCTAAAATTTTTAGCTCTGCCTCTACAAATTTCGGCTGTGATGCAAATCAAAATGTGTCTTTTGTTGACGTTGCCATGCCGGGTATGTTACCGACATTAAATATGGAGTGTGTAAATCAAGCGGTTAAAACCGGATTGGGCTTGCGTGCTCAAATTAATAAATATTCGGTATTTTCACGCAAAAATTACTTCTATGCCGATTTGCCGCAAGGATACCAAATTACCCAATTTGAATATCCGATTGTAGGAGAAGGTATTGTTAGCATTGATTTAGATGATGGTAGCACAAAAGATATTCGAATTGAGCGCATGCACATAGAACAAGATACCGGAAAATCATTGCACGATATGTCTCCGACCAAGAGTTTTATCGACTTTAATCGTGCCGGTGTAGGTTTGATGGAAATTGTAACTCGTCCTGATTTCAGTTCTTCGGAAGAAGCCGGTGCATTTTTGAAAAAATTACGTTCAATTTTGCGTTATTTAGGAACTTGTGACGGTAATATGGACGAAGGCTCTATGCGTTGTGATGCCAGTGTATCTGTTCGCAAAGTCGGTGAAACAGGTTTTCGTCCTCGTGCCGAAATCAAAAACGTAAACTCGGTAAAATTTGTAATGCAAGCTATTGATGCCGAAGCAAAACGCCAAATAGAAGTTTATGAAAACGGTGAAAAATTTGAACAAGAAACCCGCCAATTTGATCCGGTTAGCGGACAAACTAAATTTATGCGTAAAAAAGAATTTGCTCATGATTATCGTTATTTTCCGGAGCCTGATTTACCACCGCTTGTTTTGAGTGATGAATATATTGAAGAAATAAAAAATCAACTTCCGGAATTACCTGATGCCAAAAAAGCTCGTTTTATTGAGACAATGGGGCTTACCAAATATGATGCGATGGTAATTTGTGAAAACAAAGAAACCGCTGAGTTCTTTGAAAAAGCCGCAAACGGACACGATGGTAAAAAAGTTGCCAACTGGCTGATGGGAGATTTTTTTGCTATGTTAAATCGCAAAAATTTAACCATTGATAATTCTCCAGTATCAGCAGAAAATCTGGGAAAACTGGTTGAATTAATCGAAAAGAATATAATTTCGGGTAAAATTGCAAAAGACGTTTTTGAAATTATGTCAGAAACAGGAGAAAATCCCGAAAAAATAGTTGAAGAAAAAGGTTTGAAGCAAGTTACGGATACTTCTGCCATTGAAGCTATTGTTGATATGATTATTGCCAACAATCCTGATAACGTTACAGCTTTTCGTAACGGAAAAACAAATCTCAAAGGATGGTTTGTCGGTCAGGTAATTAAAGAATCGAAAGGCAAAGCAAATCCGCAAATTGTCAATGAACTCTTATCTAAAAAATTATAATCAAAGCAGCCGAAAGGCTGCTTTTCATTTATAAAATGTTCATAAATATTTGTTCTAATAACAACAAGTAGACAATTTTTGCAAAAATCGACAAAAAAGACTTTTCTTTTTTAAATTTTTGTTGTATAGTAACGTAAATGAGTAAAATTTTGAGGGAGATTTAGTATGGCTAAAACATATACACTTAACGACCTTGGTGTTACAATTGATGATTTGATATTATTACAAAGCACCGGATATGAATTTGACGAAAATGAAGGGATAACAGAAGAAAGACGAGAAGAGGTTTTGGCCAAGATATATGAAGCAAAGCAAACTCGAAAATCGCCTAAAAAAGAGACTCGTAATTTTGCTGATTTGGTTCCGTCTGCAACTGTAGAACAGGCTAAACAAGTAAAATATGATGCCAAAAACGGAAAAGAAGTAAGTTTACAAGATATGGCTTCGGTTGTAAAAGCTGAAACAATAATCAATAAAGATTTGCGTGATCAACTTCCTAATGTAATAAAATCTGCTGTGGAAAAAGACAGCCTTACTCCCGAAGAAACTGCAGCCCTCGGCTATTTGCTCGATGAACTCAATGGTAAACATGTAGAAGACAAGAAAAATCCTCACTCTATCCATGAATATAATAAACGTTTCGCAGATATGCCTGAGTTATTGGAGCAAGCAGCTCAAAAAGTAGAAGAAGCGTCTGTAACTGTTGTTCCTGCTGTAGAAAAAACATATACGAAAGAAGAAATTGAAGAACTACTGACGGCAGGCGAAGTTTATCTTATGAAACCTACTGAAGCTTTTGGAAAAGAAGGCGAAAAAGAAAATGTTGCAGATGCTCATAATGACGGATTTGAAAAACATGCAACTAAAATGTCTGCTCTCATTAAAGATTATGGCGAAGGTAAGGTAGATGTTGCTCCTGATGCACTTTTAGATATGGATAAACTTGTTGCATTATACGGAAAAGAATATGCAAGAGGAAAATTATTTAAAAATAGCATGTCCTATGATGTAACACAAGATGCAGCCGATGCAGCTCAGCGTGTAGCTTTTGAAAAGAAATTACACGGAATTAAAACTCCGGTTGAAGAAGAAAAAGTAGTAGTTACGCCTATTAAAGAGGTAGAAGAAGAAAATAAACCTACTGAAGAAAAAGAAGAATACAGTAAAGAAGAAATTGCAGAAGCAATGAAGAAAAAGCCGGCTGACAGAAGTTTACGTGACTGGATTATCATTAAACATGCAATCCAAAATCATCCTACTCAAACAGAAGGACAAAAGGCTTATGCTCTTAAAAGCCTGACTGATCAAGCTCGTACATATAAAATGAAGGATCCTAAAAAAACAACAGATGAAGAGCTAAAGGATGCTGATGAATTTATGCAGGAATTCGGTTATGATTATGATAAAAAAGGTCGTGCGGTAACCAATCCGATTGCAAGAAGATGGAAAGATGCAATTGATAAACGCATAAAAGCTTTAGAAGCAAAAGAGGATGAAAAAGAAGATATAAAGAAAGAAGACATAAAGAAAGAAGAAGATAAAAAAGAAGATAAAGGTCCAACCGTAATACCTGTAATTATTCCTCATAATAAAGGTGAGGAGGAAAACATTGTTACTCCATCAGATGACAATAGACCAACTCCTCCGAAAGAAGAAGAAAAGAAGAAAAAAGGCCTCTTTGGATGGATTGGCGAAAAAGCTAAAAAAGTCGGTGATTGGGCTAAACGTAATTGGAAAAAAATTGCAATCGGTGGCGCCATTTTAGCAGCTACTTTATTCGGTGCTAAATCTTGTGAAAACGGCGAAAAAGATGATGTTAAGAAGGATAATATTGAAGTTGTAACCCCAACACCTACACCGGAAAAAATTACGGAATCTAAAGATACTATTGATTTGGCAATGGCTCATCAATATTGTAAACGTATGGGCTATCAAGACAGCATGTCACAAGAAGACGCTATTGCTAAATATCTTATTGATAGAGAAACATATTCTATTGCAAAAGATAAATATGCTTCTCACATGGGAATTGATAACCTATCTACTGATGCACAAATGGCAATATTAGCAACCGTTAGAGGAAATATACCTAACAATGCTCCGGTTATTGATGCTATCTTAAATGCTCGTGATGTTAATATAGCCAGTGCTGCAAAATTAAAATCTGAAACCGCAAAATTTGTTGTCAATAAAGAAAACGGAACTATTCAATACAGTAATCCGGAAGAATTTACAAAACAAACCGGAAAACAAAGTATCGATGTAGATAAAGGTGAATTGAAGAAACAAGTGGAAAATGCCGGCTTTATAGCTCAAGCTCGAGGCGGTAACAGTGGATATTAATAATCAATAATATAAAAACAAAAAACTCGGGATTTTTCAATCCCGAGTTTTTTGCATCGATAAATAGCTTTTTTTATTTTAGCTTAGCAATAATTTTATCGGCAATATCTAAATATGCCTTTGCAAATTCGCTATCCGGTTCGGCAACAACAATAGGTTTTCCCTCGTCTGCATGAGTACGAATTTTTATATTGAGCGGAATTTCGCCTAAAAAATCAACCTCAATTTTCTTTGCCGTATCTTGAGCCCCATGCTCCCCGAATACATACTCTTTATGTCCGCATTTTTCGCAAAGGTGGTAACTCATATTTTCAACCACCCCTAAAATCGGTACATTTACTGCTTTGAACATATTTACCCCCTTAACCGCGTCTATCAAAGCAATATCTTGCGGAGTAGAAACAATAACCGCACCGTTTAATCTTACTTGTTGCGACAAAGTTATTTGAATATCTCCTGTTCCCGGAGGCATATCTATAACCATAATATCAATTTCGCCCCAATTTACATCGCTTAATAGTTGTTGCAATGCTCCACAGGCTTTCGGACCTCTCCAAATTAGCGGTGTATCTCTTGAAACCAACGTACCGATGGACATACTCTTAATTCCCATAACATCAAAAGGCTCAAAAGTTTGTCCGTCATAAGAAACAGGAACAATCCCTTCATATCCCAACATTGTCGGAATTGACGGACCATAAATATCAGCATCAAATAAGGCAACCTTTTGTCCCTGTCTTTTCAGAGCTAAAGCAATATTAACCGCTGTTGTTGATTTTCCAACACCGCCTTTGCCTGAAGCTACAGCGATAATTTTCTTAACACCTCTGATTTTCCAGTGTTTGTCAGCCTCACTGTCTTTTATAGCTGTATATACGACAGAAGCTTTTTCAATTCCATCAAGAGTAAGCAATTCCTGTTTTAAGTTTTCTGTTTTTTGATTATCTTCAGATATATTTACCAGTGTTACAATCGCTCTCCCCTTAAACAAACTGATACTTTCGATATATTCCGGTGCAAAATACTTCTCCGCAACCATTCTAATTGCAGTATTATCTGTCATATTAAACCTCCTGTTGATATTATGACATCGCTAATTGTTTTTAGAATGTTTATAATATATATTAAAGCAATGCAATAAAATAAACTGTAATGAGGTAAAAAATATGGCAAATATGAAAAATCCGTGGGATAATGAAAACGTGGAAAACCCTTGGGATAACAAAGAACCGGAAAAAATTATTAAATTCCATAAAGTAAAAAAGCCACAAAAACCGAACGTTAATATCCGTCCGGCATGGTGGGCGCTTATCGCTTTTGTGTTATGGATGTCCACCGGTTTTTATCAGGTTCAAACGAATGAAAACGGTGTTGTTCTCCGTTTCGGAAGATATGTAGATACAACCAACCCCGGACTTCATTACCATCTCCCCTACCCGATTGAAAATGTTATAAAAGTCAGTATGACACAGGAAAGAAGTATCAATTTGGGCGGAGATAATGATGCCTCAACACGCAATTATCGTAATAATGCCTTCACCGAAACACACATGCTTACCGGTGATGAAAATATTGTAGATATTAATCTTACCGTAGTTTGGCGAATCAAAAATGCAAATGACTTCTTGTTTAATATGCGAAGCCCCGAAGAAACAGTTCGAGTTGCCGCACAATCCGTTCTTCGTGAAATTGTCGGACAATCCGAAATGATGCCGATTATTTCCGGCGATAGAGGAAAAGTTGAAGATGATACAAAAGCAGAATTGCAAAAAGTTCTTGATGACTTCGGTTCAGGAGTTGAGATTGTACGTGTGAAATTGCAAAAAGCAGACCCTCCTAAACAAGTAGTAGATGCTTTTAACGAAGTTCAACGAGCCAAAGCTGATATGGAAAGATTTAAAAACGAAGCAGAAGCCTATCGTAATGAAGTTGTTCCTAATGCACATGGTCAAGCTTCGCAAATTTTGCAAAGTGCAGAGGCATATAATCAGGCAGTTGTAAACAAGGCAACCGGTGAAGCAGACAGATTTAATTCTGTTTATAAAGCTTATAAAAAAGGTAAAGATGTCACAATCCGCAGACTATATTTGGAAACAATGGAAGAAGTTTTGAAAAAATCTGATAAGGTTATTGTTGATTCGTCTGCGAAAGGCTCTAACGTTTTACCTATTTTACCGTTAAATGCAGTTAAATAAGAGGAGTACAAAAAATGAACGATAAAACAAAAATATTTTTAGGCAGTATTGCTCTTTTAGTTGTATTTTTAATTTCAACCAGTGTTTATATTGTAAATCAGGCAGAACAGGCTATCGTATTGCAATTTGGACGTCCGGTTCGTTTAGTACAAGAACCGGGGCTAAAATTCAAAATGCCGTTTATTCAAAACGTTGTGTTTTATGACACTCGTTTGTTGAATTTAGATCCCCCTGCGCAAGAGGTAGTTCTCAATGATAAAAAACGTTTGGATGTCGACAGCTTCACTCGTTATAAAATTGTTGATCCGATTAAATTTTACGCAACTGTAAGAACTGAATATCAAGCACAAAGCAAGTTAGCAGAAATCGTAAATTCTTCTATTCGTAAAATTTTAGGTAGAAGTACTCTGCAGGAATTACTATCAGAAAAACGCACCAAAATTATGGACGATATAAGTGCTGCAGTAAAAATTGACGCCACACAAATCGGGGTTAGCGTTGCCGATGTGCGTATTCGTAGAGCTGACTTACCTTTAGAAGTTTTACAAGCAATTAATGCTCGTATGAAAACCGAAAGAGAAAGAGAAGCTAAAGAATTTAGAGCTCAAGGTAGTCAAGAAGCACAAAAGATTAAAGCTAGCGCAGACAAAGAAAAAACCATTATTTTGGCAAATGCCGAAAAGCAAGCTCAAATTATTCGTGGTCAAGGCGATGAAAAAGCTATCGAAATATGGAATAATGCTGCCGGAAAAGATATTGCTTTCTTTAATTTTTATCGTTCTTTAGAAGCTTATAAAAATGCTTTGGCTAACGGCAATTCTTCTATGGTATTGTCTCCGGAAAGTGACTTTTTTCAATTTTTCAGAAAGGCTATGAAATAAAAATATGCTAAAAAAAATCTGTTATACATTATCAATAATATTACTCTCCGGTTCAGCAAATGCTCAATATGGTTTTCCGTCTTTTGCTGATTTAGCAGAAAGATTACTCCCGACTGTAGTAAATATTTCGACAATTCAACAAACGGAAAAATTAGATATTACCGTTCCTGAAGGAGTTAATGGCGAAGTTGCAGCGGCTCAAACGGAAATTTCTCCGGAAGATCCGATGGCTGATTATATCGAGACAGAGAGCAATTTAAGACAAGCTTTAGGCTCCGGCTTTATTATTGATGAACAAGGATATATCATCACCAATTATCATGTTATCGAAAATGCAAGTGCTATTAATGTGGTGTTGTTTGACAATACCGAAGTTGAAGCAGAAATTGTCGGCGGAGATGAAAAAACAGATTTAGCCTTGATAAAAATTGAACCTCCTTTTGAACTGAAAAAAGTTGTATTCGGAAATTCTGATGATTTAAGAATTGGTGACTGGGTATTATCTATCGGAAATCCGTTTGGATTAGGCGGTAGCGTTAGTGCCGGTATTGTTTCTGCAAAATCAAGAGATATTGCAGCCGGACCTTATGACAATTTTATCCAAACCGATGCTTCTATCAATCAAGGGAGTTCAGGCGGCCCGATGTTTAATATGAACGGAGAAGTAATCGGTATTAATACTGCTCTGTTCTCTACCACCGGAGCCAGTATGGGAGTTGGTTTTGCCATTCCAATCAATACTGCCGGATGGATTGCAAGTCAGTTAGAACAAAACGGAAAAGTTAAGAGAGGTTGGATAGGAGTAAGAATTCAGCCGGTAACAAAGGATATTGCCAAAGCAATTAATCTTAACGATGTTCATGGTGTGGTTATATCAGAAGTCAGCGAAAACAGTCCTGCTGCCAAGGTCGGATTGACAGTAGGTGATGTTATTCTTAATATTGAAAAATCAGAAATTAATAATCCGAAAGATTTTTCAAGAATGATTGCTGAAAGTAAAATTGGTAAAGAAAAAACTTTATTGGTATGGAAAAATCAGCAATTAGAAACCATAAGTGTCCTTATCAAAGAAATGCCGGCGGCTCCGTCGTTAATAAAACCGCAAAACCCCGATGAGATGGATGACAACGACAAAATTTCTCACGAAATAGGAATTAAATTGTTGGAAATATCTCCTGAAATTTTGGATATTTTTGAACTGTCTTCTTCGACTTTAGGGCTCGTTGTTGAAGGTGTGGAAGCAAATTCTGATGCTGCTTTACAGGGGATTAAAAAAGGCGATATAGTTACTCAAATTGATGAAAAAGATGTACTGACTACCGATGCCGCACTTAATTATATAAAAGAGGCCAGAAAAGCAAAACGCCCTGTTAAGCTTTCTATTCAAAACCAAGAAGATGGAACCATGGGAACCGTTACCGTAAGGCTAAAAAACAATGAGCAGAGTTGACTTTTATCATTTACAGAACAAACGACTTGAAGATGTTTTGCCCAAACTTCTTGAAAAAGTTTATGCTATAAATAAAAGAGCTATTGTAAGAATAGGTAATAACGAACGAATAGAGTTTTTGAATAGTTTGCTTTGGACCTATGATGAACAATCCTTTTTACCGCATGGAAGCAAAAAAGACGGAGCAGCAGAAATGCAGCCTATATGGCTAACTTCTGAAAACGACAATCCTAATAGAGCAGATTTTTTATTTTTAACCGATGGAGCAGAAGCAAATATTGAAGAAATTCAACAATATGAAAGAGTTTTTAATATATTTGACGGAAACTCAACTGAAAGTGTAGAAAAAGCTCGCATATTTTGGAGAGAACTTAAACAACAATCGGTTGATATATTCTATTGGCAACAAAATCAATCGGGAGCGTGGGAACAAAAAGGTTAAACTAATGAACGATGATTTTCTTAAAAAAAATAATCTGATAGAAATACAAAGCAATGAATTTTTCATTGTTGATATGATGTATGCAATACCCGATAATATTACACTGCATCCGGTGTATAAAGAGGTTGGTTTCGGAAACAATGCTTATGTTCATATTGATGTTGCAGATAAATTAAGCAAAATCGCAGAGGTTCTGCAAAGGTTAAATCTTAAAATGCGTATCAGAGATGCCTATCGCCCTCCTATTGCTCACCAACGTTGTATTGATTTGATGCCTGTTAAGGGAGTTTTTGCATCTAAACCGGAAAATTCATTACATTGCTACGGTATTGCCATCGACTGTTGCCTGACCGATATGAAAGGAAATAATTTAAGATTTCCGACAGAAATTGATGCTTATGATAAAAAATATGCACGTCAAGTTGCTTTTGGCAAAACAGACGAATACTACAAACATTTTGAAAAGGCCTCGATTAATTTTTATAGTCCTAATTTATTTGAAGAAATAAAAAATCGAGAGTTATTACAAAAAATCATGCACGATTACGGTTTTGAGAGTATAACGTCCGAATGGTGGCATTTTCAACTGCCAAACGGCAAAGAAAAATATAAATTAATTGAGTGGAACAGTGAGAAGGAAACTAAATGATAGTACAAATTTTGCTTATTGCTTTATTAGTTGCTTCCATTTTTTGGGTAGATAATTCAAAAATATATAAAACGCTGTTCATTGTTATGAATCTTCTGTTACTGACGCTGATTTATAATACTTTTATTATATACACAGCTGATTTTGAACAATCACCATGGCATGAAAACGGTAAAATTTCATATATGGCTGTCGTACTTGAAGTTTTATGGCTACTATGTATAAACGTTATTTTTGCCCTTCTAAGAAAAAAAATATATATAAGTGCTGATTTATTATTTATTCCATTTTTAGCGGCTCTTGTAATGGGGGGATATTTAATATTTTATCTAAATCCGCCCTACTGGCTTTGTGTCAGTGGAGCAGTCACAAGTTTGGTGCTTTTTATTAGTATCTTGTTTTTATTTGTCAAAAACTTCGATAAAACGATAAGAGGAAAATAAAGAAAAATCCCGTGGCTTAAACAGGCGACGGGATTTTAGCAAAGTTTTGCAGTTTAAAGTTCTATAAAACCACCTTCTTTTTCGTAGATAACAAGCTTTTTGCTTTTGTAGACTTTTTCATTCTTTTTAAACTTGTTTGATTTGAAATAAGTAAGAATGAGAAACAAAATGCTGAGTATAGCACCTCCAATCCAAAAACCGATGAATGAATCGGGAGAAAAGGTAAAGCAAATAAGCCCTATTGCCATATACACAACCAAACCTATACAGAAAACACAGCATTGTCTGAGATAATTCTGCATATCTTTTTGATTGGTAATAAACGACATAGCTTCTTTTTCTGAAGGACTAAAGATTACACTGTCATTATAAACAGTTTGAATGTGAAGCCCTGCTTGTTTTGGGGTGTTGTTGAACTTAATCTGAAAAGCTGCTACGGCATTGTCAATTAAACTTTGTTTTTCCATAAGCTGCGAGAATTTAATTAAATTAATAATAAAAATTAAGAACGCAAGATTATCATATTTTTATATTAATACAAGTTATTTTTTGCTTGCAATTTATCATTATGAGATATATAGAAGAGTTATTCGGGACGTAGTTCAGCTTGGGTTCTGCGCTTGCATGGGGCTGAAGTTATAAAAAGTCTTTAGTAAAGAGTTTTTACAACTTCAGAATAGAAATCGTTGCAGAGCTTGTGAATGACAGAGAACAAAAGCTATGCTTATGATTTGTTTGACCGAAGCGAAGTTAGTTTTGCAATTAAATGCAAAACTTATGGAGCAAGACAAGAAGTTGCGACTTCTTGCTCTGATTATTATAACGGAACTCGGGACGTAGTTCAGCTTGGGTTCTGCGCTTGCATGGGGCTGAAGTTATAAAAAGTCTTTAGTAAAGAGTTTTTACAACTTCAGAATAGAAATCGTTGCAGAGCTTGTGAACGTACAGAGAACAAAAGCGATGCTTATGATTTGTTTGACCGAAGCGAAGTTAGTTTTGCAATTAAATGCAAAACTTATGGAGCAAGACAAGAAGTCGCGACTTCTTGTACTGATTATTATAACGGAACTCGGGACGTAGTTCAGCCTGGTAGAGCGCTTGCATGGGGTGCAAGAAGTCGCTGGTTCGAATCCAGTCGTCCCGACCACAAAAATAACAAAAAGCCATCAGATTTGACGGCTTTTTGTGTTTGTAGATTGCGTGCAATAAGATGCGAACACGCGATACGCGGGTGCGTCGTTGAGTGTCAGCGAATGAGCGCGGTAGGTCGTGAGCAAACACAAAAGTGTTTGCGAAGGACAATCTCCTCGCCCCAATAACCCAAACCACAATGTCTTTGTCTTTTGAAATTCCGTAAATCCGCTTGATTTGTACTAAAACGCCTGAAACGCAATAGGAAAATGCTTCTCTTTCTAATACTTTTAATTTGCGATATATTTTCCTATAACTCGCAAAATTTTTCCGAAACGTGCCATATACCCTGCAATTATATACCAAATGCAAAACCGGATACCTTTAAATTAATCATTGGTATTTAACGGACCTTATGTCTGGTATCGCAACTATGAATATCTTCAAGCCAAATATTATTGTTTTTAAGGCAACTTTCCTTCGTTATTGTGCAAGGCTTACCATCTCCACAATCATTAAAGGTAAAACCTTCTTTACATATTCCGGTATCCATACAACCGTCTGTATCATAAGGATCAAGGAATGAAGAAATTATATTGATGCTCATGCTTAGAATATATATTCCAGTTATAAGCCATGCTGTATAATAAAACAAATTGCCGATAATCATTTCAAGATACCGAATAAATTTATTTGTAAAAAATTGCAAAATTTTATGTTGTTCTTTGATTTTTTTCAGAAACAATATATAAACAAAAAAAGAATTGATGCATATTATGATGGAGATATTCCGGAGCGATGGATAACAATAAAGTAAGAAAATTGATAACGCAACAATTATGCAACTAATTATTTTATCAAAATATGTCAGTTTATTCCACCAAACATTATGTTTTTTATTGTGCCTAAAAATCTGATAATCGCAATAACTCAAAACACTCAAAAGTGCAACAAAAGCTAAAGCTGAACACACAAACCAAATATCACTATACTCAAACAAAAATGGCAACAATAAAATGATAGGTGTTATACAAAGTGCCGTTGATAAAATATTAAAATATCCCTGCTTGTTGGCGCTCCAACGCAAAGCCTGCATTTGTTGATTAAAATAATGGCAAATACGCATATTAAATAAAGTAGCACCAGTTAGTACCAAAAACAAAAACACATATAATAAATTTATCATTCTATACCCTTTTTATTGCCATCTTTGTCTTAGTATAAATGCTTTGAATAATTATACAAGTTAAATAATTATTTTTTATAATACCTAAAGCGATCAAGTGGATCATATCCAGCCGGACGATATTTATCGCATGCTTCATAAGCGGAACGATATTGTCCGCTTTGTGCCATTTGTCGTCCATCAGCATTTACTGCCATATCATTACGAAAATCATCATTAACCTGTTGAAAAGTTTTTCCTTTAAGAAGTACGTTTTTAGGATAGTCAATCAATTCTCTTCCTAAACCGATTGTACCCGCTGTCACTGAACCCAAAGCTCCTCTTTGTGCTGCATCATAATTTCCGACACAATGGTAGTAATTATCAATGGTTGTGCCTTGTTTTTGCATTTCAGGTGTGCTTTTATAATTAGCATTAACCATATTTATATAGTTTTCACCTAAATCTCTTGCGGCTCCAACAATCTGATTTGTAAAACTGTTATCTGATTGAGGTGTATCAGATGTACGAACAAAACTTTCAATTGCAGAATTAAAAGTATTCCTTTTATCATCCCTCAATTCTGGATAACCACTTTGTGTATTATAGTTTTGTGTTTGCACCGGTGGTGGTGGCGTATTACCATAAAGTTGTTTATAGTTATACTCATCATTTTTATACAAATAGTTCTGTATCTCATTAGCAAACGGATTGGGCGAATTCTCACTCGGCACATCGATTTCCTTCATATCAGCAAATCTATCGGTTTCGCGAGGATCCAAATAATTCTTGCTCCGTAAATTCTTGCTACACTATGTTTGCAATCATTAACTACGCTTCGGTCACTTGTTTTGTAAATTCGTTACAGTCGGTTAACACCGCCTTTACTTATTAACAAAACTACGCCGCTTGCGGTAAAAACAACCGGAGCATCGGTTGTTTTTATTCTCGCGCCATTCACTTTGTCCGGGTTTAGGGTCAGTACGGTGCACCGGACGCTTGCCATACATAAGTTCTCTTGTAAATTCTGTCATTGTTTTTTCCTTTCAGCTAAAATTAGAAATTTACATTTCCACTCTATCAAAAGGAAAGAAGTCTGTATATGCCCTATATCATGCGGAAATTAAGCTTTATCATGCAAAAGCTTTTTAAATTCGCGATTATTTTGTTGTGCCAACTGTCTTAATTTGTTTTTTTGATTCTGTTCCACATAAGGTATTTGTATTTCGTTTGCTTTATTTGCTAAAAACCA
>JAGBDC010000007.1 GCA_017937705.1 Alphaproteobacteria bacterium
ATTATAAATGGTTTTAATTGCAAAGTAAATAAATCCACAAAAACATAAGCACTTTTACAAAAAACATAAATGCTCCCAACACATAAGCATTGAGAGCATAAGTTTATTTTATATTACAAGACTTTGCGTATGCGGAAACAAGTTCCTCTACGCAACGAGATTGTTCAGGTGTCATTTTTGAAAGGTATCTGTTAAGCGGATTTTTTATATCTCTTGTTGCCGTTCCGAAAAGCAAGTAATCTGCATCAATATCGAGTACCTTGCAAAACTCTATCAGCTTTGCAACAGATAGACCACATAAACCTCTTTCAATATCGCTCACTTGTTGAGCACTACCTAAATTGACTTTCTCAGCTAATGCTTCTTGTGTAATATTTCTCTTTAGTCTTATTTCTTTTATCCTCTCGCCAATAGCGGCGTTATTTTTATCTTTAACTTTCATCGGAACACCTCATAAATCAATGATATACCTTTATTATAAGGGTTATACACTTGATTTTTAATAGCGTGCTAACCTGAATATAAGGTTAATACCCTTGACTGTAAAGCCAATATGCTTTATAATAGTATTTATAAAAATAAATATAAATATGTAAGGCGGTAACATTATGGAAGATAAAGAACGCAAGAAAACTTGTTGCTTCTTCGGTCATAGAAAAATAAACGAAACAGAAGAATTGAGAGATAGAATGTTTAAAACTATAGAGCAGCTTATAACTGAAAACGGTGTTGACACTTTTTTATTTGGCAGCAAAAGCAAGTTTGACGATTTTGCTCACGAGGTTGTATCAGAGTTGAAAGAAAAATATCCACATATCAAGCGAATATATGTCAGGTCGGCATACCAACACATTCCAGATTGGTATGAAGAAAGCCTGCTTAAACATTATGAGGATACTTACTTTCCTGAACATATGGAAAATGCCGGTAGAGCTTCTTATGTGGAAAGAAATCAAGAAATGATTAAAAAAAGCTATTACTGTATCTGCTATTATGATGAAAACTATTTACCCCCACGCAGAAAAAACAGTCGCAGAGATTTATTTGATTATCAACCAAAAAGCGGAACAAAAGTAGCGTATGACTTTGCAGTAAAAAAATGCGGTCAGATTATAAATGTTTTTGAAGCATAAAGTTATGGCGAGGACACAAAGCCCCCACCATTTTTACTGCATTGTTGTTATGTCTTAAAATTTATTAAGCAAATTTACAATATCCCAAGCCATTTATATTTGACATCAATTTTTTAGTGAAACTTCTGCTTTAGGCACGGGGTTTTAGGGGAGCAATCCCCGAACAAGCTGCATTTGGTCGGACAAATGCTATGCTTGTCACTAATGCAATCAAAGATTGCATACCCCTATATTGATGTCAATGAAATTTATAAATCCCTACATTACTTTTAAGGTGTCGAATTTGCGACCTTTAATAAAACCAAATGTGATTTGCTTTGATTTTAAATGTGTTATAAACTTCTCAAAAAAAGCTAATGTACTTTTACCATTAAACAATAGTGGATTTTTAAATATATATCAAAACCACTATTGAAACCGTTGTTTTTGATATGTGGTCTTTATCCAATATTTGAAAATTATATCAAAATCGACTTCTTTTAATATATAGCCTTTATCAGCATAATAATTCATATAAAAAGTTTGATTATTTGATATATAAAATTTTCAAGATAAGGAAAACCTAATATGAAAACGCATTGATTTTACTACAAAAAATACTCCACCTATAAAAAGTGAAGTATTTTCAGGGGTATTATGTATTATCCGTACACTTGTATTTTTGAGCTACTTCAAATCAATGTCATTTTGCAGTAGCTTTAAGGCTCATTAAATATTCAAGCCTTGCGTTTTGCTCAATCCATAATTTTGTTACCGGAGCTTCAACTGTTCCGCTTGTTGTTTCGAGTATAACAGAGTTATCTGTAACAGTTCTGCTGATAACATAATTTTCACTATGCTTTGGAGTCCCGTCATCAATCCATTTAGCATATACAACGATATTCTCCGTCAAGGTAACTTTTTTTATTTGATTTTGTTTTGTGCGTGGGTCAGAATACCATCCGTCAAATATATAACCTGATTTTGTCGGTACATACTTTGTAACATCAATTTCTGTCCCCGTAGTAGCTTCTATTGTTTTAATAAATGAGCCGCCGTCTGTTGCAAATGTCAGGTATCTGTTTGAGTGTGCAAAATTATAATAGCCTATGGGATATGGGTAATCTTTTGCATAAACGGCAGTTGTTCCTGTACATAACGCTACTGCTAATAATAAAGCAAAAATTTTCTTTAATTTCATATCCATCGTCCTTTCTGATTTTTATACAAATTTTATGGGATACAAGAATATAAATTTTGAGTTATACCCTCGTTATACCCTAAATTCAAATTGGTTTAGGGTATAACGGGAACTTTTTAATTATGCGTAAACATAATCGTTCAGCACAGTTTCTTCGGCAGAGTGGCGTATATTTTCCATTGCCCGTACCCACGCCATTTGGTCTGTTGCTTTTAAGTTTTCGTCAACACCTTGCTGCTTTGCCATTTTTTCAACCAAGTTCGCAACTTGCTCATTTGCCGTTTGGTTAATTTCATACAGATGCTCATTAAGCGTACCATCCATCAGCTTTGTAGCATACAAATAATTACGATGCTTCTTTAAAAAAGTTTCACGGAGCAATCCGTATTTTCCGATGGGTTTGTTTTCGGGGAGTTCAATATTGGGTATAAAATAATCTCCCTCTCGTCTGTAAGTTAAGCCGTTTTTTTCAACTAATGATTTCATCTGAAAAACCTCCTTTTTTTATCATCTTTAAACATTGATTGTATTAATTTACTGTAATTTCTCCTTTCTCTGCCAACGACAAAAGCATAGCCTTTTTCATTACATATTCAAGTGTTTTATCGTCAGGAGGGTTATCGGGAGCGATTACAATATAATCTTTTTTCACTATGCACACACCCTTTCTTAATTCAATTATAAATTAAGTTTGGAATTTGCACAAAAAAATTTATCTTTCGTGGGATTGATGTCTTTTTTTATACCAGCCTTTAATAAGTCTTAAAACAGTTTCCTCAATTTGCTCTTTAGTATAATTTTTAGGAAAATATCTGTTTATTTTATCTTCGCTGATTGTAACCTTACGCTTTAGGGATTTTTCCTCCTGCATAATAGACTCTATAACAGCAGGAGATAATTTTCCTTCTTTAGAGAAGTTATGTATCTTTGTAGCCTGAGCGATAGAGGGTGCAGTAGCTTCGGCATCAATAACATCCATAACCTGAGCTTGTTCCTTTGAGCCGAGATAAGACAGTTCTACTGCGGCAGTCATTGCTATTTGTTTTTCATCCACCATTGTAAGTAAAGGGTCGATAAGATTTGTAAGCCGGATATATCGTTGCACTTGCCTTGCACTATCGTCAGTATTTTCTGCAACAAGTTCGTCAGACCTTATCCCAATTAAATCCGTGCCAATTTGGCACACATTATCTTTTGTCGGTCTGCCCGCTTTTCTCTTTATTGCTTCGAGCTTCATTTGATAAGCAAAGGCTTTTTCACTCGGCAATATGTTTTCTCTGTTTAAATTACTATCTACCACTAAAATCACCGCCGTATCATCGTCAATATCTTTAACTATAACGGGAGCTTGTTTAAGCTGCAATATTTCACACGCTTTAACTCTACGATGCCCTGATATAATTTCATAACCGCCATCTTTATGCGGTCTTGCAATTATGGGAGATACAAGGCCGTTTTCTTTGATGCTTTCCACAAGCTCGTCCATTTCTTCGTCAATACGCACCTTAAAAGGATGTTCCTCAAAAGGCTTTAATTCATCTACATTCAAATATTTAATTTCTTCTGTTATTTTTTTAGTCATAAATTTTACCACCTTTCATTATGTGCCATATCGTGCTTAACTTTTGCTGAATACCAATTATCAGCGGTTTCGTAAGAACGATATATTGTTGTAATTAAAAATGCCCGTATATTACGGACATCAGAAGTGTTTTCTTGTAATGCAAAATTGATATATTCAATGTGCATACTGTTTATTTTTAAAAATCTGCTTTTAACCGCTTCGTGCGGTACATCTTGCTTGTTAATACGGATATATGGATTTTTACTGCATACGACATCGACCATAATAGCGACTATTTCATCAAGCCACGCTTTTGAGAAGCGTTCACACATAATATCATACTCAATATTTTCTTTGATAATTTCTTCGTATGTATTATGTTCTTCAATCCAATCCATCCCATCAGGCTTGCCGATAGGATAAGATATGTTAATATCAGTATTATTAAAATCTGTTTTATTTATATAAGTCTTATTACTTATCGAATTTCCGCAGTCTTGATTTTCGATTTCCGGCATTTCAGAATTTCGATTTTCCGTAGTCTGCAATTCTGTTTTTCGGGATACATCTGTAATAAACTTTTTTAAATAAATTACTGTTGGTCTGCCTTGACCTTGCTTTTTACGCTCAATGAGTCCGCAGCCTTTTTCATCATCCAATTCAAAAAGCAATTTGTTAGCCTTTTCACTTCCGCAAGAAAGTTGCTCGGATATGTCATTTATTGTAAAATAAATATATGCTCTGCCGTTTTCATCATACCAACCATTCATTACAGACAAGCTCATTCTGTCGAGCATAAGTCCGTAAAGCAATTTTGCACCGATAGAAACATCTTTAAATTCAGGTGCAGAAAATAATAGTTTTGGTATCTTAAAAAAGGCAAATTGCTCGGCTTCTTTGCCGTAAAAGTAATCTGTTTGTATTTTCACAGTCCATCATCTCCTTTGTTTTTTGCATAGAAAAAAGGCAGTTGTTTTTTTCGTAACAACTACCTTTAAAATGGCAAATATTAAGTTTTAAATTTTAGAATAAATAGCTACCCAAATTACCTTTCTATACTCAAACATTTGGTGTCCGGTGG
>JAGBDC010000008.1 GCA_017937705.1 Alphaproteobacteria bacterium
ATGAGCAAATTTTGCTCCCGCTTCTATTTCAACTTGTTTCAAGTCGTTATATTCCACAGTTTTACCGGCACTGTCGGTTGCATCATCATAATTGATTTGTGAGTAGAATACACCTAAACTCGGGGTTACCGATAAGGTTCTGCTTAAAGCATAGCTATATCCGCCTTCAATACTTCCTCCCAACTCTAAACCATCAGTGTCGGCTGATATACCGTCATCGGTTTTAATTTCGGCATTTTGCATACCACCATAAACAGTAGCAAAAGCATACCAGTTATTATGGTCATAACGATAATACAAACCGGCTAAATAGCTGTCGATGTCAATTTCACTTCCGATTGTGGAGTAATATTTTTCGCCCTTTCCGTCCATTTCGTAATTACCTTGACGATAAGATGCGAATATACCGAGTTTATTATTCAAATCGTGTTGAATATCTGAACCTGCTTCAATACCCCATACATTAGCATCAATCTCTACCGGAGCTTCGATTGTTAAGCCGTTGTAGGTTGTATCTACCCAAGCATTATGGAAAGCTTCGCCATCCCAGTTATAGTCATAGAAACCGCAACCCGGACAGAATAAACGATTTACACCGACTTTACGCATAATATTATAAACCATTCCATTGGTTTGTGATAAGCCGGCATTCGGCAAAGTCTCAAATCCGATGATTTCAGGTGCTACTTCAATCGGTCCGAGTGGTTGAACAGGTGTTCCCGGAGTATCAGGATTAGGATCGACAGGTGCTTGTTCATTGTTCGGATTATTTTCTCCTGTCATTTCTAAAGACCATTTATTATTTTTAGCTATTGCTGTAGCTTCGCTCGGAGTAATAACAACGGAATTTTCTTCTACATCAACAGCTGCTTCTCCGCTATAAATTACCTTATACATAAATGGGCTCTTATAAACACGGGCTACTTCAAATGATGTTTCATCCCCCTTTGTATCGCCGAAAGATTCTGCAAATAGGATTTGTCCTTGACCTCTTATATCTTTATCAGAAGTTGCGTGAATAACAAGTTTAGTTACTCCATCAACATCGCCTTTGACGTTGATAATATCTGAAGTCATATTTTCAACATCAACATCCAAGTGAACAAAGCTGTCAGTTGCGGAATAGTTCTTGAGTTTTACTGTTTCCATATAACTGTTAGATATATCAAATACGGCATTATTTAAGGTCAATGAAGTTACGGAATCAGCATCAATATTTTCTGTTCCGTCAGAGTTTAACGAAGCAATAAACTTACCTTTACCGTCCCAGTTTTTAGCTGTTGTATCTTCGTGTTGATATGCTCCGAAACGCAAAGTCGTGTTCTCTACACTCACTTCTTCGGCATTGATAATTGCATTATTCATGTTGATATATTGAGTAGTTGCACCTAATTCGGTATCAATAGTATCATCGCCGATAAGCGCAAGTTTATAACCATAGCCATTATATGATACGGATGTTGTATCATAATTAGCAAGACAACCATCAATGTTATCGTTAACAATCCAAGCGCCATTGCCTATTGTATCTAAAGTTATAACCGGCAATGTCGTAGTAGATGCATTTCTTATAAAAATGGCATTATAAATTTTACCTTTGCTATCTACAGTGTAGTTACCTGTAAAGAAATGTGTATCAGAACCAGAGGTAAACGTCATATTTTTAGTTATATATATTGCTCCACCAGATGCTTTTTTTGTTTCATCAGTAGATAATACGTAATTATCGATAAAATTTCCTGATATACTACTTATAGAGCCTCCCGCATAAATAGCTCCACCATAAATACCTTCAGAACCATATGCTTTTATATAATTCCCAATAAAATTCCCTGTAATTTTACCAATAGTTCCTAGATTGAAAATTGCAGCACCTTCCGTAGAATACGTACCGTTAAAATAATTTCCGACAAAGTCTCCTGATATATTTTCAATATAGCCTGTATTATAAATAGCAGCCCCTCGCAAAAATATTCCACCAAGACGATGATTACCAACAAAATCGCCGGTTATTGTTCCTAATTTTCCACCTTCATTACATATAGCACCACAACTATAAGAATAGCTACCTGCTCTCCAACCAATAAAATCTGCTTTAATATTTATATTAGAATTATCTAAGGAATTATAAATAGCCCCAATTGGATAAATTGTTGTTGAGGGATTAAAAAATGCCAAATCTGTTACATTAGCATCTGCCAATGTATCATTAATACGTTCTGAAGATTCTGCATAATTTTCTGGTTTTTGATAAGTGTATTTGTAATATTTTCCACTAATTTCTATTGTTCTTTCTCCATCAATTATTATTGTATCATCTTCTAATGTTGGCATTTCCTCCCAAATAATTTTAGGATTAGTAATTGAATTTAAATAGCTTGCATTAATTTCAGGAACAGTTTGTCCAACTGCTGAAGTTGATAAAAATGTGGTAGCTAGAAGAATGGGGAACATATTATATTTCATTGGAAAATCTCCGATTTAGTTTAAACATAATTAAACGTACCTTTATTTGATTCAGAAAAAATCTTCTGCAAGCCTTGTATTTTGGTCTTGATTTTTGACTCAAATAAAGGTACATTTATTTAGAACATAAGCATTAATAACGCATTGATTTTGCACAAGAAAAAATTACGCTTTTCTTCTTATAATCACAAAACATCCTCATTTTTTGCAATTTTCTGTAAAAAAACACCTCCCGTCACTACTGACGAGCATAGACTTTTCCACTTTCTCGTCATTGCGAACGACGAAGTCTTGTGAAGCAATCCAGAAAATATATGCCTTATAACCTCTATGGATTACCACGTCGCTTTCGCTCCTCGTAATGACAGTTTGGAATGAGGATTGCCACAGCCCTAAAGGGCTTCGCAATGACGATGAGGAGTCTGGATTGCCACGAAAATTAAAAATTTTCTCGCAATGACAAAAATTAAAATGACAATAAAAAACCGCCCTGAAAACAGAGCGGTTTTTGTTGTTTTTACTTATTTTCTTACCGGTGCAGGCATAGCTTCAGGAGCTTTTGCTTCAGGTTTATCAATATAGGTCGATACCGGTTTACGCCATACCTTTTCTACCGGCTTAGGTTCAACTTTCGGAAATGCTTTTCCGCAAATTTCAACACCCAAGCTGCGCATGGTTGTTTCTATAGGTAAGAACAAATATGGAGATTCAGAGTGTTTTCTGTTCACTATCGCTGTTACTTTACCTCTTTCGTCAACCAATACACCACCACCAATCGACGGTTTATCAAAATTGTTAGAAACAATTTGCGCTGTTCCGTCTTCTGCGTAACGATAACTTGTTACATTACCTTTGTTTTCGTCTGTGTCTGTAGGTAAGCCGATAACATTATAATTTCCTTTACCAACAGCGGGTAATTCCAGAGCTAATGCTAAAGGTGTATATTCTGTTTGTTCACTCAATACTAACAATGCAGTATTACGACGAGGATTTACACGAAATGCCTTAGCTTGAAGTTTTTTACCGTCACGAGTTTCAACAGTATATTTGTTGTCTTCTCTGTTTACAACATCTGCAGTGGTCATAATAAACTGTTCAGAAATCAACAGACCGGCAACAGTAACATCCTTTGTGTTAGTAACAGAAACAACATCATTTTTAACTTTTTCTAAGTTAGCAACAGTCAAGTTTTCGTTGTCTGCAAGTTCTACAATACAAAGTTTGTCAGCTTCGTATACAGCTCCTGTTACTACCGGTTCAGGTTCTGGAGCAGGAACCTCTATAATCGGTTTTTCAGGTTCAGGTTGTGGTGTTTCAACAACCTCTACATTATTTTCTGCAACAGATACAATAGTTGTATCTTCAAAACCGGAAGCTTCTGTAACGATTGGTGTTTTTAATTCAACAATCGGTTCGGCAGTAACTACTGTTGTGTCTTCAATACCTGAAGCTTCTGTAACAGCCGGAGTTGTCAATTCAACAATCGGAGTCGGAGCCGGTGTAGGAATCGGCGTAGGAGCCGGTTGAGGTGTTTCTTTTACTTCTACCCAACCTTCTTCCATACCAAATCCTGTAGAAACAGAACCGGAGTCCTCAATTATGACATCTTGGCAAAGACCGCTTGCTTTTTGAATTTCTATCAATGTTTGACGTTGTTGTTCCATTTCTTCCGGAGACATTCTTATAGCTAACTGATCTTCAAAACCGGGAAGATAACGAAGATTGTCGGCGGCATCAGCAAAAGCTCGCTGAATTAATACCATTTCGCCATTATAATCACCTTCAGTTAACTCAGCATAACCTTTTGTTTCGCCTTTCCATAAAACATTAGTTTTACTTGCATCCATTAAACGCCAAGTTACACTCATTTCTGAAGAACCGTTACGAGCGCCTTCCATTTGGGCTTCGTCCCAATTATATTCATCACATACATTCATAAAATAATCGGTTATTTCTGCTGTCAAAACATATTCCGGCAAAACAGTATCTTTATCAATACATTGTTGAGTTGTAACAACTTGATAGCAATCGGAAACCATATCTGTAAATATTTCACCGAAGTTCATATCTTTTTCAATGATGCGTCCTTCATTCAAAATAGCATTTTTCGTGTTACGACGGCATCCAAATATTCTGAAACGATAATTTCCTAAATTGCGCGAATATGTTTTAGAATCCCCACTTCTGTTAATACGAAAATCTACCCATTCCATACTAAACGGAGCTAAATCAGAACAGTTGCGAACAACCTCTTGCATAGCATATTGTTTTACACAAGCGGGTTTAGGAGCAGCAATAGGACATGGAGCTGGTTTTGCTTTGCATGGAGCACATTTTTTGACTGGTTTACATGTTTTACATGGTTCTCCACCAAAAATAGAGCCGTTCTTTGTGCAGGTTTTGCATGGTCCGCCGCCAAAGATAGAACCGTTTTTGGTGCAGGTTTTGCACGGACCGCCACCAAAGATACTTCCGTCTTTATCTTTTGATTTGCACGGACGTCCGCCAAAAATGCTTCCATCTTTACATGGCTCCCCACCATCTTCATCGAAAAGCTTTTGACGTTCTGAACGAGATGACATTACAAATTCAGAATCTGTTTTTGACTCTTCGGCATAGGCAACTTTATATCCTTTTCCTACGGTAACAACTTCCCCCATTTCTGCAATTTCTTCTCTGCTTAATGGCGTGAGGGTGTTTTCTTTTTCCACATCAGTACATCCTAAATAGTCAACTTTTTTAGGAGCCGGACGGGCATAGATTTTTTGTTGACAAGGAGGAGGCGGTGGTGGAGTAGCAATATTTGTTTCTGCTACCGGAACATTAACAGGTGCCGGAGCAGAACAATCATAGTTCCTTACCGAAGGATATACAACATCGGGACGTGATGAAGAACAAGAACAATCTTCAGCATTTGCAGGACAACTGCAAGATGCGTTTACTTGATTTGCGAAAGACAATATTCCGCAAATCATCACTGTCCAGAATGAAAATTTTGAAATTCTATTAAACATTATTTGTCATCTCCTAAATTTTATAGTCAGATACCTTCCAACGTAGAGATAAGGCTTCTGCAATGTGTATTCTATGCAATTTTATTTCATTTTGCAAGTCTGCAATTGTTCTAGCCAATTTTAAAGTTCGATTGTATCCTCTTGCTGAAAGTTTTACACTATTTGCATAATTTATCAATAATTGTTTTGCATCTTCGTTCATAATAGCTGCTTTTTCAAGCATATCGCCATTTAGTTCCGAATTTGTAAATAAATCTTTTCTGCCATATTTTATAAATCGTTCTTGTTGAATTTTGCGGGCAGCAATAACTCTTTTTCTTATTTCTGCACTACTTTCTCCAACAGGGGCAGAGGCTAAGTCCCAAGGACTTACCATCGGAACTTCAATTTGAATATCTATTCTATCCAGTAGAGGTCCCGATATTTTTGACATATATTCTTGAGCACATTTAGGGGCTCTGCTACATTCTCTTTGCGAATTACCTAAATAACCGCAACGACAAGGATTCATTGCGGCAACAAGCTGTATTTTTGCCGGAAAATCCACGTGAGAATTTACTCTTGATATCGAAATACTTCTATTTTCCAACGGTTGACGCAGAGCTTCTAAGGTCGGTCGAGCAAATTCAGGAAGTTCGTCTAAAAATAAGACACCATTGTTTGCCAAAGATATTTCTCCAGGGCGGGCAGGTCTTCCTCCACCAACCAGAGCCGGCGTTGATGCACTATGATGCGGAGCTCTAAACGGTCGTTCAAATTTTAGGCTGCCTCCTGATAATTCTCCGGCAATCGAAGCAATCATATTGGTTTCTATTGCTTCTTCTTTATTCATCGGAGGTAATATTCCGGGTAAGCGAGAGGCAAGCATAGATTTTCCTGATCCCGGAGGTCCAACCATAATTATATTGTGACCACCTGCCGCAGCTATTTCCATAGCCCTTTTTGCGCTTTCTTGCCCTTTAACATCTTGCATATCAAGACTTGTTGTTTTCTCATCGGTTTCAAAAGATTGAGGTTGTTCTATAGATATGTTTCCTTTAAAGAAGTTTATCAATTCTTCAAGGGATTCTGCCGGAACAATATTTTTACATTCTGACCATGCAGCTTCTTTTCCTTGTTTTTTAGGACATATTAGACCAATGTTTTTCTTTGCGGCACAGACAGCAGTCGGCAATACTCCGTTTACATTTACAATTACTCCATCTAAACCTATTTCGCCGACTACAATATATTCTGTTAATTTTGTTTGCGGTACAATTCCCATTCCGGCCAATATACCTAATGCTAAAGGCAAATCGTAGTGAGAACCTTCTTTTAATATATCGGCAGGAGCTAAATTTACCGTAATTCTTTTCGGTGGCAATTTTATTCCTAAAGAACAAAATGCAGCTCTGATTCTTTCTCTACTCTCGGCAACGGTTTTATCCGGCAATCCTACTATTGTAAAAGCAGGCATTCCGGATGATATTTGAACTTGAAGTTCAACATCCAGAATTTCTAAGCCGTTGAAAGCAACCGTTTTTACCCGAGATAGCATTTTACCACCTTGGAGAATGTTCATTCTCTCGCCAACGGCGAGTCGGATACGTATTAGCTTTTAGGATATCATCTTTTGACATATTATACGGGATATCTTCAACTCGTTTGAAACATTCTTTTTCTAATGCTAATGCGCAATCTTCAGCAGAACCGAATTCGGTATCAGTGCAACAAGCAAGTTCACCAGTGTTTTGATTTACCAAGAAAATTCTTGATTGTACGTTTTGCGGAGTTGTGGCTAAAATAACAATTTCTTCCGCTTCTTCGCAAGACGGTTCAGGTTCTGTTACACAGCCGGACAACAAAGCGCAAACTGCAAATAAAGGTATAATATTTTTTATTTTCATATCTATAATCCTTTGAAACATTGTTTCGAATCTTTAAAGTTTTGACACCATTTTGCAATAATCTAATATAAATTTATTAAAAAAAGCTTGCCAAAATAAAGTTTTAGAGTATATTAGGCTCGTCCCTTGCCGGAAAAATACCGGCTATACATTTAACCGCCCTTGCAAAACAAGGGTTTTTGTTGAGAATCCATAAGGAGATTTATTTATGCAAAAATATGAAAGCGTGCTGATTGCACGTCAAGATCTCGGTGCATCTCAAGTTAATAATATTGTTTCTGATTTGTCAGAAGTTATTAAAAAAGAAGGTGGCGAGGTTGTAAGAGTTGATAACTGGGGTCTCAAGACTTTAGCTTATCGTATCAAGAAAAACCGCAAAGGTCATTATGTATTGATGAATATTTCAGCTCCGGCTAATGCTATTGCTGAATATGAACGTGTTATGCGTTTCAACGAAGATATCATTCGTTATATGACTTTGAAAGTTGATGAGTTCTGTGAAGGATTTTCATCTTCTGAAGACAAAGAAACAGTTGAAGATGCGGAGTAATAGACCATGATGAATAATAAACAATCTTTCTTTAAGAAGAAAAAAGGTTGCCCGTTTTCAGGCGAAGATGCAATGGCAATTGATTATAAAGATGTTAAACTCTTGAGCCGTTACATTTCAGAAAAAGGCAAAATCATCCCAAGTCGTATTACTAACGTTTCTGCAAAGAAGCAAAGAGAATTAGCTCGTGCTATCAAACGTGCTCGCTACATTGCTCTTCTTCCGTTTGTTGCTGATTAAGGAGATTAGAGATGGAAGTTATTCTTTTAGAACATGTAAACAAATTGGGTAAAATGGGTGATAAAGTAAACGTTAAAAACGGTTATGCCCGTAACTACCTTTTGCCTACCAAAAAGGCTCTTCGTGCAACTGAAGCTAATTTAGCTGTTTATGAAAAACAAAAAGCTGAATTGGAAGCTCATAACAAAGCTTTGTTTGAAAAGGCAACTGCTCAAGCTGCTGATTTACAAGGTTTCAAAGTTGTATTGATTCGTCAAGCAGCAGAAACAGGTCAACTCTATGGATCTGTTAGCATTCGTGACATTGCTGCAGCTATGAAAGAAGCCGGAAAATCTATTGAACGTCGTTTTATTTATTTAGAACGTCCGATTAAGGATTTAGGTGTTTATAAAGTTAGCATCAATCTTCACCCGGAAGTTAGCCAAGAAATTTTGGTTAACGTTGCTCGTACAGATGACGAAGCTAAAAAACAAGAAAACAATTTCAGCAAAGAATAGGTTTTCTTTATACAAGAAAAAACCCGAGAATTTTCTCGGGTTTTTTTGTTGTTATTAGAAATAATAGCGTAAACCGATAGTAAATTCTTTCATATTTTTAACCGTATCCATATCAGTAATAGTGTAACGAAACATTGCTCTAACTCCGATGGATGGTGTAGGATTTATTTGTGCACCTAACCCAAAACGTAATCCGTTTCCTTCTTCGTTGTAGTTTTTATGTCCTGTTTCGCCATTAACAGTAACAAATCTTGAAACCTCAGCATCATAATATCCGTATCCGACAGAGGATAAAATCTCAACAAGGCCGAGGTTCAGCATATCACTTACTAAATCAACGCCATAGGATTCAAGCTGCATTTTTGTTGTAACATTGTCACCGTCAACGAAAAAATTTTTTACAGAGTTCTTTTTTTCTGCAGAATGTTGATAAAAACCTTCAACAGAAAGCATACTTAATAATTTTACACCGGCAACAACACCTGCGGAATTATAATTATCTGCGTATAAATCTTCAGTTTGATGACCAAAATTCATTTCGTTGTAGTTATAATCGAGACCTACGTAAGGATCCAAAATCAGAGCATTTGCATTAAAAGTCATGAGACTCAATAATGTAGCAAAAGTAAAAAATTTTTTCATAAAAATCTCCTTTTAATCAATATAAACAGTGTGTAGCATATTGGTACGTCCCTTAAAACCAATAGGGAAACCGCCAGTTATGATAATGTGGTCGCCGTGATGAACATATCCGCTTTCCAGTGCAACCTGTACCGCATTATCTTCAAATTTAGCAAAACTTGAAAAATTAGATTTTTTAACAAAAGGTTTGGCACCCCATACTAAAGAAAGTTGTTGAGCAACTTTTTCATCAGGAGTAATGGCAATAATAGGAATATCTGGTCTTTCTCTGGCAATTAAAAAAGTAGTGCGTCCGGATGAAGTATAGGTAACAACTCCTGATACATTTTCTAAAACCTTTGAAATTTCATTTGCTGCAAAGGTAATAGAATCTGCTTCACCTATACAACAAGAATGTTGGCGAGATCCTGTTACATATTTGAAGAAAACAGGATCAGATTCAACTTGAGTAATGATGTTTGTCATCATTTTTACAGCTTCAACAGGATATTTTCCGGCTGCTGTTTCGGCAGATAGCATAACCGCATCACATCCGTCATATACAGCGGTTGCAACATCAGACACTTCTGCTCTGGTTGGAGTTGGTTTTTCTATCATTGATTCCAACATCTGTGTTGCAACAATAACTGGCCTTGCATAACGACGACATGCATTTACGATTTTCTTTTGTAAAACAGGAACTGTGTGCAAAGGACATTCTACCCCCAAATCACCTCGTGCAACCATAATTCCGTCAGAAAGTTTAATTATTTCTTCTAATTCATCAATAGCACTGGGTTTCTCAAATTTTGAAATAATCATTGCTTTTTTGCCGATTAGTTCTCTGGCTTCTTTTACATCATTAACAGATTGAACAAATGATAAGCAAACCCAATCAACCCCTATTTTTAATGCAAAATCAAGGTCTTTTCTGTCTTTTTCGGTTATGGCTGAGATAGGTAATTTGGTATTAGGTAAGTTTACACCTTTACGACTTGATAAGATTCCTCCTACTTTTACGATTGTATCTGCCGATGTGTCTGTTTTTGATTCTATGCGAAGAACAATATTACCATCATTAACTAACAATTCATCGCCGGGGTTTATTGCTGCAAAAATTTCTTTATGCGGCAGAGTAACTCTTTTTTCATTTCCTAACTCATTTTTCATATCAAGGACAAAGTGTTGTCCTTCTTTTAATTCTATTTTGCTGTCTTTAAAATCACCGACTCTTAATTTAGGGCCTTGCAAATCTGCAACTACCGCAACGTGAAGACCTTTTTGTTTTGACAGTTTTCTGACCAGATTGTACCTTTCTTTGTGTTCCTTATGAGTGCCGTGGCTGAAATTAAAACGAAAAGCATCAACCCCTGCATCCATCAATGCCGATATTTTTTCTTCGGTAGAACAAGACGGACCGATTGTTGCAATTATGTGTGTATATGTATTCTTTGGCATAATCTATTCCTATAATATTTTCGATAGAACAGTATTAGCAACCTTTTTAAGTTTGGTAAAGATAAAATTAATTCTTGTCAAAAGATATCGCTTTTGATAATCTCCCTAACAACAAAATTTAATGTATTTATGGAGAAAAAAATGACAGAAGTTGGTGGTATTGCCAGTGATCGTTTACGTTCTTTAATTGAAAGAATCGAACGTTTGGAAGAAGAAAAAAAGGCTTTAAGCGAAGATATAAGAGATATATATGCCGAAGCTAAGTCTGCCGGTTTTGATGTAAAAATTATGCGTACAATCATAAAATTGCGCAAAATGAACGCAAGCGACAGAGAAGAACAACAATATCTTCTTGATACATATCGTAAGGCTCTGGATTTATAATTTCAGAGCTATACCGATAATTCCTCCGAGAATTATATATAAAATGGGGTGCAGTTTTATAAAATGAATTGCGCCCCAAAATAGTATACAAATTGAAATAGCCCAAGTATTTATCAATACCAATTTTCCTATTTCTGTTCCGGCATTTAAAATCAAAGCAATAACAGCAGGATGAATTGCATACATTAATCGTTTGAAAAAATCAGAATCTTTATATTTTTCCAAAACTTTTGCGATTAAAATGATAATTATTAACGATGGTAAAACCAAACCGAATGTTGCAACCAACCCACCTAAAATTCCTGATGTTTTAAATCCGGCATAAGTTGCCATATTAACACCTATCGGTCCCGGTGATGATTCTGCAATAGCTATCATATCTACCAATTCTTGTGATGAAAACCACGAATATTTATCGGAAAGTTCAAATAAAAACGGAACTGTAACCATACCACCGCCCAAAGCAAATAGTCCGATTTTGAAGAATTCTAAAAACAAAGCACTCATCATTTTTTATTTCCTAGTTAACAACAATCCTACAAAAGCGGCTCCAATAACAACCCATACCGGAGAAGCAGAAAACCACAACGCTATAAGCAGGGATATTATGAATATCAACATTTGAATTTTTGTCTTTATGTTTTTTTGCCACATTTTTATGATTACATCAAAAATCAAAGCAATTACCACAATTCTGATACCGTTAAATGCGTGTTCCATATAGGTATTGTCAATAAACAGATTTATTGTTTTTGCGATAGAAAGAATTATTATTATTGAGGGAGTTACAATGCCTAAAGTTGCAAAAACAGCTCCTTTTATACCGGCAAGTTTATATCCGGTAAATGTAGAAACATTCACAGCAATAATTCCCGGAGTACATTGTCCTATTGAGTAATAGTCCATAATTTCTTTTTCTTCTAACCATTTTTTTCTTTCTACCAATTCGGCTTGAAGCAATGGTATCATTGCATATCCTCCACCGAAAGTAAAAAGTCCTACCTTAAAAAAAGACCAAAATAAATCAAATAACATTTTTATATTCCCGGCTATTCTAAAAACTTTGAAAGACATTATATATATTGAAACTTACAGAAATGTTAAAAGAGGTAAAAATGATTATCGGTGTTGTAAAAGAAGTATTACTAAATGAAAAAAGGGTTGCAATAACTCCCGATATAACCAAAAAACTTACCGATAAAAGCATTAATGTTTTAATTGAAAAAAATGCCGGTATTGAAGCGGGATTCACAGATGATGATTTTATTAAAAACGGAGCAGAAATAGTTAGTTCTGCAGATAAAATATATAATGACAGCAGTGTTATATTTAAAATTTGGGCACCACAAAAAGATGAACTTAAAAGACATAAATATATTCCGTGGACAATAGCAGATTTCAGTCGTTTTACAGAACAACATAAAATCAATTTCAGAGCTTTTGCTCTAGATAAAATACCTCGTATTTCTCGTGCACAAAATATGGATATTCTTTCTTCGCAAAACAATTTAAGCGGATACAAAGCTGCAATTACGGCAATAAATAATATTAATCGTTCATCTTCGATGATGATAACGGCAGCAGGAACATTGCTTCCATTAAAAATTCTTATATGGGGACTGGGGGTTGCAGGATTACAGGCTGCGGCTACTTTGAAAAGACTTGGAGTAAAAGTTTATGCATCAGATATAAGAGAAGAAGCCGTAGAACAGGCTGTTTCTGTTGGGGCGACATTTATCAGCTCCGAAAATATTTTAACTGAATTATCTGATTTTGATATAATAATAACTGCTGCCGGAATTTATGGCAGTTCACCTATTTTGATTGATAAACAAGTTTATTCTCATATATCTCCTTCGACAATATTGGTTGATATATCAGGCAATATTGATAATAAACTTTGTTCTCCGAATGTTATTCGTAACTATAATTTTTGTTCTGAGTTATCCTATTCTGCCAGTATTTTATTTGCTAATAATATATATAATTTTTTCTGCTATGTTTACGACTTTTCCAAACAGGAAATAAATTTAGATTTTAATGATGAAATAATTAATCAAACATATATAGGGGAGAGAAAAAATGGATAATTTTACGATACTCTTAACCTTTTTTGCAATGGCATGTTTTATCGGCTATTTTGTTGTATGGGGAGTAACTCCTGCTCTTTATTCTCCTTTGATGAGTGTTTCAAATGCTATTTCGGGGATTGTTATATTGGGAGCAATTACAAACGGAAATGATTGGTGGGGTATTTTTGCCGCCTTTTTGGCCTCTGTAAATATATTTGGAGGATTTTCGGTGTCACGACGAATGTTGGCAATGTTCAGAAGAGGGGAAAAAAATAAATGATTATATCTTTAACCGGTTTATTTTGTATAATTCTATTTATTCTGGCAATTCGTTTTATGGCAACACCTAAAACTGCAAATATGGGTAATTATTTAGCAATAATCTCTATGATGATGGCCATAATCATATCTTTTAGTCCCCTTCCGGAAAATTATTTATGGTTATTGTCGGCCATATTTTTCGGAGCGATTGTAGGAATATTTTTCGGAGAAAAAATAAAAATAACAGAATTACCGCAAATGATTGCAATATTAAACGGATTAGGCGGTGGTGCAGCTACTTGTATAGCTATGGCAGAGGCAAATATTTTTGACCAATCATCGACCATTTCTTTATTAGGAGGCATTATAGGAGCAATAACCTTGAGTGGTTCTTTTATAGCTTTTTGTAAGTTGCAAGGGATTATGAAAAAGAGAAAAATATTTGCATCTTCCGCAATTGTAAATATATGTTTTTTATTAATAATGACTTTAGCTGTTTTTTTTATTGATAAACAATCATTTATGGTTGATATTATTTTTTGTATAGCGCTGGTTTGGGGTGGTTTTATGGTATATCCTGTCGGAGGGGCCGATATGCCGATAATCATTTCTATACTAAATTCTTTTTCGGGATGGGCAACCGTAGCCATAGGTTTTTCATATTCAAATATTTTGATGATTACCGTCGGAACTATCGTTGGAGCAAGCGGAAGTATTTTGGCTTATATAATGATAAAATCAATGAATAAGAGTTTGCTGAAACTTTTTATACAATCTGATTTATTAAAAACAGAAGACGTAACAGAAAAAATACCTAATGAAGGAAGCCCTAAGGATGCTGCTTTTATAATGGAGAGCGCAAAAAATATTATTATTGTTCCCGGTTATGGAATGGCGGCGGCATCAGCACAATATGCCATAAAAAGCATGGCAGATATTTTAGAAAAAAAATATAAAATAAATGTGAAATTTGCAATTCATCCGGTTGCCGGAAGAATGCCCGGACACATGAATGTTTTACTTGCTGATGCAGGAGTTGATTATGAAAAAGTTTTTGAGCTTGATGATATAAATTCAGAATTTTCCGAAACCGATGTTGTTTATGTTATCGGAGCAAATGATATTACGAATCCTGAAGCAAAAACAAATCATGATTCTCCTTTATATGGTATGCCGGTGTTGGATGTTGGCAAAGCAAAGGTGGTGTTTTTTGTAAAACGAAGCCTTAACACGGGATACTCCGGTGTTGATAACCCGTTATTTTTTGCACCTAATACAATTATGCTCTATGGAGATGCTAAAAAAATTACTGAAGATATCAATAAAATTTTAGAGCAATGAAAAAATCCATAAAACGAACAAAGCAGAATACAGCAAAACACCTTTTGCAAACATTCCTGCTATTCTGAAATCGGCTTTTGACGGCATAGCATTTTCAATGATAATTGTTTGCAGCAGAACATATAAAATGTAATTTGTTGCAGTCAAAGGCATTTGCGGTAAGTAATAACGGTTTATATAAAAACCGATAACTAACAAAAATAATGGAGCCAAAGCGGAGGGAATAGCATTATAAAAAGTAACATTTCTAAAGCCTACACTCCCCATAACATATCCTCCGTCAGGAGATTTGCGAGGAAGAATTGTAAAATTACAAGGATGTGCATTTAATACTAAGCCTACCAAAAAGTGCATAAGTTCGTGAAGTAGTGTTCCGGGAATATTTACTAAAGCCGTAGCCCACATGCTGTTGTATGTATTATATTTTAAACGAACCAAAATGATAACTAACAAAATCAAAAGAAAACGATTGTTAGTGAGAAGTGCTAAAAATTCCGGTGTATTTATCCACCAGTTAAATTTATACAGTAAGGCTTGAATATATTCCATATTATTCCCTTTCCAAAAGAGTTATACCGGCAAGAAATGTATTTGAAAAAATTCGGCAAATATTATTTTTGTTAATTTTATTTCTGTTGTCAAGAATGGTTGTTGATAACAGAGAGCTGATGGCGAAAAGCCCTAAAACAAGAGCTTCTCTCATAAGTTTGCTTCTTTTTTTATCAAGATGTAGAAACAATTTATTAAAATCATTATAGCAATAATCGGATATTTTAAGCATAAGTTTTTTGTATCTGATGCTAAGTTTATATTCTTTGTTATTTAAATGAAAACCATAAAGCAAATTCCAAATTTCTCTGTTTTTGAGGACATAATTTGAAAAAACATCAATATAAAAATTCAAGTTTTTAAAATTGTCGGGAGTTGTTTTTATTTTATCAAATTCATCTATCATCTCCAACATTGTAATTTCATTTTGCTCAGCAATAAAGTCGTCCATACTGGCAAACTGATTATATATGGTTCCGATAGAACACCCCGAAGCTTCTGACAATTTACGGGCGGTCAGAAATTCTACACCTTTAGATTTAACCAAATCTCGTCCGGTTATTATAAGTTTTTGATGAATATTGTCTTTTATATTTTGCATATTATTTGTATTTTTAATAAAATGTTTGTAAATTTGAGATATAATAAAACAAATATGAACAGTGTTCAATTTATTTATACAAGATATAAGGATAATTTAATGACAAAGATATGGATTATCACTTTTTTGTTTTCGATACTTTTCAATTCTTCCGTAAGAGCAGAAGAATATGGTAAGTTTTATGAAGATGTTTTAATTTCAAACGATGTTCGCTTAAATGAAAATGCAGAAAATGCAAAAAATGAAGCCAGCAGTCTTTTAGACCGTAAAGCACCGGAAATTAAAATAGAGGGACAAGCCCTTCCTTTTCGTTCACAAAGACAACAGCCGGTTGTTGTTGAAAATACTTCAACAAAATATGGTGAAGGGCCTTTCGGTTTGTCATGGGGTGGTAGTTATAATCAAATAAAAGCAATGGGTGTAGAGCTTGAAAGGGTTAATATAAAAGATTATGCAAACAGCTTTGTTGCTACTCATTTGCCTAAACCGTTGCCTGATATAAGAGAAGTTGTTATTTCTTTTGGCGAAGATAACCTAATGTGGAGAGTGCTAGCTTATGGAAAATTGCTTGATGATGATGCAGATGCGGCAAAAGTACTGAAAGCATATCGCCAATATTATAAATTGCTCAATCAAAAATATGGTAATGGCAAAGAATTTTTCACTCCTAAAATTACAATCATTGAAAAAACCGTAAAAGATCAGTTCGGTCGTGATCAAATAGAAACAACTCGCAGAGAAGAGCCTATGGGTGGAAAAAACTTCTTAAATGAGTTAAAAGATGGCGAAGCAACACTATATGCGACTTTTGAAGATTCTGATGTTGGAGCTGCTTTGGCAGTTAATGTTGATGGAAACGGAAAAAGTTATATCATTATAGATTTTACAAATTTACAAATTTTCAAAGAAAGAGAAGCTCAAACCCTTGACGCTCTCTAAACAATAATGAAAAAGGAAAAATAATGACTAAAGTTTGTTTTTGTGGTGTATCGGGCAATGGAATGAGTCCGTTGGCACAAATTTTGAGCCTTAGAGGCTATGAGGTTTATGGTTCTGACCGTAGTTTTGATGCCGGTAGAGATGAAGCAAATAGAAAATCGCTTGAAAATATGGGAATAAAAATTATTCCACAAGATGGTAGCGGCATTTCCAAGGATATGAAAACCGTTTATATTTCTGCTGCTTTAGATGAAACAAATCCCGATGTGAAAGCCGCTCTTGAACTTGGAATTGACATAAAAAAACGTTCAGATTTGTTGGCAGAAACATTTTCGGAATATGAGTTTGGGATAGCAATAGGTGGAACATCAGGAAAAACAACTACCACAGCAATGATAGGATATATTTTAGATATGCTTGGTAAAAAACCTTGCATGATTAATGGAGGTATGTTGCGTAACTATGAACTGCTCAAAGGGTTGCCTAATTTCATTTATAATGAGGATAAGATTTGTGTGATTGAGGCAGATGAGAGTGATGGTTCTATATGTAAATATCATCCAAGCATCGGATTAATTAACAATATTTCACATGACCATACATCTATGGAAAAATTGATAGAATATTTTACAACGTTTGCTTCAAATACAAAAGATGCGTTGGTTGTAAATTATGATTGTGAACTAACCAGAAACATAACACATAAAAAGGTAATAAGTTTTTCTACTCAAAATCCTAAAGCTGATTTTTATGCCGAAAACATTACTTTTTTATCTGACGGACTGGAGTATACATTTAGAGGAAAAACATTTAAACTAAAATTGTTTGGAGCCTTTAATGTCTCTAATGCAATGGCCGCTATTGCCGTTTGCTCACAAGCGGGTATAGACGTGTTTGAGGCCGCAAAAACTTTAGAGAATTTTATCGGAATAAAACGTCGTTTGGAAATTGTTGGTACGTCCGACAGAAACATTACTCTTATTGATGATTTTGCTCACAATCCCAGCAAAATAGGTTCTTCTTTGGCTGCATTGAAAGAATATTCGGGACGTTTGATAGTTATGTATCAATCACACAGTGCTTTTTCTGCAAAAAATACCGGAAGTGAAGTTGCTGAAGTTGTTGCAAAAACTCTTGATAAAGATGATATTTTCTTGATGCCGGAGGTGTATATGTTAGATAAAAATACGGATAAAGGAATTACGGCTGAAAATATTATCAATGAAATAAAAAGTCATGGTTTTGAAAATGCATTGTTTTTAGAAACACAAGATGCTATTCGTGATTTTATTTTAAAAAATGCTCGTAACAACGACAGAATAGTTATTATGGGAGCCCGTGACAACACACTTCCTATTTTTAGTCGTAATTTGTTGAAAGCGGTATAATGAAAAAAACAATTCTGCAAGGTTCTAAAATAGGTGTAGTAACTCCGTCATCATCCGTAGAAACACCTGAACAAATTCGTAACGGGTTAAAATACCTTGCAGAATTGGGATATGAGTTGAAATTGGGAAAATTTGTTTTTGACGATAAAAATCATTTTTCCGGGACACCTCAGCAAAGAGCAGAAGATATCATGGATTTTTTTATAAATCCGGATATCGCCGCTATTATATCTACCGCAGGCGGTTATGGTTCTCAATCTGTTTTGCCTTATCTTGATTATGAAGTTATTAAACAAAATCCTAAACCAATAATAGGGTTTAGCGATATTACGGCTTTACAAAATGCTGTTTTTACTTGTGCCAACGTTTCTTCTATTGCAGGAATTATGCTCAAATTTGATTTTGAGAATGGGGAAAACAGTCAAACAAAACATTCTTTTGAAAATATTTTAAGTGGATGTTTTGAAGAAATAAAATCAGGAAATATTCTGAATAAAGGTGTAGCAAGAGGTGTTCTTGTCGGTGGAAATTTTTGTACTTTTATGAGTTTAAGCGGTACAAAATATTTTCCGCCACTAAAAGATAAGATTTTATTATTCGAAGATGTTGATGAAAAAAGTTATCGTATCGAAAGAATGCTTACTCAACTTGAGCAACAAAAAGATTTTAATGAAGTATCCGGTATAATATTCGGCAATTTTAGGAATTGTGAATTGAATCATGTAAAAGATAAGGATATAAACGATGTTTTGAAAGATTTTTCAGAAAGACACAAAAATATCGTTATGATAAAAGACTTTATGCATGGTCATATAAAAGCAAGATATTGTTTGCCTATCGGTAAAACTGTTCAACTGTTTTCTGATGCGGAGCAACCTATATTAAAATTGACGGAATAAATTTATAACATAATCTAAGTTGTCAAGATTGAGTTTCCATAACAGCTTAGGATATGCAAAAACGCCATCCCAACCTGTTCCGCCTTTTGATAGTCTTCCGTTGAAAGCTAACAGGCTTCCTAAAATCCATAAATTAGCACCGGGAAGAAACATAAAACAAAAGGGATAACCAACTTCTTTTAGGTCTGTTTGCTTGTCATGAATTTGTGATGCAACAGTATCTACAAAATATCCGACAAAATATCCGAACAAAACACTTATTACCCAATTCATCGGCATAACTTTTAAGTATATTGTCACGCCTAGCATAAAAAACAGACAAAACAACGGGAAGAAATATGGAGCGATTATAATAAGCCAATTTCCCGTTCCTACAAATCCCATAGAACCACCGGAATTGTCATCGGCAACTCTTATGTGCTTAACAGAGTGAAATGTTATTACGGCAAAAAAACTGTGTGTCAGCTCGTGAGCAATTATCTGCATAGATGTTTTTGCTTCTTTATCCATTGAAAGTTGCCCAAAAAAATAAACAATAAATCCGCCAAACAAGGCAGCAAAATAAATTGTTTTAAAATCAAAATAGTCTAATGACTGAAAAAAAGACGGTAAAGTCCATAAAGCCAAAACTGCTACCGGCCACTTAAAAAGATTTATTATTTTATCAAAAATATCACTCATGAAAGCAACTATACGATAATATTTTTAAAAATTCATCAAAATTAATGCAAATGTTAACATTCCACTTGTAAATATAAATATAATAATTACAATGACTGTATGTTTTATTTAGGAAAGTGGAAATTATGAAAGATACTTTTGATTTTATTATCAATGACGAAGACGAAGTTATGTTGTTGCTTTATGTTCGTGACGGAGAACCTAAAGATGCAAGTATTGCGATAAATATTACAGATAATACTGCTGTTTTACACAGAAATGATGATGACGATATTTTACTTAACGAAATCCCCAATCAAGTTATTGATAGTTTGCAAGATGCCGACTCGTTATTGGTTTGTGAAATGAGCAGAGAAGAAAACGAAGAAGATACAAAAATTATCTATGCTTATGAAGCTGATATAAATTTATAATTTACTTAACAAGAATGTTATCAAGCCTTTCTTCTTCTACTCCTGCGGGATCTTGGTGGATAATTACTTGTGATCCGGGATAAAGGTTTTTTACTTCCTGTTCTATGATATCTGTTAGCTTATGGGCATTGTATAAAGATAAATTGCCGTCTAATTCCAAATGAAATTCAAAAATATAAATACCGCCTAAATCACGGGTTCTTAAATCGTGCATTCCCAAACAAAAACTACAATTTTTGACAATATTTTCTATTGATTTTCTGACGTCAGTTTCAAGTTCTTTATCGAGCAATAAAGAAACGGCGCTTTTTGCAATTTTATAAGCATTGTATAATAAATATCCCGAAACAAAGATTGCCGTCAATGTGTCAAACCACCATATATTAAGAAACTTAACAACCAAAAGACTTAGGATAATGGTTGCATTTGTTATGATATCAACCATATAGTGTAGGCTATCAGCTTGAACAGCTATTGATGAAGTTTTTTTCACAACATATTTTTGAAATATTATCAAAAGCAATGTAGCGATAAAGCTTATGACCATAACCAATATTCCGAAAAAAGTATCATTTAACGGACGAGGGTTGAATATTCTGTCGATTCCTTCATATATTACAAATATGCCTGAGCCGGCTACAAATGCAGATTGAACTAATGCACTCAAAGCTTCTGCTTTTCCGTAACCGTAACGATGTTTTTTACTGGCAGGAAGGGTTGAAAATCGCACGGCGATGAAAGTAATCAGTGAAGCAAAAATATCGGATATACTATCAACAAGAGAAGATAGTACTGCTAATGAACCGGTATAAACAGATGCAAAAAGTTTTATCAACATTAAACTTATTGATAAAAAAACACTTGCTCCCGTCGCTATTTTTTTCAAACCGTTATTATCTTGCCGTAATAACGACATTTTTTATTTCCTTAAATCTGTTTTTATCTATTTTGTAATAACACTTTTCCGCTGTTTTAGCAAAATAGCTTAAGTAAGATTGATTCATTTCTGCCGGAAAATGATATTTAACATATATATCTTCATTTTTTTTCATAAAGTCAATAGACACGTCTATATCATTTTCTGTGTGTAAAACAATATCTAATACCTTTTGGCTATCTTGAATTTCTTTTGCTTCATCTGTGTAGAAAGTATTAAGCAATTCTTTTACCAATACCATAATTCTGTTTTGGTTACTAACCTTATTAAAACCTTTCAGTCTTCCAAAACGCAAATTCCACAAACTTCCATAAGCCCAATCTGTGGGAGATATTGACATATCAATCAAATCGGCTCTGACCATCCATACTTGAAATTCGTTGGGAAAACGGATGTAGGCAGCTCGTCCGCCCCTTCCTATATCTATGTCATATTTTCCAAGATAAAATTCTGCAAATTTTTCTTTTTCACCGGATATAATGATTTTGGTTCCGTCATTTTCTTCGTTTCCGGAAAATTTCAAACCAAAAGCTCCTAAGTTTTCTAATTTATCAGATTTTTTCTCGTAATATTGCATATTGGCTATCTCGGTTAAAAAGCTTCTGATTCTTTCTTGATGTACGGCCATACAAGGATTATTTTTTATTTTCCATTCACCATTATCATAAACAAACTCGAGATTTTCTTTTTTAGAAGAAAATTTAATGTTTTTGATATTATTGAGTTCTTCTGTAAAATTTGAAAAAACTTTTTTGTTTTCAAATTCGCTCCAATCATCATTAATTGAAAAACGAACAGAAACAGCTCCGATTATAACAAAAATCAAAACACCTAGGGCTGTTTTTGTAAACTCTTTGTTAAATCTAAATGATAGTGAAAAATTATGCCACGGCTTATTTTTGAAAAGATTTTGAAAAATCAAAATAACAACTATCAACAGTGGTACAAAAAATATTGTTGTCAATTTTATCAGCAGCGAAATATCTTGTAAATTTTTATGCATATTAATTCTGATGCTGCCTAATTCGGTTAAAAGGTTTTGTAAGTTTTGACGAGTCTTGGCGATTAATGCTTGTTCATCAGCAGTAAAGCTTTCTCGTTCTTCAAAATTTCTTTTTGCGGTAATTTCTGTAAGAGCCGCTTTTGTGTGATTTATTTTGTTGAAAATATCGTGTTCTTTTAATCTGAATTGTCTGATATTTTCTTTACGCATATTTTCAAAATCTTCAAAATTACGTCTTTTATGAACTTTTCCGCGCAAGGAAATTAAGTCGTTATTGCCGCTTAAATAATCCAAGGAGTTTAATATAAAATTACCGTTATCATAAATTGGAATAAAATAATTATTTTCCAAAATTGTTCTTCCTTTACTCCAAAATGAATCATAAATAAAATCTGTGTCGGCAACAACAATTGCTTCAAACGGAAGGTATGAGTTTTTGCTCTTTAGTAAAGCAGCAATAACTTTTAACTTATTAATAGGTTCAAAATTGTTCAATAAATCTGCCGGATTTATGCCTTCATATACGACGCTTGATGACATAATTCCTGAGTTTTTTCCTCCGACAATCAGCGGAATAAAGTTGCTATTATAACCATCGGGTACTAAAAGAGAGGTTGAGGCAAACAAAATTGACTGTAAGTTTTTAGTTATATCAAAATCAGGATTCATACTGTTGTTAGGCAATACAAACTGTACAACATCTTGAGTAAAAATAGGATTGGTTGAATAATTTTTGGTTGCATCAACAGTAATTGAATTATCTAAATCAACAACAATTAATTCGTTATACATTTTAAAACCGAAAAACTTATCTAAATCTTTTAGGTCCGAAGGATAAAATTCTGTGTTGACGGCAGAGAAAATACGAGGAGCTTCGGCAGCTGTATCAAGTAACAATAAAGTTTTTCCGCCTTGTTTGGAATATCTTTTGATTTCATTAACAAATTCATCACTCAAATTTTGCGGGTGAATTAACATTAAAACATCAATTTGAGGAAAATCTTCAGATTTTGTAATGATTTTTACATCGTAAAACTTCTTTATTTCGGAAATAATATTCCATTCGGGAGAAATATACCCTAATTCTTGTTGAGTTTCCATAATGGGAAGGCTTGAAATTAGCCCTACGACTTTTTTCTTATGAATAAGTTGGTATATTTTTTCTATTAAATCCTGTTCCAAGAAAGATTGTCTTTCCATTGGAAAAAACGGTATAACGGTTTTGTTATCGATGGCATCACTGAAAACAATTCCCAGATATCCGTTTTGACTTAATTCTATCAATGGAATAGGTTGTAAACCTGATGATATGGCAGCATCTTCTGATTCTGTGAGCGGTTCGGGATTATATATACGAAAACTGAATTTGTCAGGTTGAATATTATGAAATCTTTGCAATAACAATCTTATCCTATCATACATAATTCTTATTTCAGGATTTTTTTGCCCTAAAATCGGAGAATAATAAAATTTTGCGGTTATTTTTTCGGGAATATCATTTAATATTTTTTGCGATGATTGAGAAAGAGTATAAACCTTTTCTTCAGTAAAATCATATTGCCATGTTCTAAATAAGTTGTTGCAAGTTAGGTTTAATCCGATAAATCCTACCAACATCATTAAAAATATAACGACATAATATCCGGCTTGATTCGATTTTAACCATTTAGAAGTTCCGGAAGTTTTGAAACTTACAATTAAAATTGTGGCAAGATTAAATAATAAAATTACAGATATTATGAAAACGATATATCTGAATTCAAACAATCCGCTCGTTACTTGTCCGAAATGGGTTAAAAAACTGAAGGAAGCTATCATGTCAACGATGCTTGCCGGAGCAAACATTCTGAAGAAACCTAAAACATATTCAATACCGCTGACAAAAAACAAGAAATTTGCAACAACCGATAAAACCAAAGCTATTACTTGATTTTTAGTCAAAGATGACATTGTTTGAGATATAGCAAGCATACAACCGGCTAATAACCAACTGCCAAGATAACTGACGAAAATTACCGCATTATCCGGCTGTCCCAGATAATTTACCAAAATCCAAAAAGGAAATGTTAAAAGAAGGGCTATTAAGACAAATATCCATGATGCAAAAAATTTACCTAAAACGAGAGTTGTAATGCTGACCGGCATAGTTACAATTTGAACAATTGTTTTATTTCTAAATTCTTCGGCCCATAATCTCATGGAAATTCCGGGAATAAAAAGCAGATATAACCATGGTTGAAAACTAAACATTGGAATTAAATCAGCAATTCCTCTTTCTATAAAGTGTCCGAAATAGACGGCAAAAGAACCATTTAAGACCAAAAAAGCTATTAAATATACATAAGCTAACGGAGAAATGAAATATCGCAACAATTCATTTTTGGTAACTGCCCAAAGTTTTTTCATGCTTTTTCTCCTTCTTCACCGGCTAAATCATAAAAAATTTCTTCTAAGTTCTTTTTATTGTGTTTTTCTAAAATATTTTTAAGAGTTCCGTCTGCAACAACGGTTCCTTTGTTTATCATAATTATTCGGTTGCAAACATTTTCTGCTTCTTCCAACAAGTGAGTTGAAATAAGTATGGTCTTATCTTTTCCCATTTGTGAAATCAAACTGCGGATATGTTTTTTTTGGTTGGGATCCAAACCGTCCGTAGGTTCATCCAATAACAATAATGGCGGATTTGATAAAATACTTTGAGCAAAACCGACTCTACGTTGATAGCCCTTCGATAAAGTTTCAACTTTTTGCAAAGCCACATTTTCAATTTTTGCCGTTTTTATGGCATTTTCAACATTTTTATAAGAAACATCTCTTAATTCTGCCATATATTTCAAAAAATCTTTAACGGTTAAATCTGCATAAAGAGGAGAGCCTTCCGGTAAAAAACCAATATTTTCTTTACCCCATAAAGGATTGTCTTTTATATTTTTGTCACATACAAAAATATCTCCCGAAGATGGAGAAAGATAACCTGAAATCATATTCATCAAAGTTGATTTTCCGGCTCCGTTAGGACCCAATAAAGCTATAATTTCCCCTTTTTTTGCAGAAAAGGTAACATTGTTTACAGCTTTAATATCTCCGTAATTCTTATATAGGTTTTTTACTTTTAAATATTCTTCGGTCATTGTTCTTTCCGCTTATTTTTTACTCAATTCATACAAAACTACTGCTGCGGCAGTTGATACATTTAGACTTTCTACGTTTTCTGCTATCGGCAAACGAACGGTTAAATCGCAAGATTCTTCTATCAGACGACGCATACCTTTTCCTTCGCTTCCCATAACAACGGCTAATTTGCCTTTTTTATCCAATTTATCGATATCGGTTTTGGCATAACCATCCATTCCTACAACCCAAAAACCTGCTTTTTTAAGTTGATCCAACGCTCTTGATAAATTTGTAACTCTACATATCGGCATGTTTTCAAATGTTCCGGCAGCCGCTTTAAGCATAGCCCCGCTTTCTTGAGGGGAGTTTTTATCTTGAACCAGAAGAGCCATACTTCCGAAAGCTGCGCAAGAACGAATAATAGCACCTATATTTTGAGGATCTGTTACTTGATCCAGTACCAATAAGTAACAATCTTGCTTTTCTTGTGCTTTTTCACAAATCTCTTCAATAGATATATTATTCAACATTTCTGCTATTGCAACAAAACCTTGGTGAACGGCATCTTGAGGTAATAATCTTTCAAGTTCTTTTTTATCTGTCGCAAAAACTTTATTTTCTGCAATTTTTCCCTTTAATTCGCTTATGTTTTCTCGTAAACACATAACTTTTATAATTTTTCTGTTTGAATTTTCAACTGCAGCTTTCACTGCATGACGACCATAAATAACAACTTGATTTTTATTTACCATATTCTTATTTCTCCAAAATTTTTATAGCTTCGGCGATATTTTTAATTTTATATGTAGGTTTACTACCGACATATTTATCTTTGGTATCACAAATAATACTGTCGGCACCGCCTAGAGCTTCTGCGGTTTTTACATCTGCATCACCATCGCCGATTACAATAATTTCTTCGGCGGGAGGAAGTTTATAATCAAAAATCGCCTGACAAGCAATCGGATGCGGTTTGTCGTATTCGTATTCTTTGGCCGCTACTACTTTTTTAAAATATTTTTCAAATCCTAAAATTTTTATTTCATCATGAATGTATTGCTTGCTTTTATTGGTTATCAGATAAATTAGCTTTCCGCTATTTTTACAATATTCTAAAACGTCTTTTGCTCCATCAAATGGTAAAAGTTTTTCCGTATGATGTTTTTCTATATATTCGTAAAAATATTTTGCAGCTTCTTCTTTCTTTTCGCCAAACATACAACCTAAAGTATCTCGGTTTTGTAATGTGCTTGTAATGCGTTTTACTTCATCATAAGATATGCTGGGCATGTTTAATTTTGTAAAAGCATAATCATAAGCTGCTGATAGAACAGGATAGGTGTCAGCTAAAGTTCCGTCCCAATCAAAAACAACATATTTATAAACCATGTAAACTCCTTGTCTTAATCATATTTTAAAGCTTAATTTTTAATCTGATTATTGATTGAATAATAGCATTTTGGGAGCTTTGGTCAATGGAAAATCTGGACCGTATAATAAAAATAAAAACTATCTTAAAACAATATTGGAAAAGCGAGGATTTTACCCTGAATACTCTCAACACCGATGCATCATCTCGTAAATATTATAGATCTGTGTGCAAAGAACAAAGCATAATAGTTATGGATGACGACGGATGTAAGTGGAAACCTAAAGAATTTACTTTGCTGTCAGATTTTTTGTTGAAAAATGATATTTATGTGCCAAAGGTATATTATAACAATCTTATTGACGGAATTTTATTGTTGGAAGATTTAGGTGACAATTCGGTAAGAACATTGCTATCTTTACAAACCGAAGAAGATTTATATTTAAAATCCGGATTGGCTATTGCAAAAGTTGTAAATATCGAAAACAAACCGGAATATATAAAAGATTTTTCCAAACAAAAATTGCTTGAAGACATAAAGCTTTTTACCGAGTGGTATTTTCCTTGTGCACTCGGATATCCTCTTGACGACAAGAAAAAGGAAGAATTTTTATCTATTATTGATAAACTTTCCGATATGGCATACAAAATTCCGTCAAGATTGATGTTATGGGATTATCATATTGATAACATCATGATTACACCGGAAAACAAATATGCCATAATTGATTTTCAAGATGCAATGTGGGGACCTTTAACTTATGATATAGCAAGTCTTTTGGCTGCAGACAGAATGGTAATATCATCTGAAACGATATCAAAAACCAAAGATGCTTTTTTTAATCAATTATCAAATATAGACCGTGAGGATTTTGAGGATTCTTTTGCTTTTATGTATATGTTTCGACATATGAGGGTAATAGGACGTTTTACTACATTAAGTATTGTTAATCAAAAAGAGAAATATTTACACTTTATACCTCAAACGTGGAAAGCATTAGAAAATATATTACAATATCCTAAACTTGCCGAAATGAAAAGGTGGGTAAATGAAAATATCCCTGAACAATGTAGGGTTTTACCGAAAAGAAAACCTGTTTTTGAAGCGGTTATTTTGGCAGCAGGCCGAGGTTCGAGAATGAAAGAACTTACGAATGTTTTACCTAAACCGCTGATTGAAGTTGGTAACAAAGCTTTGATAGATTATAATTTTGAACGATTAAAAGGTATAAATATAAAAAAATTTGTTGTGAATTTATGCTATAAGGGAGAACTCATAAAAGAGCATATATTAAAAAAATATTCTGATTTAAAAGTTGTTTTTTCTGAAGAAAAAGAAGCACTTGAAACCGGAGGGGGAGTAAAAAAAGCTCTTCCTTTATTAGAGGGACAAGCTTTTTTTGTGAGTAATAGTGATGTGTTTTTCATAGATAAAGGATATAAACCGGCTTTGTGGAAAATGATAGATAAATGGGATGAAAAAAAATATGATATTTTAATATTGCTCCAAAATTTAGAAGATATATGCGGTGATAAAGGTATAGGAGATTATCGTATTGATGAAAACAATTGTCCTGAGCGAAACGAAAACAAAATATCCGGTTTCCCTTATATGTTTAGCGGAATATCGATTGTGAGCAGAAAAATTTTTGACAATGTCAAAGAAGAAAAGTTTTCGCTTAGAGATTTATTTGATGTTGCCCAAAAAAATAAAAAATTAGGTTTTGTAATAAACGAGGCAGATTTCTTTCATGTCGGCACTCCGGAGGCATTAAATGAGGCAAAAATAAGAATAAATATTAAAAAGTAAAAAAAGTTATTGACATCTTGCTCAAAATGATATTATTTGCTTTATGGAATTTGCGAAAGGATACTTTCCTTTTTTATCCTCGTCTGAATTTATATATGGAGGGGTGGCAGAGCGGTCAAATGCAACGGACTGTAAATCCGTCGACTTAGGTCTACGAAAGTTCGAATCTTTCCCCCTCCACCATTTAAATTAAGGCAGAAACTTGAAAGATAAGATTGGTTATTGCGGGTGTAGCTCAATGGTAGAGCAGAAGCCTTCCAAGCTTATGACGGGGGTTCGATTCCCCTCACCCGCTCCATTTCCTCTCAAATTTTTCAAGGTTTTTGATTTTAACACTAACAACTAGGAAACGAAAACAATGGCAAAAGAGAAATTTGAGAGAAACAAACCTCACTGCAACATTGGAACCATTGGTCACGTAGACCATGGTAAAACCACATTAACAGCCGCTATTACCAAAGTATTGGCAGAAGAAGGCGGTGCAAG
>JAGBDC010000009.1 GCA_017937705.1 Alphaproteobacteria bacterium
AATCGGAACTATCAGGGATAAGGGCTATAAGCTTGAGGACTTGGAGTTTATTATTGATAATTCAGATGGTGAAAAAGTTTATCTTCGTAAGCTTTTGACACATTCTATATCAGTAGAATTCCAAGGTAAGACCTATGATTTGACTGCCAAAGTAGAGCTTCGTAAATTTGCCGGCCAGCATCCTTGCGTCGTGAACAGTGAGCCATTATCGTCAACTATTACGACAACAGGAGAGATAATAGAGTCGGAGTTTGTTGTTCGCCGTACATGGTCGGATGGAAAAGTTGAGGAAGAGCCTATAGTTTGTTATTTCGGAGCATATATCGATTGTCAGAATTACGAATATAAGGTTATCAGAGGTTATCAGAATGACCTTGCGATAGTTTCTTCCGGCTTTAGCCCTGATGTTGTTTCTGAGCCAAGAAGTACGAATGCAAAGTACGTAACGTGTACACGTTATTATCAAAAATGGTGTGTTAATTATAACTATTTTGATGTAGCGATAACGTTCGTTCATGATGAAGCCGTGTATGATGATGGTATTCTTAAATGTTATATGCCTGGTGCTGCACAGTTTACGGATATTGTCAATGCAACTCCTGAAATGAGAGCAACCTACACATCGGAAGATGAGAATGGTAAGTATACAGCTTATGCGTTCAAGCAGGATGTTAGCGCCAAGGTGGATGATATCACTTTGACCGGCTGGGGAGCAATGGAAATCATTGCCTACGAGTAATCGGCAAATCTCTAATCAAAAACACCGCTGTCTTTTATGGCTGCGGTGTTTTTTTGTAACAATCTGTAACAAGATGTTAGGAGTATTTTGTCTTAAATTGTGGTATATTTCCGCCCAGATTAAATCTGTTTCAACAATTTACAAAAGGATTTTATAAATGGGAAAATTAAAAGTTGCAGTTATCGGTGCCGGCATGATGGGTAAAAACCACATTAAAACATATAAAAATATGGCAGATGTTGAATTGGTCGGTGTTTATGATGTGTTTCCCGAAGCTGCAAAAAATGCTGCAGAAATGTTTGGAATTAGAGCTTTTTCTTCTATGGAAGAAGTTGCAAAAAATGTTGATGCGGTAAGTGTTGTCACAACATCTATTACCCATGCTGATGTCGGTGAATTTTTCCTTAACAAAGGAATTCACTGTATGATGGAAAAACCTTTGGCTACTTCCCCGGAAGGTTGTCAACGTTTGATTGATGCCGCCGCAAAAAACAATGTAATACTTTGTGTAGGTCATATTGAACGTTTCAATCCAGCTGTTGAACAGATGTCAAAAATTTTATCTGATACATCAAAAATTCGTTCATTGACGGCGCAAAGAATGTCTGCTGCTTCAGGACGTATTACCGATGTTTCTGTTGCTATGGATTTGATGATACACGATGTTGAAGTTATCCAATCTTTGGTTAAATCTCCGGTAGTCAATGTTCAAGCTGCTTGCGTAAAAACTCCTGACCATCCGGAAGGAAAAGACTATATTACAGCTTTGCTCGAATTTGAAAACGGTGTAACCGCTAATATTACATCAAGTCGTATCACACAAGCTCGTGTTCGTACATTAACAGTAACAACCGACACGAACTATATTGATATGGATTTTATCAATCAAAGTATTAATGTTCACTCTCAAGGCCGTATGCCTTATGTTAATCAAGAAAGCATCCCTGAATGGATGAATTATGGTTTGAAGGGTAGTGTTGAACAATTGTTTATTCCGACAAATCAACCTTTGTTGGCAGAATTGAACCATTTCGTGAAATGTATTAACGGAACTGAAACTCCACGTATTAGCGGTCAAAATGCCTTCGATGCATTGAAAGTTATTTGGGAAGTTGAAGCAAAACTCGGTTTTATATCCGAAAGTGAATTTGCAAATTACAATATTAAAGCTGCTGCCTAATTGTTATGTCACAGCGATATAAGATTGTTATAGAATATGACGGAACCAATCTTTTAGGTTGGCAAAAACAGCTCGATGGTCCGAGTGTTCAGGAATATTTAGAAAAAGCAATCTATGGTTTTTTACAACAAACAACCGAAGTGTATGGAGCCGGCAGAACAGATGCCGGCGTTCATGCTTTGGCACAGGTGGCTCATTTTGATTTAGAATTTCCGGTTGACGAATTTAGGATTCGTGAAGCAATGAATGCTCATCTGCGAACAATGGAGGCCCCTATTTCTGTTCTTGATGTTGAAGCGGTAAACGATGATTTTAATGCTCGTTTTTCGGCAAAAGGGCGCAGTTATATTTATCGTATAACGAACCGCCGCGCTCCGTTAGCATTGGATAAAAATCGCAGTTGGTGGGTTTATGTTCCGCTCGATGTTGAAAAAATGCGAAAAGGGGCAAAGTTCTTGCTCGGAAATCATGATTTTTCGTCATTTCGTGCCGCAAAATGTCAAGCAAAATCGCCGATAAAAACTCTTGATAAAATAGATATCGAACAAATCGGCGAAAACATAACATTTTATGTTGAGGCTCGTTCGTTTTTACATCATCAGGTTCGTAATATGGTTGGCACTCTAAAAATGGTTGGTGACGGACATCTTGAGCCGGAAGATGTAAAAAAAATTTTAGAAAGTAAAGACCGAACAAAAGCTGGTCCTACCGCTCCGGCACAAGGATTATATTTGAGCAAAATAATGTATTAATTTGTTGTTTTTTTTGTGTCATAAGCTATACTCAACATATTAAATTAACGGAGAGAAAAATGACACACATAATCAAAATTTGTATGGGCAGTTCTTGTTTTGCTCGAGGTAATGCAAAAAATTTACAGATAATTCAAAGCTTTATTGAACAGAATAATCTCGATGCCGAAATCGAACTTACGGGACTTCGTTGTTGTGATAATTGTTCAATAGGACCTAATATCAGTATTGATGGCGAAGAATTTCATAATTTAGATCAAGGTTCTATACTTGATATTTTAGAAAACAAATTCAGTAAATAGGTAAAAATATGTCTAATCGTGAATATCCGTTATATACCATCAAAAATAATTGTTTGGATTGTTACAAATGTGTGCGTCGCTGTCCGGTTAAGGCGATAAAGATAGAAGATAACAGTGCACAAATAGTTCCCGAATTATGTATTGCTTGCGGAACCTGTTACAAGGTTTGTCCTGCTAAAGCAAAACAGGCTCGTAATGATTTGGTAAGAGCTAAACATCTTCTCAATTCCGGCAAAGATGTATATGTATCATTAGCTCCGTCTTGGATTGCTGAATTTGAAGGTATAAGCGCTGAGCAAATGATTGCCTCTCTTCGTCGTTTAGGATTTAAAGGGGTAGGAGAAACTGCGGTCGGCGCAGAAGAAGTATCAGCAAGCATTGCAAAAATTTTGGAACAAAACAGTCGTGGGCTGTTCTTATCAACGGCTTGCCCTGCTGTGGTTGAATATATCAATAAATATATGCCGAGCATGAGCCGATATTTCACACCATTACTCTCCCCTTTATTGGCGCATTGTCGCCTGATGAAAGAAAAATTAGGACATGATATCGAGGTTGTGTTTATCGGTCCGTGTATTGCTAAAAAATTGGAAGCTGACAGACATTCTGATTTGTTGAGTTTAAGTCTTACATTTGCGGATTTACACCAATGGTTAAAAGATGCCGGAATAAATCCTGCAGAAATAAGAACCAGTGTTTATGACAAATTTACATTGCAAAAAGCAGCCGAAGGTACGGCCTATCCTATTGAAGGAGGAATGATAGAAACTATCAAACCATATACATCTTCCCAAAAATCTTATATGACACAAATCTCTGGAATCAAGCATATTCGCAAAGAACTGGAAAATCTTGATGTTGAAACTATAGACAGACCTGTATTTATAGAGTGTTTGGCTTGTCCGGGCGGATGTGTCTGCGGACCTTGTGTAAGTAGTAAAAAATCCGGATTCGGTAAACGAATGGATGTGTTGAAAAATTCCGATTTTTCAACAATGGCAGGAAAACGCCAACCACAAGTTAATATCAATGAAGGATATGACACTTGCCCTATTGAAAATAAAGAGTTTTCAGAAGCAGAAATTAGGAAAGCTCTTAACTTTATCGGCAAATATAACATAGAAGATGAAATTAATTGCAATGGCTGCGGCTATGATACGTGTCGCAATTTTGCCAAAGCAATGTTGTTAGGTAAGGCTGAGCCGGAAATGTGTGTTTCTAATATGAAACAACAAGCTCAGCGTAAAGCCAATGCTTTGCTTCGTTGTATTCCTTCCCCGATTGTTATTGTTAATAACGACTTGAAAATATACGAATATAATGAGAAATTTATCGAAAGTTTTTGGTCAGATGAAGATCACAAAGAACTATACAAAAAAGAAGATTTAAGAGGGGCAAACCTCAGAGATTTTGTGAGCTTTACCAATTTGTTTTCCGCTTCAATCGATTTAGAGCAAGACATACGAAAGGAACATATCAAATTTAAAAATCGTTTATACGATGTTGTTGTTTTCAATATTGATAAAAAGAAAATCGTCGGTGGCATCATTCAAGATGTAACGACGATGGAAATGAAAAAGGAACAAATTGCCGAAAAAGCTAAAGATGTTATCAAGAAAAATCTGGCAACGGTTCAGCAAATAGCATGTACCTTAGGGGAACACATGGCTGAAACCGAAATTTTACTTCGTTCAATAGCACATGACTATGCCGATACAGACGGAGAAGATTATAATGGATAGTTCTTTCTTTATCGACATCGGTTCATATCAAACGCAAAAAAAAGGCGAAGATTGTTTCGGGGATACGGTCTATGCAAAAAAAATTCCTGAAGAACAACGTATCATCGGTATTTTGTCAGACGGTTTGGGAAGCGGTGTAAAAGCCAACATTTTATCATCCATGACTACTCGTATGGCGATGAAATTTATGGAAAATAATACCGATTTGCAAAGAGCGTCAGAAACAATGATGGATGCTTTGCCTATTTGTCAAGTTCGCAAAATAAGTTATGCAACTTTTTCAATTGTCGATAGCGAACTTGAGGGAAAAACCCGAATTTTTGAAATGGACAATCCCCGATATATTTTTATTCGTAACAATCGTCTTTTTGATATAAAAGGACGAGAATTTTCTTCGCCTAAATGGAAAGACAGAAAGATATCCGTGTCTCAAATTAACAATTTGCCCGGAGATAGAATTATTGTTATGTCGGACGGAGTGACACAGGCCGGATTGGGAAATAAAAAATATCCTCTGGGTTGGGGAAGACAAGGATGTATAGATTTTGTTCTTAAAGTTTTGGAACAAGATCCGTATATTTCATCTTCTGCCTTGGCAGAAAAAATTGTAAACGAAGCTTTAGAAAAAGAGACAGAACATAAAGCCGGTGATGATATTAGCTGTATGTGTCTCTATTTTAGAAAGCCTCGTAAATTACTGATTGTTACGGGGCCGCCGTTTAACGATGATAAAGACAAAGAAATTGCCGAAATGGTCACCAATTATGATGGAAAAATTGCAGTTTGCGGCGGAACTACGGCAAATATTATTGAAAGAGAATTATGTCTTAAATGTGAGATTGACAAAACCAGTTTTGATACTAAAATTCCGATGGCTTCTAAAATGGAAGGCATAGATTTGGTGACGGAAGGAATTTTAACCTTGACCGATGCGTATCGTATGCTAAAAGAAGGGGTAGATAAAAATTCAAACACGGCATCTGTCAGACTGGTTAAATTATTTTTGAGCAGTGACAAAATAGACTTTGTTGTCGGCACAAAAATAAATGTTGCACACCAAGATCCTAACTTGCCGATGGAGTTGGAGATAAGACGTAATATTGTTAAAAAAATATTCAGACTGTTGCAGAGTCAATATCTGAAAGAAATTTCGGTTCGATACCTATAGAAAAGGATAAAGACATGGAAAAAATAAAAGTAAAAATCTGTTGCGGAACATCTTGTTTTGTTATGGGAGCAGCACAAATTCAAATGTTAGAATTTGATCCGCCGGCAGATATCAAAGATAAAATCGAAATTGAAGAAACTCGTTGTATGAATCATTGCCATAACACAGCTTCAAAATATAATAAAGGTCCGTTCGTTGAAGTAAACGGAGAGCTTATTGAAGAAGCTAATTTTGAAAAAGTTGTTAACAAAATAAGAGAAATTTTAAATCAGGAATAAATAGAAAATGCTAATACCCAAGAATAATGCGAACCAAATGAGGACTCGCATATTAGTTAAGATTGTTGAAAAGTTTTTGCAAGGTCGTTTTGCCGATGCGGACAGAATACCTTTAGAATTGCGCCCCAAGGGTGAACCGTTTAGCCGTTGTTGTATATACAAAGACAGAGCAATTCTGAAATATCGTTGTATGGCAAGTATGGGGTTTGCTCCCGAAGATGAAACCGATGAATTGACCTCATTGAAAGAATATGGTGAAAAAGCCTTAGAACGTAGTGAGCATGCTCCAAATAAATTAGCGGTTATTACCGATGCTTGTTCAGCTTGCGTAAAATCTCGTTATATGGTTACCGATGCCTGCAGAGGTTGTTTTGCACAACCTTGTCAGGTTAACTGTCCTAAACAGGCAATAACCATTGTAAACGGTCGTTCACATATTGACGAAACAAAGTGTATTGCTTGCGGACGTTGTCAAGAAGTTTGTCCGTACCATGCCGTAATCCGTGTTCCGATTCCTTGTGAAGAAGCTTGTCCGGTCGGAGCAATCAGCAAAGACGAATTTGGTAAAGAGCACATTGATGTTGACAAATGTATCTTGTGCGGCAAGTGTTTGCAATCTTGTCCTTTTGGTGCTGTAGTTGAAATGTCACAAATTGTTGACGTTATCAAACATATTCACGAAGGAAACAAAAAGGTTGTGGCTATGCTTGCTCCTGCCGTAATCGGACAATTCCCGGGAACAATCAATCAACTTATCGGTGCGTTGAAAAAGGTCGGATTCGCAGATGTTGTAGAAGTTGCTGCCGGAGCTGATGTGACAACTCGAAACGAGGCTGCAGAATTTATCGAAAAAATGGAAAATGGCGAAAAACTGATGACAACATCTTGTTGTCCGGCATATTGCAAAGCTGCCGAAGTTCATATTCCGGAAATTAAACCTTTTGTCTCTCATACAAAAGCTCCAATGTATTATACTGCGGAAATGCTCAAAAAAGAACAACCTGATTGTGTTGCAGTTTTTGTCGGACCATGTTTGGCAAAACGTATCGAAGCCGAAAAAGATCCTAACGTTGACTATGTTCTCACATTTGAAGAAATCGGTGCGATGTTGGTTGCCGGCGGTATAAACGTTATGGATTGCGAACCGGAAGATTTTGCAAAAATCTCAAGTGCTCAATCTCGTCGTTTTCCTGTCAGCGGTGGTGTTGCCGGAGCAGTTGCATCATTGGTTGAGGGAAAAGCAGACTATAAACCGACTGCAATTAATGGTTTGAGTAAAGCAAACATTAAGTTGTTGAAACAATATGCCACAAAAGGCTGTGATTTTAACATGATAGAAGTAATGTGTTGTGAAGGCGGATGTGTTGCCGGACCTGGTTGTGTAGCTCTTCCTAAAAAGTCAGCTATTATGGTTGAAAATTATGTTAAAACTGGTCCAAATCTCAAAGAAATGGATGAATAGTTTTACATTAAAACAGCAAAAACCGCTCTGTTTTCAGGGCGGTTTTTTGTTGGAGTGAGATATGTTTAAATCTGTTAGTTGAGATATTTTTTAATTTCTTTAGTATCCTTAAAATGTTTAATTTGATTAAAAACTTTATCGGCAAAAGCTTTTTTAGCCATATAAGTAATAAACAAAGGTTCTTCCAATTTAAGTTTTCCGAGGGTGTCTTCCAAAGCTTCAAAACTTTGATATATTTTATTGAGCAACAAAATTTCTTGAGCAGTATTTTGTTCGATATATTTATTATTGTTTATATTTTTCATTGTTGTTCTCCACTTGTTTTTATCTTGTAAAAAAATATAAACACAATTTTTTTTATATGTGTAGGGGTAAAAAATCGTACTCGGTGTACGAAAAATTCGTACACACCGACTACTTGAAAAAAGATAAATATCTTTATAAAAAAGCAAAAATAAGTAAGATTAAGGATTTCAATAAAAAATGGCTAAATTTTTCTTGTGTAAAATCAAGGCATTGTTGATGTGTTCGTTCCGATTATATGTACATTTATTTTGAACACGATTTTTTCTCTACAAGCCTTGGTTTTTGGTCTTGATTTTTGACTCAAATAAATGTACGTTTAATTATGTTTAAACTAAACCGGAGATTTCCCGATGAAATACAATATATTACCCGTTCTTTTAGCCACTACATTTTTATCAACTCCCGCAATGGCTATAACACTAGAGCCGACTTTAGATGACAGTGTTATATCATATAGCGAAGGTACATCGACAGATTATAATTTTACTGTTGATGAGACTGATTCTGAAGGTAATATCACAACTGTATATTATAAAATTAATCTTGATAAGGATAAGTTATCCACAAGTTCAAACATTTCTTGGACAGCGTTAGACAGCAAACCGGATGATATGACCAATGTTGTTGCTATAAAGTTGCCAAATAAAACAAAGTATTTTCAATATTCTTACCAAGTTCCAAACGGATATACGGAACAAACATCTCGTATTGATCACACAAATTCAGTAAAAAATAAAGTGTTTAAGAATTTTAGCTCCACTTCAGATGGTGGTGCATTTTATTACGTTTTAAAGAATTTAAATATACAGGCTGATTTTATAAATAATTCTACTACATCTGATTCAGGGGGAGCAATTTATCATATTGTTCCTATTGGTGGTATTATAATAACATCTATGGGCGAAGAAGATTTAGGAACAAGTATTAAAAATGCTGTTAATATTTCTATTACCAGCAAAATTACCGGTAATTTTGTTGGTAATTATGTAAATTCTTCTACAAATAGTGCTTATGGTGGTGCTGTATATGTAAATGCTGATGGAAATAGTGGGGTTGGTTCGTATATTACCGGTGATTTTGTAGCCAATTATGCAACTGCTTCAAATTATGTACATGGTGGAGCTGTTGCTATTGCTAATGTAGATGCTGCAGAAATTGTTGGAAACTTTATCGGGAATTATGGTAGTGGAAAATATGTATATGGCGGTGCAATCAGTAATTCTTATGGAGTTGCTGTTAATGTTTCTGGAGATTTTATAAGTAATTACGCTGAAATTTTAGGTGGCAGTTCCAGTAGTTATGCTCGAGGCGGAGCTATTTATAATGTAGGTGAAATTAACAATATTTCAGGAAATTTTATCGGTAATTATGCTACTACTGGTTATAATTATGAAGACGAAGGTGGCGCTGGTGGAGGAGCTATTTATAATGATTCTTTGTATAACGGCACAACATTTATCAGTAGTATAACAGGTGATTTTATTGGTAATTATGCTTTTTCGTGGAGAGATGATGCGGCTGGTGGGGCTATTAGAAATAACTCAACTATAGGAAATATTGAAGCTGATTTCATCGGTAACTATATTTATTCATCCGGTTATGGTTATGGTGGTGCGATTTATAATAGTGGCGATATAGAAAGTATAACCGGTGATTTTATAAATAACTATGCTAAAGTTGTATCTTCTCCCGGATATGCTTATGGTGGAGCTATTTTTAATGGTTACGCAGCAACTATTGGTAGTATTACGGGTGATTTTATCGGTAACTATGGTAGTGGTTCCTATGGTTTGGGTGGCGCTATTCATAATGAAGGTGGTGGTAGTGAATATACAATAATTGAAAAAATCACCGGAGACTTTATCGGTAACAACTCTTCAAACGGCGGAGCTATTGCAAACAGGTTCGAGAACTCAAAGATTAGTGAAATTACCGGAGATTTTATAGGGAATAGTGCTGGTGCAGGTGGTGCTATATATAATTATGCAGGAGCAATAATTGGAGATATTGCCGGTGATTTTGCAGAAAATAAAGCTAGCGGACAAGGTGGTGCTATATGGAATGGTACCATGAATAATTATCCAACCCCAACAATAAGGGATATTGTTGGTAATTTTACTACTAATAGTGCTGTAAATGGTGGTGCGATTTATAACACAGGTGTAATAGGCAATATTATCGGTGATTTTATCGGTAACCATGCAGAGGCACAAGGTGGTGCAATCTATACTACTGCGGATATGACTTTTGCTTCAGGTGCCGACACACATTTTATTAATGATAACTACACAAAAGATGCAACACGCGGAAAGATATTTAATGCTATTTATTCAACTGCAACTGTAACTTTTGATACAACAGGGGGTGGTGGCTGGGTAATTAATGATAACCTTGAGGGTGGCAATTATGTATTTCTCGGCAATAGCCCAGTTGATGCAGATTTAGGCACAACTACTCAATATGTTAATATTAATAACGCTATTATTAATGCTACCGACATTTCGGTTAACGGAACAACTCTTCGTTTTGGCAGTTATCAACACCTCGGTACCAGTGCTAAAAACTATGATGGTAGTGGTAAATTTATTGCATCATTAAATTCTGATGGAAGTGAAAACCTTGATGCAGCATCCGTAACTTCATTGACCTTAAACAATGCTGTATTTGATATTTCTAACGGATATTTAGAAACAATAAAATTAAAGAAACTTACTTCAACCGAAAATACATCTAACTTTATTCATTTAGACGTTGATGTTGATAATATGGTATCTGACGTTTTGAATATGAACGGCGATGTTGCGGGTATAACCAATCTTATTGTTCACGCAACTTCTGACAGAGATATCAGAGGTATGGGAGCTATATTATTTGCGCAATCAACTAATGATACATTAGGAAACAGCGGTTCATTTATTCTCCGTCGTGTATATGGTAGCCCTTATATGTATGATATTAAATATACAAATTTGGCTGCAAATTCAAACAAATGGGAATTCGAAATGAATAATACACCAAATTCCAATACAACACAGGCTCCTGCTGACCCAAATCCGGAAGCTCCAGGTGTTGAAGAGGAAGTTGTACCTCCTTCCGGTGGTGATAACACTGGCGGAGACGATACCGGTGGCGATAATACAGGCGGTGGTGATGATACAGGATATGATGATGACGGTAATTACGATGATTATCCTGCAAACGGCGGAAACAATGTCGGTATAGGAAACGGTACCGGAGATTCTTCTTTAATTATGACACCAACTTTGGATACAATAATTAAAAATGGCAAAAAATTAACCGGTAGTTATGAACTCACAGCTTTGGGAACAGTAGAGCTTCCTGAAGGCGCTGAGAAAGTCATAATTGATGGTACGGAATATTATTTTACACCGAGTGGCGAAAATGCAGATTTACTAAAGAATCTTGCACATACTCCGGCATTAAATTTGGTTGAAAGTGAAGACGGAATATTCAGTTTTAACGGTAAGAAATATTCGTATAACATATCTCAAATTCCGGAAAGTTCTTTCTACTATGATGGCGGTGATGTGATTATGAAGACTAATAAGATTTTCTTATCTGACCGCATTAAACCGTATTCTGTAGACAGTGAAGGTAATAATACTTTTGCAATAAGTAGTTATGACGGAACAGTTAAGTATTATAAATATGTTTATGATTCTACAGGTAGAACAACAGAAAAAGAGAGAAAAACAGTTCTTGATGACAATACTGATGCAGATTTTAGACGTATAACTTCTACAACAAGCGGTGGAGCTATAAGTAATTCTGCAAATGTAAGCAGTATTACCGGAGATTTCGTTCAAAATAAAATTGAAGCCACTTCTTCAGTTAACGGAGGTGCTATATATAATAATAGCGAGATCGGTAAAATTGTCGGAGATTTTGTTGAAAACTCAGCAATGACTACCAGTGGTTCAGTTAATGGTGGAGCTATCTATAATAATTCAAATATCGATGAAATCAGGGGTAGTTTTGTAGCAAATAGTGCAAATTCTTCTAACAATGCTATGGGAGGAGCTATTTATAATAACGCTTCAATCGGTAATATAACTGGACATTTTATCGGTAATCATTCTTCATCGGAAAACAGTACTGCGGAAAGTGGAGCAATTCTTAATCAGGGAACTATCGGTGATATAACCGGTGATTTTATTGCTAACTATTCTGAAGGAACTACTTCTATGGGGGGTGCTATCGAAAACTTTGGTTTTATCAATAGCATAACTGGTGACTTTGTAGGAAACTACACAAAAGGAGAAGACGGACAAATATTATCCGGTCTTGGTGGAGCTATGATCAATGTTTCATATATAGGTTCAATTACCGGTGATTTTGTTGACAACCATGCAAGCATAGGTGGAGCTATAGCAGACTTGTCTTTCTTAATGTCTGCTATAGGAGGTGGTTCTGAAGCAGGTATACAATCTATCAAAGGTGATTTTGTAAATAATTCAGCTGATTTAATTGGCGGAGCTATTGCATCTCTTGGTATTATGAAATCAATAGAAGGTGATTTTATCAATAATAAAGTTAAATCTACATCTATTGGTTTAGGTGGTGCCGTTGCAACACTGCTGGCTTCAGATTTGAAAAACATCAAATCTAACTTTAAAAACAACGGTGTAGATGCGGTTATGTATGCTAATGGCGGCGCATTTACCAATGCTAATATTTTTGATCAAATCAGATTAGATGAAACTATGGATCCTCTCAATACTGTTTCTAATGTTAAAGGTAACTTGATTAGTAACTATGCCATTGCAAATGGAGAAAATGGTATTGCTCTTGGGGGCGGTGTTTATAGCTTGAGTTCAATCAATTTGGTCAGTGACGGAAAATCACAACAAATCTCCGGCAACTATACTAAAGATAGCATAGGTAAACAATATAATGCTGTATTTATGTCTAATATCTATGATTTGATAAACGGTTTGTTGGCTCAAGATGAAGCTTCAAAAGAACAACTTAAAGCTATAACTGGAGTTGATGAGTTAAAAGCAATCTTATCAATTAATACTCTTAATGGCGGTAATTGGACAATCAATGACAGTATTAGTGGTGGTGTTGATGGTACATTATTAACAACATTGATAAATTTATTAGGAGGACTATCTGGAGAAGAAGTTCCTGAATTGCCGGTAACAATTCCGGAAAAAACAGATTATTCATCTCAATACACACTAAACTTTGTTGGTAATGACACAGTTAATACTGAGTTAGGTACAACAACGCAATATATCAATTTGAATAACGCTATTGTAAATGCCGGAGAAGTTAAAGTGGAAAACACAACTTTGCGTTTCGGTAATTATCAGCACGAGGATAAGACCGCTAAAAACTGGGACGGCAAAGGTAAGTTTATTGCTTCATTAAATTCTGACGGAACAGAAAATCTTAAGGCAGATTCAGTAACTTCACTGACCTTGAATAATGCGGTATTTGATATTTCTAACGGATATTTAGAAACAGTAAAACTTAAAAAATATTCAGCAACAGACAGCTTTGTTCACTTAGATGTAGATGTTGAAAATATGAAATCAGACGTTATCAATGTCAAAGGCGATGTTGACGGAATAACCAAACTTGTTATTCATGCCACATCTGCCAAGGATATTAGGGGTAAAGGCCAAATTCTGTTTGCGGAATCTTTTGGAGATACTAAAGGTGGCGAAACATCATTTGAAGTAGCACGTGTTTATAAAAGTCCGTATTTGTACGATGTAATTTATGAAGGAGTTAAAAATACTTCAACCCCAACAGAATCAAAGGACAATACTTGGTACTTTGAAATGAACGATAAAGAAAACCCAAATAAGGATAAAATTCCTACTCAACTTTTGGGACCAATTAAAGTTGCTCCGGAAGTTATCGGATTTGAAGCGGTGACATCTGCCGGCTTATCACAAACCAACGGCATGGTTTATAATATTATGCGTAAGGTTGGTGTAAATCGTTTATTCTGCCCGGGTTGCGGTTTCTATGACTATAACTGGGATGGCAAAGCTTTTCATAATGCTTGGGTAGATACAACCTACAATGGCTTAACAATCGAAGCTCCGGTAGAGATTGATGCTAATGTCTGGGGTATTGAAGCCGGT
>JAGBDC010000010.1 GCA_017937705.1 Alphaproteobacteria bacterium
CATTCCGAACTCGACTGTTAAACCCTTTTGCGCCGATGGTACTTTGTCTTAAGACACGGGAGAGTAGGTCGCAGCCAGATCTTCTAAACATCCTTTCGTTTACTAGTCTTAAGCCTCACTATTCAAGTGAGGCTTTTTTTTATATCCCCCTTTCTTCTTCATTCAAACCTGTTCTTATCGAAATATAACCTTCTAAATTTCTTTATCTGCTCATAATGACAAAAAAATTTGCATTTGTTTAAGCCCCTGTAAAGCAATCAAAAATAAGCATGTTTTTTTACTGGGGCTACAGATATAAAGGACTTCGTAACGACAATACAAAATCTAGATTGCTGAAGAAATCAATTTTGATATTACAAATGCGGAAGATGCACAAAAAGAGGACAATAGGGAATATTATAGACAATTAATTCATGCTTTTGATGATGCCGGAGTTGATATTGATAATGACAGCTTGTATGAAATTGACCGCAAGCTTAAGCTTTATAAGAAAAGATTGAAAGATTTTGAGGTTAAAGAAGAAGTTTATCAGCCGGAAGAGGATTTACCATTTTGGCAAGCGGCAATGAAAAAATCTGAATTTGCTACATTTAGTGATTTCTATAACTATTCTATTAAAAACAAATCAAATCCCGAGAAAAAACAATTTAATGCTGTCAGTAAACAAGGAATAAATTTGCGTATTCCTCAAGACATTGTAAATCATGATTATAATAATCACGATCTTAATGTAGAGCAATGGGAAACTCTGTTAAAAAATATTGATAATGTAAAAGCAGGAATTTTGAGCAGACATAAACCAAAGTTTAGCGGAAAACCTGTTTTATTAAAGATAAATGTTTGTAATGAATATTATGGTGCTGTTGTAGAGGTCTTTAAGAAAAACAATCCAATAATGACAACAGCATTTATAGACAAAGAGAGCAGTATTGACAACTGGATAAAAAATGAGGGCGTTCCAAGCGGTACTAAAACCACTTTCTTGGACATTACCCTCAAAGATATTATAGCAAAAGTAGAGCCGGATTTCAAGTCTAAAATAATGGACAATGCTGTTTTTTATCAAAAGGGAAAAGAAACAAGACTTACAGAAGATAACTTAAAAGAAATTAAGCAAAGTTTAATTAAACCTATTTCGGCTGAGGTTAGAAGTAGAGCTATTGCATCTTTTGGCTCAAGTGGTGGTGGCAGAGGTTATATGTCAACAGGAGATAGCACCAATGCCGAAATTGCAAGAAGCAAGGGTTTGGCTACCGCAAGTGAGATTTCAAAAGCATTTAAGAAGTTAGGATTTAATATTTCGGCAAAAATTATTGAACAGACACAAGATGTGGAAGAATGGCATCATACCGGAAAGAATTTTAAGGAAACTAATTTTTATAATGTGGAAGATTTCGATATTGATGCAATTTATGACGAGTTGAAGTTTGAAAATTATATCAAGAAGCAGGAGCAAGCACGACGAGAAAAAGTAAAAGCTTTAGGTTTTGATAAGTTGTCTTTGGAAGAATTAGCAAAAATGAATGGTTTGCCTTCTGAACAATCGCTTTTGAGTATGTTCAAAGGTAAGAAAAAAGCGGCAAGATGTACAGAATAAAATATTTGATTTGCTTAAATATAAAAATGATGCCAATGAGTATGATTGGATTGCCAGAAGCCCAAAAATTTTGCAATGATAGTACAACCATGTCGCTACAGATACTTGTAGTAATAGAAGAAGTAAAACAGACATATTTTTGTATGTAGTATAATACCGAGAGACAATAGATACATAAAAGGCGGGGATAAATCCTCGCCTTTAATAGTATAATCATTATCTATATGAAGCTCTGCGAATACGGTCGTTTATTGCAAGACCTAATCCTGTTTCCGGAATAGGGGCCATTGCAATACCTTTTTCTCCTGCAAGCTCATCTGCCAATCTCATATAGGCAAACAGGTTCGCCGCAGCTTCATTTAAATTTCCGTTGGGACTCAAATTTATATCAGCTCTTTTGCTCTGACCGAAACCGATATAAAATACTCCATCTTCAGGCTTGTTAATATTAATTTGAAAACGATGATTTGGGGCATAATGTTTTAATAACTGCCCCGGAGAACTTGGTTTGTCAGGCTCGCCGTGAGATATAATAACTTTCTCGTTCAAAAATTCTTCAATATCTTCTAGAGCCACTCCTCCTGCACGAAGAAGCACGACATCTTTACCTGTAACATCAACAATGGTTGATTCAACTCCCACATCACATTTACCACCATCTAAAATCATATCTACTCTTGTTCCCAGACTTTCAAAAACATGTTCTGCTGTAGTAGGACTGATTGTTTGAGAGCGATTAGCCGATGGGGCAACGATAGGAACTCCGCTTTGTTTTATAAGTTCCAATGCTATATGATTATTAGGCATTCTTACCGTAGCGGTAGGTAATCCGGCGCAAGCTAAATCTATAGAGGTATTATGTTCTTTTCTTTTTAATACCATAGTAAAAGGGCCGGGCCAAAAATGTTTTGCCAAACTCATGGCACGATTGTCAACTTCGACATATTCATTTAAAAAATTAATATCGGCAATATGCGAAATCAGCGGATTAAAAGCAGGGCGACCTTTTGCTTCAAAAATAGAAGCAACAGCCTTTGCGTTATATACATTGGCCCCCAAACCATAAACGGTTTCAGTCGGAAATGCGACCAATCCGCCATTCTTAATTATTTGAGCAGCTTTTTGTATATTGCTGTTATTTGCCTGATATATATTTGAATACATTTGTTATTCTCAAAACTATTTGCGTCCACCTTTGCCGCGATTTACATATACTTGAGCAGATTTACCATTACCATTTTCGTTTTGCAAGCCTAATTTTATGACAAATTGTTCTATTTTATTCAGATGAACTAAATTATTGGCAAGAGGTTTCTGGTAAGAAACTACACGTTGAGGGTTATCAAAGTCATGCAAAAGATAATGTTCAAAATCTAACATTGCAGCACATTGGCGAGGTAAAAGTATTTTTTCGAACATTTTAACACCATCTTCCGTGGTAACCATTCGTTCTAATTTATGTTTTAGCCGATGAATTTTCTTTTCGACAAGACAAAGTGAGTTTGGAAGATTAACTTCAGGGTACGAAGCTATATCATTTGGGCAATATACAGGATTTTTATGGTCAATATCAAATCCCGGACCGGTAATGATTTGACCTTTATATTTTAGTTCAAATTCTTCCGCATTGCCTTTTTCTTTCATATTTTTTATTAATTGCTCAATGTAGGCAGGGTGGACACCGCCACTTTGCAAAAGACTGCGAAAATCATCTTCGTTTTCTCTTATAAAAACCTTTATAAAACCTTCTTTTTCACGATATTTCATAAAATCTTCATGGCAATGTTCTCTGATAAAATCACGATAATCACTAATTCCCATTGATTTTATAACTTGCGGCGGGATCCTTTGATCTACCAAATTGCAAAACATTTGTCTTTTTATGGAGCGATATGTCGGATAGTCGCACATTTCTTTTCTAAAAACAGATTCTTCAAAGGCATCTTGATATTGTGATAAATTATAAATTTCAGTAGTCGGTTGTTTGCAAGCTTCAATATATTCTTCTGATAAATGTCCCCCTGTACCTTTTATCAGACCATTACAATCATCTCTAATCAATAATTTATGCTCGGCACTGATAGGACTTTCCGGAGTAACGATAAGTGAACAATTATTATTAATAACATACATTCGTAGCATGTTGATAAGGTGGTCTTTGTCTTCTCCGTTAGGAAGTGCGGTAAGAGTGCGATATGCTCCTCCCAACACATAGGTAGCATGTTCACATTCTCTTTTGGTTTCCATTAGTTCTTTGCGGGCTTTTCCACTCACGACTATTCCTTTCTGCTATTTTGTCCAGATTATAACCTATATTTTATAAAAAGTCTAAACTTTTATTTAAGTATTTAATGATTATTATTTTATAAAAGAAATCAAGGAGAATGCAATGACAGAATTTTCATTTAATTCATCAAAGAACAGTGTAAAAAGTAAGGTTAAAGTCATATTGAGCGATACTGCATCGCTTAATGTCGGTAAATTTTTAAAGGAAGAAGAGCTTAAAGCTTTAAAATTAGCTATAAAAGAGGGCGATTTTAAGGGCGAATACGGTAAAAGTGTTTCTGTTTATGACGGAAAAAATCATATCATTTTAATAGGAACGGGAAATAAGGTTGTAAAACTTGATATTCAAACTTTGGGAGGAAAATTATATAAACAAATATCAAAGTTTGAAAAAGTTGCCTTTTATATAAATCCTATGCCGAAATATAATCTTACAAGCTCGGAAATTGCTTGCAATTTGGCATTTGGTCTTGAAATAGGCGGATATAGTTTTGATAAATATTTTACCAAAAAAGAGTCATCTGCTTATCCTAAACTGGAAACCGTAGAGTTTTATGCTGCGGACGGGAAGTTAAATGCAGATGATTATCAAAATTTATGTGCAGTTGCAAATGCTGTTCGTTATGCTCGTGATTTGTGTAATGAACCTGGAAATTATTTAACACCGAAAGTTTTTGCCGAAGATATTAAAAGGCTGGAATATTTAGGGCTTAAAGTTGATATTTATGACGAAGAACAGATTCGTGGTTTGGGAATGAATATGTTGCTATCAGTTTCACAAGGCTCAATTAATTCTCCTCGTGTTGCGGTTATTCGTTGGACAGGAGAACCTGATAACAAACATCCTACTTTCGGACTTGTAGGTAAGGGAGTTACTTTTGATTCCGGAGGAATTTCAATAAAGCCATCATCGGGTATGGGGGATATGAAAGGGGATATGACCGGAGCAGCAGTAGTTGTCGCTACAATGAAAGCTTTGGCACTATGCAAAATTAAACGTAATATTGTCGGAGTAGTAGGCTTGGTTGAAAATATGCCTTCAGCTACTGCAAGCAGACCTGGTGATATTGTAAAATCTATGTCCGGACAGACTGTAGAAATAATTAATACCGATGCGGAAGGACGTCTGGTTTTAGGCGATTGCTTGTGGTATATACAACAAAAAGAAGATTGTCATGTTATGATTGATATAGCTACATTAACCGGTTCAACAATGAGAACATTCGGTTTTGAATATGCCGGCTTGTTCAGCAACAGTGATATGATGTCAAAAGATTTGTGTCGTTTAGGTGAAGAAAGCGGTGAAAAAGTATGGCGTTTGCCTATTAATAAGGAATATGACAAACTTATCAATTCTGATATAGCTGATATGAAAAACTGTGGCCCTGCTAATGCCGGAGGTATTACGGCGGCTTGTTTCTTGCAACGTTTTATTGTTCCTAAAAACAGTTGGTCACATTTAGATATTGCAGGTGTTGATAAGGATGACAAAGGGCATCCGCTCACACCTAAAGGAGCAACAGCATTCGGTGTTCGACTATTAACCAAATTTTTCGGTTGTTATTAAAAAAGGCGGAGAAATCCGCCTTTAAATTTCAAAATTTTTACAGGAATTTATAAAACCTTTAATTCCTTTTTCTGTTTTTTCGTAGTTATCAATTAATTCTTTTATATATTCATTAAAAAAATCATCTATTGAAATGCCATTACCGCTGGCTTTTTCTGTAACATCGACCATTGCGGCAAAATCAAAACTGTCATTATGTGCAAAAAAACGACGTTGTTGAAAACATTTTTCTTTCGGATCCATAACAACAAAACCATATTTAAGATTGTTATGAAATCTTTTATGATCAGAAGCTTTATTGCAATATGTTATAACATCGTGAGTGGTATATGTGCGAAGTTTTGTTTCAATTATGATTATCGGAATTAATAAGTCTTGCTCTTTGAAAATACAAATATCTGTTTGATATTTATATTTTTTTCCGTCTGCTTCTTCAAATACGGGAATTCCTTTATTGTTATATCCTATAATTTTAGCCATATAGCAAACATTATATTTACGCTCAACAATATATTTTTCTTGAAATTCTTTTTCTAATTTTTCAGCCAGTATATTAGCCAACCTATTAGCTGTCTCATCCTCATTATAATCCATATTTATTTTCTCCAGTTTTCCGGTTTGATAACTTTTACTTTATCGCCCCAAGTATATAAATGCCAATCCATTTCTAAATGTCCTCCTGCCTTAAACTTTACGGTGAGACTGCCATCAGAATTATTAAAAACAGTTTGAGACGGGTGGAAAATATATTGAGCAGCTTCTTCAGCCACGTCTTTATCAAAAAGCCATTCAACTTCAAAAGGTTCTTCATGAAAAGCACCAAAAGAAAGTTCGGCATTTTTTTTAAATTAAACCCTTCAACAGGAACAAAACTTTTTTCCAAAATCTCCACTTTTTTGATATTGCTCAAGATAAAATTATGAACTTCATCACCATAGTAGCCATCGCTATGATGTGCTACCAAATAATGATTTCTTTCACCATATAAAAAACCATACGGGTCGAGTATATTTACACTCTGTTTTTTAGAGTTTTTATTGTAATAGATTATTTTTATTTGATGACATTCTAAAATAGCTTGTCGAATTGTGCCAACAATTTGATTGTTTATTTTTAGCTTAGGTCCGGGACGGCAAATAAAACCTTCAGCTTCGAGCAGAGCTTCCGTATCAGGTTCTATTCGACGATATACATCGGGTTTTATACTTGCTTTTATCTTGTTAATTACATTTATAAAAGTTTCTTTTTTACCTTGAAGTTGATTGTTTTCCAATAGAGAACAGGCTAACTCTAATACCGCTAATTCTTCTGCAGAAAATTGAATAAAATCTTTTAGTGTTCCTTGCGGAATATACCAGCGTTTAGTGTTGTTTTCTCCGATAATTTCTTCTGTTTGCGTAAATTTTGTAACAATCATATCTCGCATTCTTTCTGCTGTTCGGCGAGAAACATTAAACCTATCCATAATATCGTTTAGTGATATTCCTTCACGAGAAGATTGCATCCAAATTGCCAAATCTAGCAAGTCATACGTTTTTTCATAAGCCATAATTCCCTCCGTATATGACTGACGGTATTGCCGATATATTAAATAAAGCCAATTTTTGGGCGAACAGGGGTTTTATTAATTTGTTCTTGTTCTAACATTTTAATTAATTCGTTTTTATCATTTAAACAATCCAAAATTTCAGCCTTATTTTTTACTACCACAAAATCTCCCGGAGTTAAAGACAAAATATGATTAAGACAAACATTTTTTATTCCGAAAAAATGTTCAAAGCAAAGAGTTTTTTGTTTATCAGTCATATAGTCATATTTTATTTTGAATGTAAAACGACGTAAAGATGCTTGGTCTATTTTATTCATCAAATTGGTTGTACATACAAAAGGATAAGTATGTTTTTCCATTTGCGTAAGCATTTCATTAACTTGTGTTATTTCCCAATTTCTTACCGCAGATGTTCTATCACGTAAAAAGCTGTCTGCTTCATCAAAAATCAGCATTGCTCCTTTATCTTTAGCTTCTTCAAAAGCTTGAGCAATATATTTTTCTGTTTGCCCGACATACATATTCATTAAATCGGAACATTTTTTCTTAATTGCCGGAATATGCAAGCAATCCGCCAAATATTGAGCGAACGCAGACTTTCCTGTTCCTGATGCCCCATATAAACAAAGGGAAAAATTTAATTTATTTAATGAAATAACTCTATCTTTAAGCTTTATTAAATCGGTGTCGGTATTCAACAAAAACGGATTAAAGTTTGTTGAAATGTCATTGTTTTCTTCTTTGATTTTCCGGCCGTTATTATAAGCCTGTTGCAGATTGTCCAAAACTTGTTCAATGTCTTTTATATCGCCATTAATTAATTTTACGGATTTTGTTGCCGTATCAATAAAAGATGGAGAAATAAAATATTTTTTCGCAAAATATTTTGCAATATTTTCATCTTGAGTAATATTATTTGCCTTCAAACTTTTTAACCACATTTGTTCTACTACGTTTTTTTGGGGGCGAGTAAAATTGATTGCATAGGTAAAACGACGTAAATAGGCTTTGTCAATATCCCAAATACTATTTAAAATCCATATTGTAGGAATATTATTGTTTTCTAAAAGCCTATTAATACCTAATTTAGTATTTTTTTCATAGTCTCGTTTAGAAAATAAAAAACTCCTGCATTCACCTAAAATATCATCTGCTTCATCAATTAAAAATATTGAATTTTTTTCTTTCTTTAAGATTATTTGAGCTCGAATTAGTTGTTTTTTGCGATTAAAATTATCTTCTTCAGCCCACTTATTATCATTTTCTCCGATTGAATATAGAGAAAGTTTAAGTCTTTCCGCTAAGGTTTTCACGAATTCGGTTTTGCCGGTTCCCGGTTCTCCATAGAGTAAAATATTAACCCCTTTTGCTCTTTTTTTAATTGAAGCACTCAATATTTTTGCGACATTTTCAGCTTGTTCTATATGACTGAAATCTTCCCATGACAAATTAGCTTTAACCGGAGTACCTAGTAAATATTCCTTTAATTCGTTTTCATTATCAAACTTTTGAAAATTAAAAGATTTTGCCAGTCCGGTAACATCAATATTGCCATCATATTCTTTTTCCAGAAATCCGATTTGATAAAAGAAGCTGTTGTAATGGGACAAATTATGAATTTTATTTATATCAATATTTAAAAATAGGGCTCTGTCATCAGCACTAAAATCACGCCAATGCATTTCAGCAAAGGTTTTTCTAAATACATTACTGCTTTTTTCTCTAATCATATAGCCTAAAAATTCTTTTTCACGCTTTTTAAACTTGAATATTTTTTGTAATAAAAATAAATTCTTTTCAAGAACACTCAAATTTTGATAAGGGGTTTCATCTGCTAATTTTTGTAATTTTTTTGCAAAATCTTTTATTTTCTTAAATGCTTCATTTTTATTTTTTTGAGCATAATTATAAAATTTATCCTCATCATCCTCTTCTTCATTTTCAAGCCATTTATATTTAACATAAATAGAGCCTTTTCCAAAAATCCATTCGCAAATTTCTTTTAGGTTGTTATTTACATAATTAAAATCACTAAAAGCATTTGCGATATAACATAAGTTTTTTTTACGCTCATAAGATTCAGACATTTTTTACCTCACTTCGTTGTTTATGTTCTAAACCTAAAATAGTAATATGACAAAAAATGTCGTATTATAAAAAAAGACAGTTCATTTTGAACTGTCTTTTTTTTTAGCATTATTCTACGCAGATTATTCTATGCTATCGTAGAATTTACAAAGAGCCTGCAAGAAGTCTCCGCTGTTCATCATGGCGCCTTTACGGATAATTTCTTTTGAAACCAATCCTTCAAGAACCATAACTTCTGCAGTATGAATAGTATTCATAACCTGCTGAACATCTTGCGCTTCTCCGCTTACTCCGGTGTCATGGGCATCGAGCATCAAAGTACGAATAATCTTCAAAACCGAAGATACCATCTCATCAGTTCCGATAAGTTCCTTCATCACATTCGGATAAGAATAAGCGAGGAACAAAGGAGCCAACGACTTGAACTGACGAGGATATTTTCCTTCCACTAAGCCGGGAATCGCAAAACGATTTTTGCCATGTTCACGGAAAAGATGAGCAACTCCGTTTGCCAAACTCAAATCTGCAAGTTGGAATTCGGCCTGGTCATACGAAAATTCGCGCATTGCAAAAACTTGGGTTGCATCGGTAATTTTTCGTGTCGGTTTTGTCGGCTTAATCGGAACCTCTGCAATTCTCACCCATGCATCAGTGATACCCAACTTTCGCAAACCAAACGGAAGTTCAGAAGCTACTCGTAGCTGATAAAGCGGATAGGTAACACAAATAAGATTAACATCGTGCAAATCATATTTGCGTAAAGTATCGGCAATCAGCTCGATATTACCGGCAGTAGATGTGTCGTTAGGTGTCATAAGCAGCTTTCCACACAAGTCCTTTGATATGCCCAAAGCCAACATCTGTCGCATATACATACGATATTCCGAGTTTTTGCGAAGTTTGAACTTCGGATTAAACTCAGTCATGTTTTGGTTATCTTCCAAACCTAAAAACATAATTCCGTATGGTAACTGACGATAACGGCGAACATATTTATAAAAAGCTCGTGCCGCCACGGTTGCACTCTCGGGATGACCGGAAAATACAACCAAAACATCTTTGCGTCCGTCCTCACAGCAAGGTATCTTCATTGCCGAATACAAGCGTACATCTTTGACTTCCTTTGTATCGAAGTATTCGTACAAAACTCCGGATTCGCCTGCGCCGAAACTTTCAGCATCATAAATTGTGCTGATTTCATCTTCAGTAAGACGATAACGAGGTATTGGCATGTCAAATTGCTTGCGAGCCATTTCCTTAACTGCGTTCAAATTTAAGTCACCGTTTTCCATGATGAGTTTGTAGGTTTCGAACACAATCTTATACCAGTCACAAAACTCTTCCAATGAATGTCCTCGCTGGGCAAACCTTGGGAACAGTTCATTAATCATTGTGCAAAACAAAAGGTTATCACCTTCGTTTACAACTCTTTCAACAAGTTCTTGATAACATGTTTTCTGCATAAGCAAATATTTTTAAAAGTTACTAAAATAATTTTTCTATCACGGCATTCATTATATATTTTTTATATTAATCTGTCAACAAAATAGACAAAAAACGTCGTCTTTATTTAGTTTTGATAATGATTATATAGATAGGCAAAAAAGGAGAATAAAATGTATAAAACCTATCATCGATCATATAGACATACACATCATCATTCACGATTATTAAATCAGTTATGGAATTTTTTAACCAGTAGTACAATGGCATTTATGTTAGCCGTATCTGCAATACTTATCGGTTATTATCAATTTTATCTCTCACGCCCAATATTAGAATATACGTCTTCTACCGATAAAGTTATTTCATCAACGGAAGAAGACGGAATACATATACATATTAACGGAATCGATTATAAAAATATTTATAAATCTGTTGTTACTTTAACCAATAGCGGAGAAGAAGCCTTATCGGGAAATGATGTATCTCCGATAGGACATGATCCGATAAGAATACCTATTCCTGCACAAATTAAGGTAATATATTATAATGTTGACTATGAAAATACATCTCCCGATGTTTCGGTAAAGTTGGAAAATATAAATAACTCTATTATTATAAAATTCTCTTTTTTAAATCCGGGAAATAGTATTTCCGTAAATTTATTTAGTGAACAAAATTATAGTCAATTCAAAATTATCGGCTCGGCAGCAGGTGTAAATGAAATTAATCAAACACTAAATCATAAACAAGCTCAAAAAATAATGTTTTTGGGAATATTAGGATTAATTGCATTTTATTCCTTATTTACATTTTTATATTTCAGACATCATCGTCGATTGCCCAGAATATAATAAAAAAAATCCCGAAATTTTGATAATTTCGGGATTTTTTATAAAAACTAATCAAAAATAGTTTTTGTATGTTCTTTTAATTTTTCCAATACATCTGATTTTGGAGTATATTTTTCTTCAAATGGAGCAATGGTTTCCCAATTAAGCTCTTCCATCACAGCTTGTATTTTGTTTACAACTCCTGGTTTCCATCCATAAGAAGCAAAAGCAAATCCCTTTTTGTTTTTGGGAGCCAGACCTTTGAGATATGTGACAAATGCAGCAACTCTCGGGAATAGTTCATTATTTAGGGTAGGGGTACCGATAACAACATATTTTGCTTCTAAAATATCGGTCATTACTTCAGCAATATGCTTGTTTGATAATGAGCGTTTTACCACTCTGATACCCGCATCTTCAAAAACAGAAGTAATTGTCTCGGCTAATTTTGCAGTTGCTCCCCACATGGTATCGTAAACAACAACTGCGGAACCGTCATTTTGTGCCGAAGCCCATTTTGCATAAGAATTTAAAATCCACGAAACTTCTTCTTTTCCTTCCCAAATACAACCATGACCGGTTGCAATCATTTCAATATCAAGATTTAGTTCGCTTGCGGTGTTTAAGGCTTTTTGAGCTTGCATTCCGTAAGGATATAATATGTTAGCATAATATGATTTTGCTTCGTTACAAACAATATCGAAAGGAGCTTCTTTTACCCAAATTGTATTCGTACAATAATGTTGTCCGAACCCATCGTTTGAAAACAATATTTTTTCTTCCGGACAATAAGTCATCATAGAATCCGGCCAATGTAATAAAGGTGTAGTTACAAAGGTAAGATTTCTTTTGCCTAAAGATAAAACATCACCGGTTTTGATAATTTGAAAATTCCATCCTTCGGTATCAAAATGGGCTTCTAAAGCCATTTTACCGGCAGAGTTTGTAACAATTGTTGCTTGCGGAGCAAGTTTTACCAGTTCGGGAATGTTGCCGGAGTGATCCATTTCAACGTGATTAACGATGATATAATCAATTTTTGAAAAATCTATAACACTTTTAACTCTGGCAATATTTTGATGTGATAAATAGTGTTTTGCCCCGTCAATGAGAGCTATTTTTTCATCTAATATTAAATAAGAGTTATAAGTTGAACCATTGGGTGTTTTATAGCCGTGAAATTCTTCTAAATTCCAATCTTTAACACCTGTCCAATATATGCTTTCTCTAATTTTTACTGCTTTCATTATTTTCTCCTGTTTTTTTTACTATTGTTTCTTTCCAAGGCTTTCTGTTAATCAATAATTCTTTTGCAATCGGAGCTACTCCCGGAGTATATTTATATATAACCTCAAAAACGGATTTTTCTTTCCACTGATTACGAAAAGCATAATCCAGCTCTTTTGCATATTCCTCCGGAATGTAGTAGCGATGTTGCTCTCCCCAACGGGCTTTATTTGCATGTATCTCAAATTCTGTTACGGGGCAAATATTGTCTTTGAATTGCTTACAATCCGTATCATCCCAGTTTATTGTATATGCGATATAATGCCCTGCCAACAAATCTCTGGGATCATATCCTCTTATACGAACAACAACTTCGGGCAAAAACATCATTTTTGCACTTAACAGCAAAACCCATAATAACAAAGCTATAACAGGAAATCCTAACGCAATTACAGTTTTATTTATTTGCATTGTTTTGTGCTCCTCTCAAATTTTTTAATTTGCGGATGGTATATTTTATCAAATATACACCGCCGATAATAACGCCACCGCTTACAATCAATCCCAGACTTGTAGAAATAAGGCTTCCTACTAAATCAAAATATAAAACAATAAAGCAAATATACAGCAGAACTATGTTGAAATTAACCTTTTTAATATTCCCCAGTTTTTCCGAGATAACAGCCATTATAATCAAAAATACGATTGTAATCGGATAATATAGCCAGAAATAACCATGATAATCAAAAGCCAATGACAGACAATAAAATCCGTTGATATAAAGAGCAATATTAGCATAAATATTTGCTATATCAAAAATCGGCAAATTCGTTTTTTTGTATGCCCAATCAAACAGATAGGCTAAAGCACCAATAAGTAAAAAGGCAGAAATGATACGTTGTACCAGAGGAACATGTACACACCACCAGAATAGAATCTCAATTATATCCCATATATTTTCAATAAAACCAAAGCTGGATATAAAGACTATAAGCCATAAAGCCGGTATAATTTTGCGTTTGCTAACCAATAACATCGGGAAAGTTATTAAGCTCCAAAAAAATCCGAAAGAAGCGAAACTTCCGTTAGTTTGAAATACTTGTCCGATTAATCCGATACTTGCTGCACTCAGTATATAAAGTGCTAACATACCGCCTTCAAACCAAACTTCACTTTTGTTTTTATAAGCTCGATATGTTGCACAAGCAACTGCTCCTAAAAACATAAAGTCGGCAAAAATTTTAGCATATCCGGGAATATACATCCAATTTGCCGCAACAATACTTATAAATCCTAACGCAATTACAAAAATTCCAAGCCATATAAAACCGGAAAATAAAATAGGACTACGATAATTTTTTTCAAAATTAAGAATATTTTGCTTTTGTTCCGAACTTATAAGCTGATTTTTTTCCCATAAATTAAGTTTTTTATGTAACCTCATAAGAACCTCCTTTGATAGAAAATATAATAATAAGGTTATCATAAAGGCGCAATTTTAATTTGTTTTTACTCACAACTAATTAAATCTTTAACATATTGCGGAAATGTTTCTCCTGCTTTACCTATGATATGTTTATCAAAATCATAATTATTTGCAGTTGATTTCAAATTAAACTCTATAGTCTCCGCATGATGATATTTTGCGGTACGAACAAAAGTATTTGCAGGAAAAACAACACCGGATGTGCCGATAGAGATAAATAAATCACATTTACGCAACAACTCATCAACTTGATTCATGTATAGTAAACTTTCTCCAAAAAACACAATGTTAGGTTTAAACATACCGAGCACAGTACAGTTTTGGCATATATCTTCTGTCGTTACATCATCCCAAGTAGTTATTACATTTCCGCAATTCATACAAACCGCTTGATTAATTTGTCCGTGTATATGATAAACATTTTTATTTCCGGCTTTTTCATGTAAAGTATCAACATTTTGAGTAATAACAGAAATATCGGCAGGGTAATTTTTTTGCAATTCGGTTATTGCCAAATGAGCTTTATTCGGTTTTACTTCTAAGAGTTCTTTTTTCATTTCGTTATAAAAATCATGAACATAATCGGGATTGCGTGCAAAACCTTCTATGGTTGCAACATCTTCTACTTTATGTTTGTTCCACAAACCTTCTTCATCTCTAAAGGTTGCTAATCCCGATTCTGCGGAAATTCCCGCACCGGTCAAAATCACAATATTTTTATATTTCTTCATTTTAAAATTCCTTCGAATATCCGCAATATAACACACTGATATTATGTGATATTATATATCCGTCCTGATTATGTTTATCAAAAAAATCTCTCAATTCAGCAACAAGATTTTCATATCCGTCATCACCGGGACGCAAAGCATAAGATGTCGATAACACCATTTGTAAAAAGTTTTCTTTATTTCTGGCAATCGGATTATCGAATTTAAAAACTTCATATTCTTTATAAAAATCATCTATGGCTTCTAGCACCTTATCATTACTGTTATGCGTTGACAGTTTAATGTTTTTTGCACAGTATTTATCCATAATATCGTTACATTTTCTTTGTTCCATGCTTTCATTATCTGCATTGTTGTTGTTCCACGTCAAATAAACTTTTCCGTTTTGTTTCATAATACGCAAACATTCTTTAGCAAAAGATTTATAATCAAACCAATGAAACGCTTGAGCTGCACAAACAGCATCAACAGAATTTTCTGTCAATCCGGTAGCTTCTGCATTACCGTTTATAATATGAAAGTTGTTCTCATTCTTCATTTTTTCACACATAACATTGCGCATATCGTCATTAGGTTCAACCGCAAATATTTCATTTCCGATTTCGTGTAGCTGTTTACTGAAAATTCCTGTTCCTGCACCTACATCGGCAATTTTTTTATTTATTAATCCTTCATCGTTTCGTAGAAAATCTAGCATTTTTTGGGCATAACGAGGGCGAGCAATATCATAAATTTTTGCTTTGGCATTAAATAAATGTTCTTTCATATCAGCTCCTTTTATTGCGTTTTTTCTTGATTATATGATATTTTCGGATAGAATTTTATAAAAAAATATTTCCTTAAGCAAACCTTAAGTTTGAAATGTTCAACTCTAAATGTAAACAATGTATAAGATAGGAGAAAAACGATGAAAAAAATATTAGTAATTTCAACTTTTGCTTTAATGATGGGAATATCAAATAATGCTTTAGCTCAATACACAGGGCCATCAGTTGCAACAATGACTGTTGCTGAAGCTTCTAATTTAAGAGATGATACTCCTGTTGTTTTGACCGGCGTTATCGAAAAAAGTCTTGGTGGCGAAAAATATTTATTTTCTGATGCAACCGGACAAGTTACTGTTGAAATAGATGATGAAGATTGGCGTGGTTTGACTGTTAATGAAAAAGATACAGTTGAAATTAAAGGTGAAGTAGATAAGGAATTTACCAGTTTCATAATTGATGTTGACAGCATTACAAAAAAATAAGTTGGATTGACAAATGCGTATCTTACTGATTGAAGATGACCGACTTATCGGAGAAGGATTAAATATCGGTTTAACAAAATTAGGTTTTACCGTAGATTGGTTTACTGATGGGGAAGAGGGCTTTGAAGCTCTCTTCCAAGCTCCGTATGATGCGGTTGTTTTAGATTTGGCATTGCCGTCTAAAGACGGATTGTCAATTCTTAAAGATTGGAGAATGCAAAGGCGCAAGGAACCGGTTTTAATATTGACGGCGCAAGGTGACGTTGATAAAAGAATTGCCGGTCTAGACAGCGGAGCCGATGATTATCTGCCCAAACCATTTGCTTTAGCCGAAGTTGCTGCACGTCTTAAGGCCTTAATACGCAGATATAATAACAAATTGGAGCCTGTATTTTCTATAGGTGATGTTAAATTTTATCCTGAAACGAAAACTGTTAGCAAAAATGATGAATCTGTATCTTTAGCGCCTAAAGAGATATTATTGTTTGAAATTTTGCTTATGAATAAAAATAAAGTCCTGTCAAAAGAAATATTGGAAAATAAATTATATTCTTGGGAAGATGAAGTTCAAAGCAATGCAATAGAGGTTCATGTTCATCATTTACGCAAAAAACTCGGCAAAGATATTATTAAAACAATTAATAAAATAGGCTATACACTAGGTGACGTATGAAAAAATTGAGCTTAAAATTACGACTTATAATATCCTTTACTTTTATGGCAGTGACCGTATGGATGGTTTCTGCCGTTTTGTCATTGAATGAAAGTAAAGAACAAGTCGATGAATTTTTTGATACATACCAACTCGTTTTGGCCAGACAATTTGCTGCAGTTGACTGGAAGCAGGGCGAAAATCTTCCTCAAAAACAAATTGATAATATTGTGAAAGAGCTTGATAATGACGGCGACGAAGAGGATGAAGCTTTGGGTTTTGCTATATTTGATCGTAAGGGAAATATGATTTTTAATGATGGTAAAAACGGTCGCCGATTCAAATATAATCATGAAATATCCGGATTTAAAAATCAGAACATAGGTCGCAAACAAAAAACATGGCGTATAATTTGGATGCCGAGTGCTGATAAAAATTATACAATCGCAATCGGACAGGAAATAGATTTTCGTACAGATGCGGCTATGGATATGGTCGAAGAAACAATTTTACCTTGGGCGTTAGGTTTGCTGTTGCTTTTGGCTCTTACTGTAATAATGATACATCACGAATTGTCACCGCTTAAAAAAATTACTAAAGAATTACAGATTAGAAAATCCGATGATTTTACTCCGATTAGTGAAGATAAAATTCCCAGTGAGATTATTCCGCTTGTTTCTGCCGTAAACAGTTTGTTTGAACGAATTGATGAAATGATAAAACATGAACGCAGCTTTATTTCTGATGCAGCTCATGAGTTGCGAAGCCCGTTGACGGCGCTAAAAGTACATTTGGAAGTTGCGGAACTCTCATTAGACGATAAAGCAAGCATTGCAAAGTCTTTATCTAACCTTAAAATAGGAGTAGAGCGGGGAAGTCGCTTAGTGGAGCAGTTATTGGCTCTTTCTAAATTGGATAATAATATACAAGACAAAGCAAATGATATTATCGACTGGAAAGTTATCATTTCAGCCATAATCGACGAGCAATCATCAATGATTGAGAATAAAAAGCTTAGTGTAGAATATCAAATTGCCGATAAAAGTTTTTTGCAATATGGTAATGCTTTTTTATGTTCTTTAATGTTGCGTAATTTAATAGATAATGCCACTCGCTACAGTGATATGCAGGCTGATATAAAAATTAATGTATCCGAAGATTGTTTGACCGTAACTAACAATAAAACAGACATTGATAAACAACATATAATGCGTTTGGGCGAACGTTTTTTCAGACCATCGGGACAAAAAGAAAACGGCAGTGGTTTGGGACTTTCTATTGTCAAAAAAATTGCCTCAATACATAACTGCCGTTTTGAATGTTCAAGCGATAAAGATTGCTTTGTTGTAAAAATTTATCCTAATTAACATCTCCGAGAACAATAGTTTCTTTAATGTTTTTCAAGTTTTTTAAGTGAGGAATTATTGCTTTCGGAATAAAATCTGATTGTTCCAATTCATCCAAATCAATCCATTTTATTTCTTCAGATTCACTGTCAGGTTCATCTCCGACGCAAAGAGTTGAGAAATCATCGACTTCACATTCGAACATCAATTCCGCCTGATGAAAATTCGGGTTATCAATAGTTGTATTGTGGTTTTTAGCAATATAATCACGTGCTAATACCAATCTTGTTGGTTTCACATCAATACACAATTCTTCTTTACATTCTCTTATCAAGGCTTGTTCCATTGTTTCGCCCCATTGGTGACCGCCACCGGGAAGTTTTGAAAAACGACCTCGACCATAATCGCAATTTTCTACCAACAGTTTATTATCTTTGATAATGATTGCTTTTATTGAATAACGAAAAATATTTTCCATTTTCTATTCCTCATATCCCGGAAGTTCTGTTTTATGTTCATCATATAGCTTAAATGCGTCATTTATAATTTGCTTTGCTTCATTAACCCCTAAAAATTGCTCAATTTTTACTTCTTTGTTTTCTAACAATTTATAGTCTTCAAAAAAACGACGCAAAATTTTTAGGCTATGAGGGGGCAATTCGTCAATAGACTGATAGTGAGCAAATTCCGGATCGTCAACATGCACTGCGATAATCTTATCGTCGGCTTCTCCTTGATCGACCATTTTCATAACCCCGATCGGGCGAACACGCATAATTGATAGGGGTAATACCGCTTCTTGGCACAATACCAAAACATCTAAAGGGTCATTGTCTTCACAATAGCTCTGAGGAATAAAACCATAATTAGCCGGATAGTGAACGGCGCTGTATAGAATACGATCAACCTTTGGAAGTCCGCTTAATTTATCCAGCTCATATTTTGTTTGTGAACCTTTGGGAACTTCGATGATCGCCGTAATAATATCCGGAGCATTTTCGCCCCTACTAACTCCATGCCATGGGTGTAACATAATTTTTCCTTTCTAAAATTTATAATGACGACAGACTAACTCATTTAAAATAAAAGTAAATTGATATTTAATATTTTTCATATATACTTCATATCAAGGAGAACACAAAATGAAAATATCGGAAATAAAGCAAGAAATATATTCATTAAAAGACGGGGCTTATTCTAATTATCAAGAGGCAGAATGTCCAAGCAAAACAGAATCTTGCAAAGGTTTCTTCCGTAGCGGCTGCGCATCTTTGCATTTTATTTTTTCTGAGAAGGAAAATATATTATTTGCTCTTTTACAGCTTGCTGTTGTCGGGTTAGGATATTTTTTGTGGACACAAATGCTTAATTGGATTCCTCAAGAGGTATGGGACGAAATTAAAAATGATTGTGATGACGGAGCGAGTATATTAGATATAATTTTACTTGTGTGGTCTTTTGTTTGTGTAGGTATTGTAGCCTATCCTTTAGGGATTTTAACCTCGTGTATGGGAGCCTCATATATTTTGCGTTTTCAAGGCAAACCTTCCACCATTGCCGAATGTTTGAAAATTGTTATGCACAGATCTTGGACTATGTGGATTTTTTCTTGGCTTGACGGTTGGTGGACAGTTTTGCGAATTTTAGAACGTTTGCCCAAAAAAAATGACAGAACCCCTCGTTCGGTAAAAATAAGAAATGAAATAATCTATCAAGCATGGAAAATGGCCTCATTAGGATTTATGCCGGCTCTTATTTGCGGAAGAAGTGTCAGTGAAGCCTGTAAAGATTCGTTATCTTTGCTTAAAAATAAATTTGTACAACTGGCAAAATTGCGTTTGGGCTATTCGGCCATCTGTTGGATTTTGGCAATAGCATGTTATCTTGGAACATTTATTCTAATGGCAACTACACAAATCATACCAAAGATGGGCGGAGAACATAATACAATATATTCGTTTTATTTTATTACCGGTTTCCCGATTGTCGTAACATTGACTTTTATAATGGTTATCTTCCGTCCTATTTATATTATATCTGCTTGCCGAATTTATGCTTTTTATACAAGAGAAAAAAATATTGAAATAAAACTTCCTGAAACATCATCAAAAGTTATCAGCTCATTGATTGCATTCACTGTTTTGTTGATAATAATTGCGGTGGTAGTTTTATATCGAGACCAATTAGGTTTAAGCGAAATATTAGCTAATCCGTGGAAAATAGGAACAAAATAAAACATTAGCAATAATCAAACCAAAATAGATAGGCAAAACTAAAAAGGTGAGGTTTTATCCCCGCCTTTTTTATTATCGTATTTGTTATTACAAAAAACAAAGCAACGTGGTAATCTACATTCTGTCCTGTCATTGCGAAAAATCTTTGATTTTCGTGGCAATCCAGTTTCTATACTGTCATTACGAGGAGCGATAGCGACGTGGTAATCCATAGGTTTTATAAAGTATAATATTTCTAAATTGTTTCGCAACACTTCGTCGCTCTCAATGACAAATAGGGGCAATTTTGCCTCCTTTTGTTGTTAGATGATCATAGAACCGACTTTATCAAGTGTATAAAAATGTAAGATTTGTTACATTTTTCATATTGCGTATTTTATGCTTGAAATTTAAAATCAATTAGACTAAAATAGAAGAAATAAGTAAAAATTATGTCTAACAATATAAATTATTATCCGCTATGAAAAAGATTTTTCTTATGCTTGCGGTCGTAATGACATCTCTTACCACCGTTAGCGCACAGAGTTATCTCGACAATGTGTATTTGGAAGACGGAGTGGTTTTAACTGACAATCAGTGGCATTTTAACCAATACTCTGTTTTTGAAACTAACAGAGGCTATCTGCTCGTGACGCCTTATGGCTATTCTTATCATCATCTTCCGGAGCTCAAACCTTGGTCTATCGGCAATGATGTAATTATCAGCTACAGCCCCTATGTATATGAGGGTGTTTTAGGTTACTATGTTGTAGGAAAACGTCGTGATTGGTTCTATTATCCGAGTGGAATTACGGTAGAACTTTATACACGACCATCTTTCTGGGACATTCACTATGCAGTTAGCAATTTAAGATGCTTGGATTTGCGAAATTGGTTCTGGCGACACAGTACTCCTCCTGCGTGGAGACCTAAGCCTAATCATATGCATCATCCAAATCCGCCGTATCATGATTATAACCATTCAAGGCCTAATCATGGTGTGAATCATCCTCACAATCCTCCGAGAAATCACAATGGAAATGTAGGAAATTCGCATCACCAAAGACCGATTGGCAATAATCACGGCAATGTCGGAAATTCACATCGTCCAACCCCACCGAGAAACAACAATGGTAATGTTGGTTCTTCTTCTCGTCCAACCCCGCCTAAGGGACAATCTGTAAGAACAGGTTCATCTTCTTTCAGGGGGCAGAGCGGAGCAGTAAGAACTCCACAAAATCAGAGTGGTTCTCGTCAGGGTACTTCGAACTCTACAAGCAGAAGAAGATAACTTTTTCTGTTATGCCGATTAACACCGTCCGTTTAGGGCGGTGTTTTTTGTTGCAAATAAAATAATAAATGATATAAAAAATGCATTGACATAATTTTTCATTATATAATTAATCCTTTAAAACTTTAGCGTATGAAAGCTCAAGAAGTTTCTCGTAATCAAGTGGTTAAGTATGACAACGGAGTTGTTATCAGACAGTATGATTTTGTGTCGGACTCTTTTCGGCGTATCGAGTTTGTAGAATGTGCTCGCTATCAAGCAATAAGCTATTCTGGCGGTACCCTGCATGAAGACTTAGATGTCGCAGTTTGCTTGAACCACAAAGGCCAAAATGAGCTTCTGCTCATTAAACAAGGTCGTGTTGAACATTGTAGCTCTGTCCGTAAAGGTAGTGAGTTGAAAATCAAAACTTTTACTTTTGGTTATGACCGCGGTTATGGCGTTAACGCCGAAATCTTTGAGTCTGAAAAAGGCGAAAAGTATGCCGTTATTCACGAAATGGAAAATTTTGATGAAACGATGTGTTGCTACAAAATTACGGCGGAAGATGATTTGTCCCTCTCTGATGATTTTATGAGAATAGCTATCAAGAGAGCAGACAAGGTTTATGTGAATCGCTAACCTTTTGTTCTGATTTCAAAGAGCCGATTTTTATTCGGCTCTTTTTTTGATTTAAATTGCACATAATCAATTTTTATGTTATCCTTGTATAGTAGCTTGTAACAAGGGGTAGATATGCAAAAAATCAGATGGGATAAATATGAAATTGAAAAATTAAGCAAAGAAGATATTAGCTCATACTTTGAAATGGCATATAACAATCCTGTTGTAAAAGATATGCTCAACAACTCTTCATCCTTATCAAGAGCTACGTCGAATTTTCAATATTTCGGAAATATTTTGCAGGCCTATGTTACAGCTACCGGAGATATGTCTGAAGAAATGGTAGAAAAACTGGCGACAGATTTTATTAAATATTCGGATAAGATATATCAAGCACCAAAACGTAATCAAAAAATGGAAGGGATGCAAGTTTTTTTTGCAGACCATGTTCTTCCGTCTATTATGCAACATCACATGCAAAAACAAAATATGAAAGAGCCTTTGAGTTGGGAGCAGACTGCTTTGGTATTAAAGTCAATAGGACTAAATTGTGCCAATAATCGCTTTCATACTCACTCATTTAATGGTGCATTGCTTGATGAAATAAGAACTAACGGATTTGATATAAAGAAAGAATTATTTCAAGAAGAATATGAAACATTGAGAAAAGTCGGGTTGTATCAACCTTATCAAACAGGAAATCTATTGTTTTGCGAATTGAGTAAAGCCAGTTTCGGTTATGCTTTATATGCACCGGAAAGACTGGTTTATAGTCTTGGTGGTGATGCTCATTCTCATAAAGAACCATATTCTGCTAACGAACACTTTACGGAAAAGTTTCAAGAACATTTAGCTGCTAAAAATTTATCTCCTGAAGAATATCGTAAGGCTTATTCGGCAGGTAAAAAAATGTTAGACTTTTATTTTAGAGAAAATCAAAAATCAGTAATTGCATTTAAACCGGTTGGTACAGATGTTATCACAAAAGAAAGTGATTTTACCCACTCCGAATTGCGATATGCACTAACGGATTATACGCTTAAAACTAAAATTGACAGAATTTGTACCAATGATAATCATCCCGAGCTTCAAAAACAATTTACGGAAGCTGTTGAAGAGATTAAACAATCAAATAAATATGAAAAAATGGATGTTTTTATTGCCGAATTTCAAAAACTTTATCCTGATAACAAAATGTTTCAAGAAATATACCCAAATGCAGTTGTTATGGCAGTTACAAAAGGTTGCTTAAACAACTTTGTGCATAACGGAAATGCTGACGGATATAAAGAATATAGCGGAAAGTTGGGAACGGATAAATTTAGTTTGTCGGTTATTCCCAATCCGGTTGACCAATATGTTCGAAACGCCAAAATGATGTTAGCCATTGAAAAAGAAAATTGTATGGCAAGAGAATATAATAGAGAATTGTACGAACAAAAATATGACATGGAAATCAAAACAGGGAGACAGCCAAGTGAAACTTTTGATGAATATTGTGCAAACAATTATTCCAATACCTATTTTTTGACTGCTCGAAAAAATGGGGTAAGAACAGAAAATCCTAAATATACCATGTGGAAAAAAAGAAAAGGTTACAATGATCCTAATAGCGAAGCCAGTAAAAATTTAGAAAAAGAAATTATGTCCAAGAGAAATGAAAAACGGGCTTCGCCAACAATATCAATAAATTCTTTTGAACTGGTTTAATACATATTCAATCGACCGCTTCGTTTTTGGTTAAATTCATCAGTAAGATTTTTGATGAATTCTTCTGAGCAATTGAATTTTTCAATCAATCTGTCAGCCCTTTTTATATTTCTGTTTTTTAATATAAATGCAAACGGATGAACATCTTTTACAACATATTGCAACATTGCCGTAAAACATCCTTCACCTAAAGATGCAAATTCTCTGACAAAAGTTCCGCTGCTGAGTTCTGCTCCTTTTCTAACCTGCACAAAACCGTTTAGACAACAACCGGTACAAATTACGGTATCATATTCTTCGTCACAATTTGGTATACTTCCCAAACCAACACGACAATTATGATGAATGGTTACATTGTTTAAAATATAACATCTGTTCCCGATAATGGTGGCATCTTCTAGATTTTTATCATTATCTAAATCAACAAGTGAGTAGTTTAACAAATTAGGATATTTTTGTGATAAATAGTTATTTCCGCAATCTATATTACATCCGTTACTGATAAAGTTTCCATTTCCGATAATAACTTTACCTTTATAAAAATGATAGCCTATATGCTTTCCCGATAGTCCGATTGTGGTATTATCTAAAATATGATTATTATTGCCGATAAATACGTTACCTTTGATATGAACAGCAGTACCGATAAAATTATTTTCACCGATTGTAACACCTGAATCAATATAACAAAAATCGCCGATAACCGTTCCTTTTTCGATTTTTGCCCCTGATTTTATTATTGTGTTATATCCGATTTTTACATCTTCAGCGATTATTGCTCCGTCTTCAATCATTAAAATATTCCTGTTATTTACGGGTTGTTTGCATTGTAGCTCTGGCAATCATTTCTGTTTGATATTTTGCTATTTCCATAATGCCAGAAAATTCTTTTGCATACTCTACACCACTATTGTCCATATAACGAGTGCCTGTAGGTGATTTTAAATCTCGGAAGCTCCAATTAGTCCCATTTTCACAACGATAAGAACGAGCCATTTTTTCATTGATAATTTCAATTTTAGCATTTTTGTTTCCATATTTGAAGTGAACGCTTTGTTTGCCGTCAGCACTTTTTCCTATGATATGTATTACACCGTTTTTATCTCTTTGTATGCTTACTTTTTCAATATTAGGAGCAAAAGATAAACGAGATTCCGGTGGTAGTTTGATATCCTTCATACCTTTGTCAAGCTGAGCCTTAAATATTGTAGATGTTTGAGCATCATTTGTCTTGTCTGTTTTTTGTTGCGCCAGAGCAGGTGCTGGTATGGGAACAGGAGCAGTGGATGAAGTTTGTATTTGTGATCTTAAATATCTGGATTTAGCTTTAGCTTTTTCGGATAATAGCGTTCCCATTATTTTACTTAAATTTTGAAATTCTCCGAGGCTCAGAGGATTATACGGATTAGAACCTAAATTTTCTTTTACTTTTCTTGCTGCGATATTAGCTAACTCGGGATGAACTTTTTTTATTTCAAAACATAAATTAATACATTGTTGTTTATCCATTTCTTTTGCTACAAACAATCCATCAGCCACCATTTCTCCATCCATTTTATTTGTCAATTCAGGGCGAGAACGTCTGATGTATGGAGCAACAATTTGTTTTAATTCTTCAGTTTCTTCTTTTGTTTTTGGGTGTGGAGAATATATGACAATAGAGTCCATACGTGAGTTCCAGTTTTGTGAGTTAGCTATTTTATAGTGCATATCATGTTTTTTTGCAAACTCATCCAATTTTTTTATAAGTTCTATATCCGCTCTGGCATTTATTGCCCAACGATGGTCATTCTTTTTCATATTATGATCAATCGGAGATCTAAAAATCCACTGGCTTTCATCGCTACTGGTGGACGTCATAGCATTCGTATTATTCGTAGTATAATTGATAAAATTTTGTTTTCTGTGAGAGGATGCTGATAAATCATCATTTTCTGTTGCATTATAACTGGTAATTTTTTGGGATTCATAAAATTTGTCTACTAATGTATCTAACCAATATGTATAATCTTTAGGGTATTGAGTAAAATGATTTATTTGATTTGCTATGTAACTGTCATCTATATCATTACCATTAGCAGTTCTTAATCTTGCTTCAGCTAATAAAAATAACTTATCAAATGTCATATCATCTACGGAGCGAGTAATTCTTTTTTCTTGGATTTGGCTTTCGTAACAATCCAATAAACGTTGTTCATCTGCGGATAATTTACCAAACAAACTGCTCATAACGCCAACTCCTCATCTTTACCTATACAAATTATACAATTTTTTATCTTAAAAATCAACTGGCAAAGAGTGTTTTTAGACAAAATTATGCTTGATTTTAAGCTTGAAACAGATATAATATACGGACAAAATGAAATTATTAACACAAAAATATTATTGCTTATGGATCACATTAAAAATTATGACAGAAAAAGGTTGCTTCAAAACCTCTGCTATGTAGATGAAAATCTTATGATTACGCAAGATGTGTCAAAAGCCGTAGGTTTTTTGGATTTGATAACTGATACAAACGGTATTGCTCGTTTCATTATCAACTTCTTCACTCCTATCGGAACAGCTCGTCACTGGAAAGATGCTATGGTTATGATAAAAAATTGGTTGGATGAAAAATACAAGGACCATAACTTAACCAAATATCTTTTCGAGCCTGCTCTTCCAATGAATTTCTCAGTTGCTCTTTGCAATGAAAATGAATTTATACACGGCAAATACATAGAAGCTGCTTGGATGTATTTACTTTACGGGCAAAGATATGAATATGCCCCGTATGGTGATGGTTTATCTTCGGATGATGGTGGTTTATACTTCATATTATCTACAAATGCTTCTTTCCATATGAGAGAAGTACATTATAAAGATGAGGACGAGATAGGACAAATTTTTTTGGATTATATCGACGAACGAGACGACAGCAATGTAGCAGTTTATCCTGCGGTTATCGTAGATGAATGGCGTTTTCTTTACTTAAATTCATACCTTGATAGAGATGATTTGGGAAAAGAGTATTCTTTTACTTACAAAGTCTTAAAGTATAATAATTATAAAGATGCGGAATTCAGAGATAGAAGTCTTGGAAAGCCTATGCTCCAGTGTCAGATCGTTCTTGGAAAAGATGCATTATTATCACCGGGTATAGAAGAGTCTTGGATGGACTAACCTTATTAAACAACCGATTACACAAAAAGCCGTCAAATCTGACGGCTTTTTGTTATTTATGTGGTTGTCTTCACTCGATATAATTAGAACATTTACCGATGACGATATAATAACCATAGAAGAAGTTAAAAACATGCTGAATAAAGGAAAAGAACTATAAAATTTATGGTCTTGCATTTGCATATTCTATTCCCTAACTAAATAATATAAATCTTATTTTGGGAAAGGAGCAAAGATGGATTACAAAGAGATTTTACCGCCAAAAGCATTGCGCAAGTTTGATGCAATGTGCTTAAAAAACGAAAAACTGCACCAAAATAAAGAATTGCAACTGCAAATATTATCTTGGGCTGCGGATACGTTGGAAGAAGCAAGAGCCGAATGGAGTGAAAGACGTAATGATACCATAGAATCTGTTATAGAATGTCACACGCGTTCGGAAGCCAAACGAAAATCAGACATTAAAGACCAAAAGTATGCGCCATTTCGGGAATATCTTAAAAAAGTTCAACGAGAACAGTTTGATATTGCTTTGCAAAATGGCTACAAACTGACGGCGAACAGTTTTGTAGAATGGTTTTTAGCAAATAAAGCAAACGAAATACAAATACCTTATGTGGAACAGAATCAAAAAAACAAATTAAGACAGTTGGCACAACAAAATAATCGCGAA
>JAGBDC010000011.1 GCA_017937705.1 Alphaproteobacteria bacterium
CCGCCATTAAAACAAAAAAGCGCCTTTATGGTGCTTTTTTGTTTTAAAGTTTCGAAGAAACGGATACGAACCACGGGTGGAGGGGTTCGACTACAAACGAAAGGCAGACGGAGTATGCCGGTTGGCTTTAAGCCAATGAGAGCAGTATCGAACGCAACAAATATCGTCTAAAAACTTGACAAAATTCCTACAAGATGTAAAATTAACTTATTATCACAGTCAGACATTACACAAACAAAAGAAAGGAATATATAAAAAACTATGAGCGTGTTTGATAGGCTGGTCAAATTTCATGGAAAAAAGCTGCATTCAAACAATGGCAGACGATTACGTATGACTTCGGCTATAGCTGCAGCTACGCTGAATATTGGAGTATCTTTTGCCAAAGAAGCCCCTACTCCGAATGAAACACAAACACCTACCGCGAGCTATATCAATACAGAAGCCGAAAATAGAGTTGCTCAAATAACCACTCTGCGACCACGAGCAGAAATTTTTTATCATATTAGTGAGGTCAGCGACATAGAAAGTGCTCAATTGAATAAAAGTAACGGTCATTCTGCATATTACGATGACGGAGCCAATGCTATCGTTATTAATCAAATTCTTATACGAGATAAAAACAAACAAGCTAAAGACTTTGAACAAAAAATAAATTTAGAAAACCGCTCAAACGGAGTAAAAGAACATGAAGACGGACATCGTATTCTGTCATCATTTCGTAAAGAACTATATCCTATGACCATAAATGATCAATTACGTTTTCACATTTTTGAAGAAGTTTTAGAAATGAAAAATGAAAACAAAGATAAGTCAATGGATGAAACCATAAAAGAATTTAAATCTAAAAGGGAACGTATAAATATAAGGCATTATATGGGAGAAATCAGTTCAACAAAATTATTGGCAGCTTCAACATCAGAATACACTCCCGAAACAGTAACAAGACAATTTTCATATCAATATGTGGGCGGCTATGAAGTAATGAGTGCAGACAAAACATATAAAATACAGTCTTATCTCAATCATAGCAGCCAGATTAGTTTTAATTGTATGTTTGATGCCCAAACCGGACAGATAGTTACCGACAATAATATTTTAGCATCCAGCAAAATTCCGATGAATATATTACTTGATAAAAACGGGAATGCGATTAAAGATGAAAACGGAGAAAATATATCTGTAAATCCGAATGCCAAAATAGATAGCGATTGTACTATTGCAGTTAAAAACAAAGGCGTGTTTGATGAAGTCAGATATGATGTAAGTAAGGCTAAAGAAAATTATAATAAATTAACACAAATCTATGCGCAAGTAAACGGCATATCAGGGGAAGATTATAACTTATTAATGCAATATGTTAACAATATTATCAGTCAAGAACCTATAGAACAAGCCTACGGATACGATAGCAGAACATACGACAAAATAAAAGAAATCAAACAAATGTACCCCGACTTAAATTATCAGGAAGAATATAATAAACTTGAGCAAAATTTCAGTCAATGGCGCCAAAATGCAAAAGAACATTTTGAAACAGAAGTTCGCCCTACCCTATACACTCAAGCAGAATTTGAACAAATGCTTGATAAAAAAGGATATATAGATGCTGATAAAAAAGCCGAAATAGATGCCGGCAAAAATTCCGGAACAGAAAATAACTCTCAAACAACATCAATAATATTAGCAAGCAAACTGAATAAGACCAAATAACAAAAAGGAGGAAAAATGAAAAATAAGAAAAAGAAAAGGTTTAAGCCCTTTGATGTCGGTGCTTATGAGTTATTTCATAACGGACTGTATAAACAAAAAGTTATTCCCAACAAAAAGAAAGCATTACAATTAAAACGAAAAAAGGTTGATATCAGAGATTATCAACCTTTTTTATTATCTTACGGAAGGATCTTTATCGGTGTATTATTCTCCACCAAATCCCAAATTTCTTCTATTTCATCATCTGATACGGCAATACAACCTTGCGTCCAATCTCTGTTTTTCAAAAATTGTGCCATAAAACTCGGAACTTTGTTAGGATAGCCATGTATCATAATATCTCCTCCAGGAGAAACACCTCTTTCTTTTGCGGATTTTCTATCTTGTTCATTAGGATATGAAATTCGCAAAGATAAATGATACGAACTTTTAGGATTACGCCCCGAGATAATATAACTTCCTTCCGGCGTCCTGTTATCACCCTCTTGTTGTTTATGCCCAATCGGATTTCCTCCCAACCCAATTGAATATTCACGCACCACTTCATTGCCCTTACGTAAATATAGTTTGCGATTTGCCTTTTCCACTAAAATATTATCAACTTCCGGCTTTATTTCTTCGCTGTTACAAGCCGTTGTAAACAACCATGGCAATACAGACATTATATAAAAAAACTTCTTGCTCATTTTTATCTCCGCACAATATAACATATTATATTACGCAAAACCTTACCATAAAATTAAACCTCCGAATTTCTGTCGGAGGTTTTTAGTTATATATAGTTATACTTTAGAATGTATATCTGATACCTGCGGTTGCTTCCCAAGTATTATCCAAATATCTGGTACCGATATAATTATATCTTCCCATAATACGCATAGACCAGTTATCTGTCATATTATATTGAGCACCTAAACCGAAACGATAACCGATTTTGTTAGTATCGTTACTGTGTCCCTTGTGTTCGGTCTTTACATTATAATCACCAAAACCAACAGATACCAAAGCATCTACTTTACCTTCACAACCGAGTGGTACATATCCGAATAAATCCATACCATAACTGAAGAATTTATTTCTTACCTTACCGTCTGCTGTATGTGCTGTACGCTTAAATGCTTGTTGATAATAAAATTCAGGTCCCCAATATTTACCCATACGAAGACCGACATTCGCTCCTAATGAGTTATAACTACGTGTCATTTTATGTCCGGTATTTTTATAATCGGCATAAGAATATACATAGTCACCACCAATATACGGTCTAACATTTTTCATAAAATCAAACGCATTTGCGTTAAATGAAACTAAGGTTGCTACACCTGCTAAAAGCAATACTTTTCTCATTTTATAAACTCCATTTAATTAAACAGATATTAATTAAGCTAGTCATTTGTTAATGTATGTGCTGATATTCTAAATTAAAGGGTGCAAATAAAAAAAAATATGATAAATTGATGAAAATAATGGAGAAAAAAATGTTATGTCCCGATAAAAATTGCAATCTTTGCCCCAGATTAGTTGACTTTCGCCTCCAAAATAAAGCGAAATTTCCACATTATCATAATGCGCCTGTTCCATCTTTCGGAAGTGAAAACGCCCAAATATTAATAATCGGAATGGCACCGGGGCTTAACGGAGCAAATCAAACCGGAAGACCTTTTACCAACGATTATGCGGGAGATGTGCTTTATCCGTGCTTAAAAAAATTTGGTTTTGCCAAAGGAGAATATCTTAAAAAAGCTGATGATGGTTTTGAACTTATTAATACTCGTGTTACAAATGCCGTTCGTTGTGTTCCTCCACAAAATAAGGTTGTCGCTGAAGAAACCAATAATTGTCGCCGGTTTTTGCAAGATGAAATAAAAAACATGCCCAATCTTAAAATAATCTTGGTTTTAGGAACAGTTGCTCATAACACTCTGCTGACAACTCTGGGATATAAAAAATCTGCGTTTAAATTTAAGCACGGAGCAAAACATTATCTATCTAAAGAAAATATGATACTATTTAATTCTTATCATACATCTCGCTACAATATTAATACCGGAGTGCTTACATACGATATGTTCGAAAAAATAATTGCCGATATCAAGGAGGAATTAAATGTCTTATGATTCTATGTTACAACAAGCACTAAAACTTCACCAACAAAATAATCTTGATGCTGCCGAACTGATATATCGTCAAATTTTACAAACAGCCCCTAACCAACCCAATATATTAAATTTATTGGGAATTATTGCTCAATCAAGAGGATTGCACAATGAAGCTGTGGCATATTTTGAAAAAGCAATCATTAATGACTTTAACAATTTTGAATTTTATTTCAATTTGGGTTGGTCCTTATCAGCAATGGGAAAATATATCGAAGCCGAAACTGCTTATAATAAGGTAATAAAATTAAAACCGGACACAAAAGAAGGATATAACGCTTTAGGTGAAATATATGCAATCAGAGGCAACAACGAAAAAGCCGCCGAAATGTTTAATCTTGCTCTTGCTTATGCACCGAATTATCCCGAAGCAATGGCTAATCTGGCTTATCTGAAAGATGACATAGATGAGCTTATACAGTTAAAACAAAAGTTTTCCGATAATGACACCATTCCTTATTATCTGTCACTATTATATCGAGAACAAAAGAAATATAATGAAGCTCTTAATTATGCGGAAGAAGCCGATAAAATATGTCCTTGTGAAAATTATAAATTATTGGCCGGAGAGCTTTGTTTACAAAATAATCAAAAAGAACATGCTGAAAAATATTTTAAGAACGTCGTTAAAATAAATTCTAATTCGGTAACCGCAATCATAAATTTGGCCAATTTAGAAAAAGACAGCGAACAAGCTGAAAAAATGTATAAAAAAGCTCTCGATATAAATCCCGACAATTTTGATGCTCACCTTAACTATGCTAATATGCTCTATCAACAAAATCGCTTAAGTGAAGCACTGGAAGAATATCGAAAAGCAGTAATCATCAATCCGGCTTCAGCAGTAGTAAGCAACAATTTAGGAATTTTACATCGCAGTATGGGAGAATATGATGAAGCCTTAGGTCTGTTTCTCAATGCTCTAAATCGTGATTGTGATAATAAAGAATATTCGCTCAACATTGCCGAAACTTTAATTTTGCTTCATAACAAGGATAAAAAACTTGCTGTAAAGATTGCCGAAAATTGGCTTAAAAGCTATCCTGATAATGAATTTGCCAAACACATCAATTTATCTTTCAAAGGAAAGAAAAGTAATTCATGTTCCGAATATAGCAAACACTTGTTTGACTTATTTGCTGATAACTATGAGCAGGTTATGAATAATATCAATTATAATATTCCCGATGCAATCAGTAAAATCGTTTCTTCCGTAAAGGGAACGGTTATTGATTTAGGATGCGGAACCGGATTGTTGGCTGAAAAAATCAAAACACCCGATAATAAAATTATCGGTGTAGATATATCGGAAAAAATGCTTCAAAAAGCAAAAAATAAAAATATATATGAAAAATTAGAAAATGCCGATATTATCGAATATTGCAAAAATCTGCCGGAAGCGGATTTGGTGGTTGCCGGAGATGTGTTGGGATACATCGGCGATGTTTCTGATTTGATAAAAAATATATATCCTCGGCCACTTGCATTTTCAGTTGCAATTGACAAGCGCTCAAAATCAGATTATGAACTAAAACCTAACGGACGTTACGTTCATAATGAAAAATATATAAACAAAATTTTGCAACAATGCGGATATAAAAATATTGTATCAAACGATATAATTTTACGCTACGAAAACGGACAAGATGTAAACGGAAAAATTTTTTATGCAAAGGAATAGTCTATGAGTCGAGAACTCGAAAACACCGGTTTTATATGCCAAAATTGCGGTAAAGAAGTTTTGCCGTTAACCGACGGAAGTTATCGTAATCATTGCCCTTTTTGCTTATATTCTTTGCATGTCGATATTATCCCCGGAGACAGAGCCAGTGATTGTGGCGGCATTATGAAACCCATAAAAATTATTTATAATTCTAAAAAAGGATATCAAATAGTACATCAATGTCAAAAATGCGGATTTGAACGTAATAACAAAATAAACGAGGATATTCGTCAACCGGACAGCATTAATACCATTACCGAAATTATGAGAAACTCGGCTAAATAAACCTTGATTTTATTTTTATTCTTCTTACATTTTCTATAACAGATAAGGAGTATAAAAATGTCAATAATTAAGAGTTTTGAAAATAGACGTTCCATATATTCATTGGGAAATCGTCAAATTTTATCCCAAGAAGAAATCAGCAATCTTATAAAAAAAACAATAGAAAACGCTCCGACTGCTTTTAATTCTCAATCCGGTAGGATTGTTATTTTATATAACGAACCATATCACACAATGTGGGATATAACTATGAAAGCCTTAAATAAAGTTACTCCTCCGGAAAGAGTAAATTCAACCATTGCAAAAATTAATTCGTTTAAAAACGGATTAGGAACAATCTTATTTTTTGAAGACTATAGTGTTATCAGTGCGTTGCAAAGAAAATTTCCTTTATATGCAGAAAGTTTTCCTACATGGGCAGAACAATCTTCCGGAATGTTACAATATATGGTCTGGTTAGCTCTGGCAGAAAATAAAATAGGAGCTTCTGTTCAACATTACAGCCCTCTTATAGAAGAAGATATAAAAACACAATTTAATTTGCCTAACGAATGGCACCTGATTTCTCAAATGCCATTTGGCAGTATCGAAGCGATTCCTTGTATAAAAAAAATAAATCCGATAGAAACAAGAGTAAAAATTTTTGATTGATAAAAATATTTTTTGAGTATAAAAGGACAATAGTTTAAAATATTTATAAGGACTTTTTAAATGGAAAAACTTGCAGAATTAATTCCCCACGTATCAACCAATACAATGTGGGCAATTTTTGGTATTGCGGTAATTGTTCTTCTTGCTTGGGACTTATTTTTCCTGAATCGCAAAAACGAAGTTCCGGTGTTTTCACATACATTATGGCTTTGTATAATATATATTGCTGCCGGATTACTTTTCGGTGTTTTTGTTATGATTGAACAAGGCTCAGAAAAAGGTATGTTATTCTTTACCGGATTTTTGGTAGAAAAAAGCCTTTCTCTTGACAATATATTTGTTATGTCCGTTGTTTTTGCCTCATTGGGTATTCCTCGTATGTATCAACACCGTGTTTTGTTTTGGGGAATTTTAGGAGCTATCGTAATGAGAGCTATTCTAATTTTGGTCGGCGAAGCACTCATTACAAATTTCCACTGGGTATTATATGTATTCTCTGCATTCCTAATTTATACCGGTATCAAAATGATGATACACAAAACCGAAAAAGATACCAAATTTGAGGAAACAGGCTTGTATAAAACCTTGAGCAAAATCTTTCATGTAACCACAATTCACAGCGGTCACTTCTTTGTAAAAGAAAATGGAAAACACTACATTACCCCATTATTCTTTGCATTGATGATTATTGAATTAATGGATGTTATTTTTGCACTCGATAGTATTCCTGCAATTTTCTTAATTACCGACGATATATTCATTGTATATACAAGTAATATTTTTGCCCTTTTAGGATTGCGTGCTTTATACTTTTTATTAGAAGCTGCCGTGCACAAATTTTATTATCTCAAACCGGCATTATCTATTATTTTGGTATTTATCGGTATCAAAATTTTTATGCCGTATATCGGTTGGCATGTTACACCGGCACAATCTTTGTGCATTACTTTCGGCGTAATTTTTACCGGAATTGTCGCATCATTAATGCGCAAAACTCCGGTGATTGAAGAAAAATAAAATTTTTATTTATAATCAAAAACAAAGCTCCTCATTGAGGAGCTTTGTTTTAACCTAAAAAGTTACCGCCGATTGCTACCGTTGAAGCCGGCATATCAATTGTAACAATGTTAATATTTCTCATTTCTACATTTGCAAAAGAACTTGCAAAATAATCTGTAAGTTTAGAAACTAAAATTTCTTTTTTATTACCAAAACCGATTGATTCCATATACGACAAAATTCCCTTATTAGTTAATTTTCCTCCAAAAGACATATTGTCATTTTTATTCAACAGCACAACAACGTAACCTATCGGTTTTCCCAATTCTACAGCTATCATTTCAGCAGCTTTTTCAACAAACTCTTCTTTAGAAATTTTCAATTCTGCATTAGTGCAAACTTTTAAAAACGGCATATTATTCTCCTTGTTCCATATTGATAATATAATTAAAATCAGCAACCCATGCATCTATATTTTCAGGTCGTCCATAGCCGGTTTCCATTGTAATATAGGCATTTTTTTCTGTTAAATCATTCAGATAATGTTTTAGCGGATAATTTCCTTCTCCAAAATGCAGGTGTTTGTCTTCTACACTCTTAATATCACCATCGCAAATATGATATACATCAGGCTTTAGCGCAAAAAAATCTGACAAATGTTTTTCTATATCTGCATTTAAGGCATTAGCCGAACAAACAGCATGAGAAAAGTCTAAACAAAAACCGCAGCCGCATTGCTCTTGAATATATTTTATTTCTTCTGCGGTTGTTCCGTGCAAAGGAGCATCGTCACTGGCATATAGAGGCAGATTTTCTACCACAATTCTTTTATCGTTAAAAATTTCAAACTGGCGAGCAGTTTCTTTCAAATATTCAACTCCATGGCCGCAACCTGCATGAACTACAATAGTTTTAGCTTGCAAAACATCGGCTGCATATTGTGATGAAGATAAAATTTGGCAATTTTCTTTTTCTTTTCTTTTATCTCCGGCATCAAATCCCATAACATTATGCGGAGCATGTATTCTGACTTCAACACCTTTTGCCCAATCTGCAAAAGTATCAATATCTTTTTTAGGAGTTTGCGGCACCACCATCAATTCAATAAACATCCTATCCGCATTTTTACGCACAAAATCCAAACCTTGAGTAACAAGGTTTGGATTGTTTTGCACATTATTACTGAATAATTTAAAACTGTATTTACGCATTTTTCAAATACCACTCTACCGTCTTAACAATGCCACTGGCAAAATTTTCATCAGCTTTCCAGTTTAGTTCTGTTGTTAATTTTGTCGCATCAATAGCATAACGTCTGTCATGTCCGGGCCTGTCTTTAACAAAGACAACTAAATCCTTATATGATTTTCCGTTCGCTTGCGGACGTTCCTTATCCAAAATCGAACAAATTGCATCCACAATTTCCAAATTATTCTTTTCATTATGTCCGCCGACATTATATGTTTCACCGCTTTTACCATTATGATAAATCAAATCTATCGCCTTACAATGATCTAACACATACAACCAATCACGCACGTTTTTACCATCACCGTAAATCGGTATATTTTTACCGGATAAAGCATTTGAGACAATCTTCGGAATAAGCTTTTCCGGATGTTGTTTCGGACCATAATTGTTAGAGCAATTAGATACGGTAATATTCATTCCGTATGTTCTGTGATAAGCTCGAGCAATCATATCAGAAGAAGCTTTGGAAGAAGAATATGGAGAACTCGGATCATAAGGTGTCTTTTCGGTAAAATAACCGGTATCACCCAGAGCACCATATACCTCATCAGTTGAAATATGATGAAAACGACAATCTTCATAACCAGCTTTAACCTGATGAGGAGCATCCATCCAATATTTACGGGCTACATCCAAAAGTGTAAATGTTCCCAACACATTAGTTTCAATAAAAGCTTGCGGACCTGAAATAGAATTATCTACATGGCTTTCAGCCGCAAAGTGAACAACACCTCGTATATCGTTTTCTTCAAAAAGCTTTTCAATCAATGCTCTGTCGCAAATATCACCTTGCACAAACATATAATTTTCAGCATTTTCGCATTCTTTCAAATTATCCAAATTTCCGGCATAAGTGAGTTTATCCAAATTTATAATTTTATATTGCGGATATTTTGCCACCATATATGGCACAAAATTAGAACCGATAAATCCGGCACCACCGGTAACTAAAACAGATTTCATATTCCTTATCCCTTCAAATTATTAATACATTCTTGCAAAGCTTCTTCCCAATGACGTATTTTTATCCCAAAATCAGTTTTAATTTTGCTCTTATTTAAAACTGAATATGACGGACGCACGGCTTTTGTCGGATATTGAGAACTTTCAATCGGAAAAACCTTACAAGACAAATTTGATTTTTTCATAATTTCCACAGCAAAATCATACCAAGAACAAACGCCTTCATTTGAAAAATGATATATTTCTTTAGTACCTTTTTTTAGCTGCGGTAAAATTTCAACAATAGCTTGTGCTAAATCTTTAGCATAAGTAGGCGAGCCGATTTGATCAAAAACCACATTAAGGCTTTCCCGTTCAGCTCCCAATCTTTGCATTGTTTTTACAAAGTTATTACCAAATTCGGAATATAACCACGCTGTTCTTATAACCACAGCTGTTGAGGCATTTTCAATCACAGCTTTTTCACCGGCCAGTTTCGTAACTCCGTAAACCGAACGAGGAGCTGTTTCATCACCTTCCTTATATGGCACATAATTTTGTCCGTTAAAAACATAGTCTGTTGATACATGAACCAACGGAACTCCCGTTTTGGCTAAATTTTTAGGACCATAAACATTTATTTTTTCAGCCAATTCAGGCTCATCTTCAGCTTTATCAACTGCGGTATAGGCCGCACAATTTATAATCGCCTCATATTTGTCTTTTGTAACATAGTCAGAAACTGCTGCTTCATCAGTAATATCAAGCTCTTCTCTGTCAACATATTCGGCTTTGTTCTGCAACAACAAACGCAGCTCATTTCCGAGTTGTCCGTTAGCACCAACAACTAAAAACATTCAATTTCCTCCAATAACGGATTGACCTTATCTTTATCAGATAAAATTGCTTTATCGGTATCGATTTTCCAATCAATTCCCAATTTAGGATCATTGTAACGCAAACCGCCTTCAGAAGCTTTATTATATACATTGTCACATTTATACGCAAAAACAGCGGTTTCGGAAAGCACCGAAAACCCATGTCCGAAACCTCTCGGTATCATTAACTGACGACGATTTTCAGCACTTAATTCAACTGCAACATGTTTTCCGAAAGTTGGAGAATCTTTACGCAAATCAACCGCAACATCAAGAACTGTACCTTCTAAAACACGCACCAATTTAGCTTGAGCATACTCACCTTTTTGAAAATGGATACCTCTGATTGTGCCGTACTTAGATTTAGATTGATTATCCTGAATAAAATCATAATCAATCCCTTGTTCTTTCAGCTTCTCTTTATTGTAACTTTCAAAAAAATAACCGCGTTCATCTTCAAACACCTGTGGTTCAATAATGAACACTCCCTCAATTTCTGTTTTAGAAACCTTCATGATAATCCTCATAAACTCGTTTTAAATATGCTTTATAATCAGTGCCATCCTTGAGCTCATCAATAATTTTCAAAAGTTGTTCATTATCAATAAAGCCTCTACGATATGCAATTTCTTCAATACAAGCAATTTTCAAATCCTGACGTTTTTCAATAATTCCGATAAAATTAGATGCTTCTAACAAAGATTGCGGAGTTCCTGCATCAAGCCATGCATTTCCTCTTTTCATCGGCAAAACATTTAAGCGTCCTTCTTCCAAATACATTCTGTTCAAATCTGTAATTTCCAATTCACCACGAGCTGACGGCTTTAAATTACGAGCTTTTTCAACAACGTCTGATTTATAGAAATACAAACCGACCACCGCATAATTTGATTTTGGTTGCTTGGGTTTTTCTTCAATGGAAATAGCTCTAAAATCTTTATCAAATTCAACCACACCAAATCTTTCCGGATCAGAAACGTGATAGCCGAATACGGTACCTCCGGGATTGTGGGCAATCTCTTGGCGAAACAGTTTCAATTGCTCACCCATATAGAAAATATTATCTCCTAAAATCAAGCAGACATCATCATTACCGATAAAATCCGCCCCGATTGTAAATGCTTGTGCGATTCCTTTCGGTTCTTCTTGCACTCGATATTCCAAATGCATTCCCAAACGAGAACCATCACCAAACAAACGCTCAATATTAGGGGTATCTTGCGGAGTTGAAATAATCAAAATATCCTTAATTCCGAACAACATCAAAGTTGAAAGCGGATAATAAATCATCGGTTTGTCATAAACCGGCAAAAGCTGTTTACTGGTAATACTGGTCAAAGGATAAAGCCTTGAACCGCTACCGCCAGCTAAAATAATACCTTTCATTTTTTAATCCTCTATAGTTTAACTTTAATGACACCATAGTATAACGATACACATATAAATCAAGATTATATTTTTTCTATCAACAGTAGAATTACAACCAAAGTTTATACTTAAATTTAGCAAAAAAGATAATATCTATATTTTGAACATATAAAGGATGTACAAATGCAAAACCTTTCAGAAGAACAATACAAAATTTTACGCCACAAAGGAACCGAACCTGCATTTTCAGGTAAATATTATTTATTTAGCCAAGAAGGAATTTATGTTTGTGCAGCATGCGGAAACCCTATTTTCTCGTCGGAACAAAAATTTGATTGCGGTTGCGGATGGCCAAGTTTCGATTCTGCCCTTCCCGGAAGTGTAAAGCTATTACCGGATTACAGTTGCGGAACTAAAAGAACAGAGGTGTGTTGTGCCAATTGCCACTCTCATCTGGGACACGTTTTTGACGATGGTCCGACTTTAACCGGTACTCGTTTTTGCATCAACTCGCTTGCTATGGATTTTCATCCGCGACAAAAGCACTAAAGAAATGCTTTAGTTTCCTTTGTAATTGTTTTTTGTAATAAATCACTGCCATGCCCAATATCAGGAACAATAACCAATTTGGAATTAGGCATAGCCTTATGCAAATCATAAGCTCCCTGAACAGGGCAAACAAAATCCAGACGATTATGAACAATCAAAGTCGGAATGTGCTTAATTTTTGCGATATTATCCATAATATAATCGTCTTCAAGCATAAATTCTTTTGCCGCATAATTTATGTAAACTCGTGTAGAAGCTATATCATCTGCCGTAATTTCGCCGAATTCTAACGACGGATTTAGTTTTCCCAACACCCATTCATATCGACCATATAAACTTACGGCCTTAACCTGTTCCACCAAATTTTCCGAATTTATCATTTCGGCAAAAGCTTTCGCTATCGACTGATTATTTGGGGTTTCATTTTTCATTTTTTCCAACATGTCCGGATAAAACAAACCGCTTTGATTTTCCAGCCAATCAACACCTGCTTTATCCGCCAAAAAAATCTGGCTAACAAAAAGTTTTTTTACTCTTTTAGGATTTTTTATCGCAAATAATAAAGCCAAGGTTGAACCCCAAGAACCGCCTTTTACGATAACTTCGCCTTTTATATTTAAATATTCAAGCAGTCGTTCGGCATCTTCCAACAGCTTCTGGGTGGTATTATTTTTCATTTCTCCGGCCGGAAGCGACTTTCCTCCGCCTCGTTGATCAAATAGTATCATACGATACTTTTTACGGTCAAAACTGTATGTATGTTTAATCTTAGCCGAACCACCCGGACCTCCATGAAATATAAGAACAGGCTCTCCTTTAGGATTTCCCGCTTCCATAAAATATACTTTATGTCCGTCTTTTTCGGGCAGATAGCCGGAATTGTAAATTTTAGGCTTAAACCAATTAAACATATCACACCTCTTTTAACATTTTTATTTGTTCTTCTGTTTGTTGTTCTAACAGCAAAGGAATATCATTATCTATCATTATTTGCAACTGTCTCATCATTTTATCCATTCCGCAATGCCCGAAATTATAAGGATTTTTCTCGCCGTTTACATCTTCATTAAAACAACAAATATATTCATATAAATCTTTAGCATTAAAATTATGATAATTATCGGCATTGTACATATATAACAGTAATGTTTCACACATACCGTTTTTTATGTCTTCTTCATTATTACAAGGTGATAGAGGACCTTGAACATAGTCAATCCCTATTTTTTTAGCCCCATATTTTCTTTCTATCAAATCACATCTTTTTTTAGGCGACATACAGTCCACCATCGGATCAGGATTATGTTCATCATAGTTTATTTTATCCGGATTGTTTGCTTCCCACAATATGGCTTTTAACGGCTCATTATTTATTTTTGAGTTTATATCTTGCAATCTCTTTTCTACATATTCGCATATATGTTTTCCGCTTAACACTTTCGAATATTTTTTATCTCTGACAAGATATTCCACCAATCCGCAACTGCTTTTTCCGGCAATTCCTCCAACAGCAAATCCTATAACTTCGGGATTTTCACTCATTAAATTATAGCCGAACGCCACATATACATGTTGTCCTTTTTCAACTCCTGAATTCAAATTTTCTAGCCAATATTCGACTTTTTCCTGTTCATTCGGCAACGGAAAAGTTTGATTATACAAACCATCATGAATTTTTATCAACAAACTTGTAGCTAAATCCATTTGCCTCATATCTTTATTTTCAAATATCTCGGTAAAATCTGCTATTTCAATATCAATCATAGAAGACCTTAATTTTAATTATACTTTGAGAAAGTTTAACATAGCACTTTTTGCTGTCAAGCTTTACCTTTTGTTTAGCATTTTTACCTAATATATAACAAATAGTAATAGCAAAGGATAACATCAAATGAGATTAATTATAAATTCGGATTATGACAAATGCTCACGCTGGGCTGCCGATTATGTTGCTTATAAAATTAAAGCATCTCGCCCAACTAAAGAAAAGCCTTTTGTCATGGCGATTCCGGCCGGAAGCTCCCCGCTCGGAATGTTTAAGCTTTTGATTGAAATGTTCAAGAAAGGAAAAATTTCTTTTCAAAATGTAGTATTTTTCAATATGGTTGAATATGTCGGTTTACCAAACAATGATGTAAAAAGTTTTCACTATGCTTTATGGGAAAATTTTTTCCAACATATTGATGCCAGACAACAAAACATCCATTTATTAAACGGACAAGCTAAAGATTTTGCCAAAGAATGCAAAAACTATGAAAAACTTATTCGCAGCTACGGAGGTATCGATTTACTTATCGGTGGAGTTGGTGAAGACGGACATATTGCTCTCAATGAACCCGGCTCATCACTGGTTTCTCGCACCAGATTAAAAGCCTTAAATCGTAATACCTTACGTGCAAATGCTCGCTTCTTTAATGACGATGTAAACCAAGTTCCTAAAACTGCGGTTACAATCGGTATTGCAACCATTATGGATGCTAAAGAAGTTATGATTATCGCTTCCGGTGATAAAAAAGCAGAGGCTGTTCATTGTGCTGTTGAAGGAAGTGTTAATCACATGTGTCCTATCAGTATCTTGCAAATGCACGAACATGCAATGATTGTTTGTGATGAAGATGCAACATCAAAACTCAAAGCTGATACGGTAAGATATTTCAACGATAATGAAGAAACTAAATTTGGAAAATAGCCGCAAGCCGTCATTTTGACGGCTTTTTTCTTATTTTATTAAAGATAAAACTTGAAAGCTGAAAATATTAATGCTACATTTATCTATATCTCTAGATTATTAACATATTAAAAACTGCAGTGTATGATAAGTGTTTTTAGTGCACCAATGCTGATTATGATGGGTATTGCCTATGTCACAATGTCAGCAATTTTTTACATGATGTGGCGCAAGTATACTAAAAGCTGGACAGCAGTTTTTGTGGTATGCTCTGCATTTAGCGCCTTTGTCGGAGTTATGTCGCAAATTATCGGCATTATAGCCATATTCAAGCCACATTTTCCGTTAACGTTTCTCCCTGCTAATTTTCAGCTATATATGTTCGGAACGGCAGGTCTCTTGTTCATTATATGGTGGATACCTTGGATTATCTTTAATTGGGAAATTATCAAAAAAAACGCCCTAAAAGAACTTCAAGACATCAAAAAGAACAAAAAGAAAAAGAAGAAAAACAAGAAACCCGGTTAACTCTCGGGTTTCTTTTTTTTATTGCAAAAAAGAGCATTTGCATTATATTGAGCTCGGAGAATTTGATAAATGGTAGAAGTAGTTACATTAGGTTGTCGAATAAACAGCTATGAATCTGAAATATTAAAAGAAAAATTTGCCAAAGTTGATAACTTGGTAATAGTAAATACTTGTGCCGTTACTAAAGAAGCAGAAAGACAATGCAGGCAGACGATTCGCAAACTGCGCAAACAAAATCCCGAAGCAAAAATTGTTGTGACCGGATGTGCGGCACAAGTCAATCCGCAAACATTTGCAAAAATGCCGGAGATTGATTTAATTCTTGGCAATAAAGAAAAAACAGCCATTGAAAAATATCTGCAAACTGATTTATCCGAAAAAACCATTGTCGGAGATATATTTAAATATGACGGATATGATGATTATTTGATTACCGGATTTGAAGGTCGTCAAAGAGCATTCGTGCAAGTACAACAAGGTTGCAATCATCGTTGTACATACTGCATTGTTCCTTTTGCCAGAGGAAACAATCGCTCTGTTCCGCAACAAAAAATTTTAGAACAAATAAAAACCCTGCTTGACCAAGGTTTCAAAGAAATTTGCTTGACCGGAGTTGATGTTTGCTCATATCAACCGTCTTTCAGCGATTTGGTTGCCGCTATTTTACAAACTTTTCCCGAAATTCCTTCTCTGCAATTCGGCTCACTAGACCCTGCTGCTATTGATGATGAATTTATAAATTTAGTCGGAAAACATAAAAACATATTGCCTATGTTTCATTTATCAATTCAGTCCGGTGATAATCTTATATTAAAACGTATGCGACGTCGCCATTCTCGAGAAGATGTCATAAACTTATGCAACAAAATTCGTGCCGTAAGACCGGAGGCAACTTTCGGTGCTGATTTTATTTGCGGTTTTCCAACCGAAAAAGAAGAAAATTTTATTAATACATATAATTTGGTAGACGAAGCCGGAATTAGCCGTCTACACGTATTTCCATATTCGGAAAGACCGGGAACGCCTGCTGCATTGATGCCACAAGTCGATGTTGAAGAACGTCGTGAACGAGCTAAGAGATTAAGAGAAAAAGGAGAAGTTATAAATGGCTAGTTGGTTAAACAAATTAGGACTGGGGCTCAAAAAATCTTCTGCTCGTTTAACCGACGGCATTAGTGGTATTTTCACTAAAAAGAGGTTGGATAGCCAAACTCTTGAAGAACTAGAAGAACTTTTGATTAGTGCGGATATGGGGGTTATGACTTCGGCCAAAATCATTTCTTCTTTCGGAGCTAAACGGCAAGATAAAGACATTAGCGAAAATGAAATTCGCCAATTATTAGCCGAAGAGATTGAAAAAATTATACTCCCTTGTGAAAAATCATTAGTTATAGATAGAAGTAAAACACCTTTTGTAATTATGATGATTGGAGTTAACGGAGCAGGAAAAACCACAACAATAGGAAAGCTCACTCAAAAATTCAAAAATCAAGGTCTGAAAGTTTCACTCATTGCGGCTGACACATTTAGAGCTGCAGCAGTTGAGCAACTAAAAGTTTGGGGTGAACGCTCAAATGTTCGAGTATTTGCCGGAGAAAACGGCTGCGACAGTGCCGGACTTTGCTATGACGGATTAGCTCAAGCAATTAAAAATGATGACGACATTGTGTTTATTGATACCGCAGGACGATTGCAAAACAAAAACGGACTTATGGATGAACTAAAAAAAATAAACCGTGTTATCAAAAAAATAATTCCTTCTGCCCCTCATTCGACAATTTTAACTTTAGATGCGACTAATGGTCAAAACGCTCTGTCGCAAGTAGAAATTTTTAGTCAAGCCACGGAAGTAAGCGGACTGATAATTACGAAATTAGATGGAACGGCTAAAGGCGGAATTTTAGCTGCAATTGCTGACAAACATCCGATTCCCGTTCATTATATCGGTATCGGTGAAGGTATCGATGATTTAGATGAATTTAAGGCCGCCGAATACGCTAAAAGTTTATTAAATATATAAAAATATTGCTTAATAAATAAATTGTTGTATATTTGAGACAATATTCAAATTATCAACAAATTATCCTATGACACTAGTTAATTTTCTTCTTGCTATCATCGTTATACTTACGATTGTATGCATTTGCCTACTTGTAAAAGTACGCAAACTCAAACGCAGGAACAAAGATTTACATACACAAGTATGGATTTCTTCTTCCGATCATTGCTGATTTTAATCGCAAATCCATTTAAAAAAGCAGGGCCTTCACTCCCTGCTCTTTTTTTATTAAAAATTTATTTCAGATAAATGTGGAAATTTTTTAACTATATATTTTACTTCCTCATCATTAAATTTTCTGACCGAAGAATATCCTTTCAATATATCTTCGGCAAAATCTATATTTTCTTTGCCTTTTAAAAATCGACATAATTCATAAACAAACGGCCATAAACGATGTCTGTCGAAATCTATTAAATATGCCGTATTATCAATAAAAATAAAATTAGTTAAATTCAAATCTCGATGACACAAGCCTTGCGGAAGTTTTTTCCAATTTTCATCAAAAATCACATCCTTAATCCATCTCATCTTATTCGTAATATATTTTATTAATCCGCAAAACACATATTTTATCGGATATTTGTTATAATAATTATTTCCCGATGCTACCATATTGTGCATTTTGGCAATAACAATTCCACATTGTTGTGCGGTGTTTTTATCCAAATTTTCTATTTGTTTACCTTGCAAATATGTATGACAAGCTACAATTATTCCGTTATTTAATTCAAAAATATCAATAACATCCGGCACTTCAAGCCCTTTATCATATATTCTTTTTTGAAAATCATTTGATAATAATGTTCGATATTTTCTCATTATGGTATTTTTCTTATTAACCAAAACAACAAAATTTTGACCATTACATTTTTTAGCTAAATAGACATCCTTATCTCGACCACCTCTTAATTCCGTTAATTCAATATGCTGATTGTATCTCTGTGTAAGAATTGCAGAAATTTCTGCTTGTTTTTTTATTATTTACCATTATTCCAACATCCTATCCTTAAGTTAAAAGAAAAACCCACCTTTTTGAGGCGGGCGGATGTTCGAAAACCGTAAATCAAATAAATAAAGAAACGGCTCGGCTTATTTGGCACATAGCCTTATTCACCGACATCCGTCCGTGACAGAAGTCGGCACACCAGTTTAAAGTCGCTTATGCTCCGGCGACTATTTATTTGATTTTTAGGGTTTTCGACGCCCTAGATAAGTTCTCACCTATCCGATTACAGAATAATCAAATTTATTAAATTAGCAACAAAAAAGAACAGGGATTTCTCCCTGCTCTTTTGTTTTGCATAATTTTTTTACACAATCAATACAATGGTAAAGAATAATCTACGGCTTTTGCCTTACTTTCTTTTCGCTTTTTAGAATTTTGTGAGGATTTATTTTCTTTTTTTGCCGGTGCTTTATAATCATCAAATATATCTTTCAACAATTTATCACTGGCTTCTGTTATAGCTTTTTCTAACAAAAGATTTTCTACATTATTACATGAACTGAATTTTCCATTCTTCTTAAATTTTTTCTCAACAGAACCTGCAGTAATAATCTCCATAGTGGCACTTTCTAAAATCCTGTAAGAAATTTTTAACTTAGAAGAGCTTGAATAATTAGTTTCTCCCGTAAACTCTATATGTTCTTCTTTGGTTGTTGCAGTATAATTATCAATTGTACCAACCAATATATAGTCTGCAGAAACAACATTATGCAATCTTTCACGATTATCTTTAGAAGTGAGATTATCTGTTATTAAATTTAGCTCTTTAGAATAGCTGTCGAAATTTTCTCTGTCCAGTAAATTAAATTTACCGCTGGGAGCTAATTTTTCAATAAACAAATTATTAATAGAAGAATTTATATCATCTAAAGAAACAGCTTTTCCCATACAAGAAAAATTTCCTTTTGCCTTAAACGGCAACACAGCTAATGAATATTCGGCCTTTTTCTTCAATTTTTTAGATTTGTAATCTTTAGAATCAAATTTTTCAACTATTGCTTCTATTTTTACCATATATTTTCCATCTTTTTCAGATTGTTCAATAACTGAATATGATGAAATTTTACCTTTGTACTTCGCTAAAATTTGCTTTGAATTATCTTTTATAGACATATTAGCTTTGTTTGTACCTTTAACATCAAAATCAGACTTTTCGTTATATTTCAAATCACCGTCTTTTTGATTTGTTGACACAAATTCTTTTTCTTGTTCAGCAACATTTAATTCCAAACCACCATTATGTTTACCTGAAATTGTTTGTTCTTCGGAAAAAGTGCTTTCAATATCAACTTTGTTTAAACCGTTTCCTTCGATTTCAATGTCTGATGTTTGACGAACGGCATTTTCAACGGCATTCATAACCGCCCAGTCATAGTTTTCTCCATAACCGACAGCCGTAACCTTTATTTCTTTTGCCTCCGCTATATACGAAAACAATAAAAGCAAAATAAAAATAATCTTTTTCATACCCGGCTCCTTAATCTTTTTACCAAGTTACTGCATTTTTATCTGCAATTTTTTTAATTTTCTTTTCACCTTCCCAAACTGTCAATCCGTTTGATAAATCGGTAATAGACATCGAAAATCTATATTCGATTCTTTTATCGCCGGAAACTCTAAATTCTCTTTGATTTATTTTTCCGGATAAACTCAGCTCCGGAGCAGCCAAAGAATTTTTTTGACGAACATTTGCTTGATTAAACTCTTTTGACTTTCTCAATTGAGCAGATTGCATAACCATATTATCTTCTTGAAAAGCAGTTACTCTCACTTTGCCGCTTTTCATCAATGCTATACGTATCGATTTTGTCAACTCATCAACATCAATACGTTGCATAGTATCATTTTCTATTCTGGATATAATTAAGATATACGGTTGCCCATTAGGTTTACTCAAGGTCCCCATCTCTAACATATCCTCTATCATACTGCTTGCGGCATCTTCAAAATCACGTCCTTCCAATGCGGCAACTCTTTCTGTTGTGTCATTTTCCGTATCAATTAAAACCGTTTTTGTTACGCAACCTGATAAAAACAACATAGCTAATAGCATTACAACATATTTTTTCATTTACATAATCTCCTAGTCTAACAAACCATCGCCTATTTCACGAGTAATATAAATTTTATAAGAAACTGCTCTTTTGGACGGAGCAACCATTTTCCACAAAAAGTCTGAATTTTCTCTCAGATTAGCTCTTTTCCATCTCGATAAATCAGATGATATATTAATAAAGTTATAGTCAAACCATTCTACCTTATAATAAACAGACTGGTTCTTTGAAGACACACCTTGAACTTGTACCAACACTTGTCCATCACGTTCTCTCACATTAGACACAGAGTTAATACTTTCCAGTTTTACATCTGAGGTTATCGAAAATATTTCCCTATCATATTCTATTGGAGATGCACACCCCAACAAAAATACTGATAACATAATTAATAAAATTTTGTTTTTCATATTATCCACCTATAAATTAAACACATTAACAAACGGAGTTGTTCCTGCATGAGGAATGCGGACATAGACCAATGAATGTCCGTCGGAAGGAACATCAATATCCAATTCTTGTTCACCTATATACAAAGTAAGTTTTCCTGATTTATTTTTTTTCACTTTTGCCAATTGAACATTTTTCGGCAACCCGTACCAACTACGAGTGTCAGCACCTGCCGTTACAACAGAATATGCCGATGCAATTATCCCGCCCAAATCACCAAATTCGTTCTGTGCAACCGCTTGCAATGTTGTTTGAAAAACTAATTTGCTTACGGCTTTAGTAATAACGGTCGGAAGTTTTTTATTAAATTCTGAAATAAAAATACTATCAACATCCGCCAACAATTGCGTTTGATATTTCTTTTTTCCATTAGAAACAAGAATACTGGTATATGCCATTTCTCTTTCATTTGGATAAGGAAGAGCAATCGTAGCCGTTTTGACATTGTTAGTAGCTATAAATATAGGCAAGTCAAGACGAAACTCTTTAAGATGCGTAACCATACCATTTTCAAAAATAACCCAAGCTGTCGGCTCTATATTCTTTATTTTTCCGTTTGCCAACTGCTCTGCCAACTTCAAATCATCTTTAACATATTCATTATTTGACATCATACCTGATACACGTTTCAAATAATTAGATGCCGTTTCTATATCACTTTTCCCCGTGCTATTAACCATAAAGTATAAACCGCTTAAATATGTAACATACGGATTTACAAAATTTGTATAACCGTTCCAACGAGAAAATTCTTTATAATTACTCAAGACGGCAGCAATGTTTGCATCATTTGCAATTTTTACTTCTTCACTTATTTGGGCAGCATTTTCTTCTGTTTCTTGTTTTAATTTTTCTATTTCTTTCGCAAAATATTGTGTAGCATTTTTCTGCACCTCATAAGCTCTATTAATTTGCAATTTAGCTTCTTCTTTATTTTCTAAAGCTAAAGCATTATAAAATGAATATGAATACATATAAATACTATCCATAACCATCGGGGTATAATCCAATGCACTTGCATTTGCAATAACTTCTACGGTTCCTTTCAAAACGCCGCTAGAGTTTAAATCCTCTTGTATTTTATTTGATGCAGCTTCTAACAACAGAGAAGAATTTTCATATTTTTTTGCCAAAAATAACGATGCTCCCCCATTTAATTGTTCATCAATATCATAATCTTCGGCATCTTCCGCTTCCATTTGTGTATTACAAACATCACTTTCATCAAGAACAACATCTGAAGCCTTGCAATAATCAACATTTTGATAAGCTTCCGAAAAAGATACAAATTTCTGATAATTACCTAATCCGCAGGCATTTAATAAAAGACTTAATGCCAATATTAAATAACCTCTAAATAAGACTATTTTCATTTGATTTCCTCATAATTTTAACTTCAATTTATAAGCTATATTGTATAAACAAATATCTCATACGGTCAACACAAAATAATTATTTGCACAACGTTGATTTTATACTCTTTATAAGCATAAACTTTATAACAAAAAAAGAGTGGGATTTTCCTCCCACTCTTCTATTTTTGTTATTTGAGTTACTGATTATTCAGAAACTTTATAACCGGCCATGTGTTCCAACAAACTGCGTTTTTCGGTAACATTTTCTTGAGCTTTGTTCAACAAAGTTTCATAACGTTCCGGATTCATTTTGTTCACAATTTGGAAACGTGTTTCATTAGCCATATATTCAGACAATGGTTTTGTCGGAGCTTTAGAATCCAACATCAAAGGAGCTTTTCCTTCTGCAACATTGTCCGGATTGTAACGATACAACGGCCAGCTACCGCTTTCAACAGCAGCCTTTTGGTGATCCAAACCATCATTGAGGTTGAAACCTTGAGCAATACAGTGGCAGTATGCAATAATCAATGAAGGACCATCATAAGCTTCTGCTTCGTTCATAGCCTTAATCAATTGCATATCATTTGCACCGGCTGAAACTTGAGCTACATAAACATTGCCATAAGACATAGCAATCATACCCAAATCTTTCTTCGGCAAAGCTTTACCGGCAGTAGCAAATTTAGCACTTGCACCCATCGGAGTAGCTTTTGATTGTTGGCCACCGGTGTTAGAATATACACCTGTATCCATTACTAAGATATTGATGTTTTTACCTGAAGCAATGGCATGATCCAAACCACCGAAGCCGATATCATAAGCCCAACCGTCACCACCTAAAATCCATAATGATTTCTTAATTAAGTAGTCTGCAAGCTTATTCAAATGTTTAGCTTCTTCAGTATCGATATTAGCCAAAGCAGCACGCAATTCTTTTACATTTTCACGTTGTGCATCAATTTCAATGTCGTTAGATTGCGGATTGTTTAAGATTTTATCAGCAACAGCACCAACCTTGTCTTTCAAACCTTCCAATAAAGTTTTTGCAAAAGTTGTTTGTTGATCAATAGAAAATCTCATACCCAAACCAAATTCGGCATTATCTTCAAACAATGAGTTTGCCCAAGCCGGACCATGACCTTTTTCATCTTTAGCATAAGGAGTTGTCGGCAAGTTACCGGAGTAGATTGAAGAACAACCTGTTGCATTGGCAACAACCATTCTGTCACCAAACAATTGTGTCAACAATTTAACATACGGAGTTTCACCACAACCTGCACAAGCACCTGAAAATTCAAACAAAGGTTGAATCATTTGAGTTGTCTTCGGCAAGCTCTTAACAACTTCTGTTCTCTTTACATAAGGTAAAGTTTCAAAGAATTTCCAGTTAGCAACTTCTGCTTCCAAATGGTTTTCAATATGATCCATGTTGAGAGCTTTTTTGCTTGCATCTTCTTTATTTTTAGCCGGACAAGCAGAGGTACAAATACCGCAACCTGTACAATCTTCAGCAGAAATTTGCAAAATAAATTTCTTACCTGCAAATTCTTTACCTTTATAATCTGCAGTTTTCAAAGTAGCAGGAGCATCTTTCAATTGAGCTTCGTCAGCAACTTTCATACGAATAACGCCGTGCGGACATACTAAAGAACATTTACCGCACTGAATACATACAGCCGGATCCCAAACCGGAATTTCGGTTGCAATACAACGTTTTTCATATTGTGTTGTACCTGTAGGCCATGTACCGTCAACAACTTCACTAAATGCAGAAACAGGTAATTCGTTACCTCTGTCGGCAATCAATTCTGCTGTGAGCTTTTTAACAAATTCAGGAGCATCAGCAGGAACCGGAGCCTGACGATCAAATGTTGATGTTACATGATCAGGATATTTAACTTCGTGCATGTGAGCCAAAGAAGCATCAACAGCGGCATAGTTCTTTTGAACGATAGCATCACCTTTTTTGCTATAAGTTTTCTTAATAGCATTTTTAATTTGTGTGATAGCTTCATCTTTTGGCAAAATGTTTGAAATTGCGAAGAAGCAAGCTTGCATGATAGTATTGATGCGTTGTCCCATACCGGTATCACGAGCAACTTCGATAGCATTAATTGTGTAGAACTTCAATTTTTTAGAAATGATTTGTTCTTGAACTTCACGTGGCAAGTGATCCCATACTTCTTCTGCTTTATAAGGAGCATTCAAAAGGAATGTAGCACCTTCTTTGGCAATTTTCAAAATATCAACTTTGTTCATGAATGGGAATTGGTGACAAGCAACAAAGTCCGCTTTATTAATTAAATATGCAGACTTAATCGGATTGTCAGAAAAACGCAAGTGAGAAGTGGTCATAGAACCTGACTTACGGCTATCATAAACGAAATAGCCTTGACCATATTTACCGGCATCTTCTGCAATAATCTTAATTGAGTTTTTGTTAGCACCCACGGTACCGTCAGCACCCAAACCGAAGAATACGGCACGAACAACATCTTTAGGTTCTGTGTCAATGCTGTCATCAAACGGCAATGATGTGTTGTTAACATCGTCAACAATACCAACAGAAAAACCGTTGATAGGTTGAGCAGCAAAACCATTGTCATAAACAGCTTTAACCATACCCGGAGTAAATTCTTTTGAAGACAAGCCATAGCGACCGCCAACAATTCTCGGCATTGATGCCAATTTGCCGTTTGCATAAGCTTGTGACAAAGTAGCTACAACATCCAAGTACAACGGTTCACCGGTAGAGCCGGATTCTTTTGTTCTATCCAAAACAGAAACTACTTTAACTGTTGATGGTAATGCTTTCAAGAAAGATTCTTCAGGGAACGGACGATAGAGGTGAACTTTCAAAGCACCTACTTTTGCACCGTTAGCATTCAAATATTCAATTGTTTCTTCAACTGTTTCGGCACCTGAACCCATAATAACAATAACTTGTTCGGCATCTTTTGCACCAACATAGTCAACAACATTGTATTGACGACCTGAAATTTTAGCAAACTTGTCCATTTCTTCTTGAACAATGCCTTCAACCTTTTTGTAGTACGGATTTGAAGCTTCACGACCTTGGAAGAATACGTCCGGATTTTGAGCTGTACCGCGAATAACCGGAGCTTCAGGACGCAGAGCATTTTCTGCATTGAAAGTATAGTTAACACCATCAAGCATTGCTCTCAAATCATCGTCAGAGAGTAATTTAATTTTTTTGATTTCGTGAGAAGTACGGAAACCATCAAAGAAGTGCAAGAACGGAACACGAGCACGCAATGTAGAAGATTGCGCAATAGCAGCCATATCGTGAGCTTCTTGAACAGAGTTAGATGCCAACATGGCAAAACCGGTTTGACGACATCCCATAACGTCGGTGTGATCACCAAAAATTGACAATGCGTGATAAGCCAAAGAACGAGCAGCAACATGCATTACAAACGGAGATAATTCACCGGCAATTTTATACATATTCGGAATCATCAACAACAAACCTTGCGAAGCTGTAAAGGTTGTTGTTAAAGCACCTGCTTGCAAAGAACCGTGGCAAGCACCTGCAGCACCTGCTTCTGATTGCATTTCCTGAACTTCAGGAACGACACCCCAGATATTCTTTTGTTTAGCAGCAGACCATGCGTCAGCCCATTCACCCATCGGTGAAGACGGAGTAATCGGGTAAATAACGCAGACTTCATTCATACGATGGGCAACAGAAGCTGCAGCTTCGTTACCATCCATCATTTTCATTTTTACTTCTGACATTTTATATCCTTAGGTTTAAGTTAATATAAGTTTTAGAAAAAAATTTCTGCCTTTCGTATATCACGCAATGATTCAAAAATCCACCAAAAAATATACTTTTTTCGCAATATTTAGCATTATAATTAACCATATTTTTGCAAAATAGGTTTATTATCTTTCCAATTAGGAGAATAAAATGAAAAAAATACTTTTAGTAACCATCATTTCTTTAATGATAAATGCTTGTTCAACCACCCGTGACGAAGGAAAAACTCCTCGCACTCAAGTCGGACAACTTAACGGATGCATGCTCAATGCCGTATATGATATGAAAAACGAAGGAACATTGTTTTTCAACAACAAATGGACCGTTGCCAGCCAGATTTTAAATTCTTGTAAACGTAAATTACATCTTACAAGCCGAGACATAAATGAAACTCAAAGTATGAGTATCATCATAAGTGTTATAGATTCGCTTAAATAGGACATAAAATGCCGGAATATACAAACGACTATCTTCTTGATAAGCAAATAAAAATTTTTCAGCCGATAAACGGCTATCGTGCATCAAGCGATGCCGTTATGCTTTCCGGTGCTGTTAAAAACATTAAAAACGGCGAAAAAGTTTTGGATATGGGATCCGGAACCGGAGCTATTTCGCTCTGTTTGGCCCAACGCTTCCCCAATGCCGTTATCTCGGGAATAGAACTGCAAAGCGAACTGGCTGAATTGTCAAATTTAAGTGCAAAATCAAACAATTTTACAAACCTGTCATTTGTAAACAGCGATTTAAGAACTCCGAATAGTCAATGGTATAATAAATTTCATCATGTTATAACCAATCCTCCCTACTCTGACCATGACATGCCGTCCCCAAACGAAAGCAAATCACAAGCTCATAATTTTCAAAATTTTAATCTGACAGAATGGTTACAATTAGGATTGAAATGCTTACGACCTAATGGTTGGATTTATACCATAAATCGTGCTGAAGCCATAGATGAAATTCTTTCTGCTTTTCATAAAAAAGTCGGCGATATTACAATTATTCCGCTTTATTCCAAAGTCGGACAAAATGCCAAACGAGTAATTGTCTGCGCACGCAAAAATTCAAAAGGACCGACTAAAATTTTGTCGGGAATAACCATTCATGACAGCAACGGAAATTATACTCCGAAAGCCGAAGCAATTTTGCGTAACGGAAACAGCTTATTTGATTAGTTACGACTGTAAAACAATAGATTGTTTTCTCCTTGATATTGTGCTCTTTGTAAAGCAATTATTGCTTCTTCAACTAAATTTTTAGCTTTTATATCCTGCCCTATATACACACTTACTCCCATACTGGTAATAACTTTATCTCCCTTTTTGGTCGGAGTTCGAAAAATGGTACGAATTTTGCTTAATTCCAATTCTATTTCTTCTTGAGAATTTAAATTCGGCATCATAATCCAGAACGTATACCTGATTCCTCGTGCAATAGTATAATTGGCCGGAAGATACATCAACATTCTTTCTGCCATTTCTTTTATTATTCCGTCAGGACTGTCAAAAAAATTATAATTATCGACATTAATACCCAAAACCACGATTTTATTTCGTTTTAATCGAATATCTTTATGGCTTTCATTATTTATGGCAGTTTGCAGACGGTCCTCAAACAAATAATAACTGACCAAACCGGTTAAATCATCATACATACATGATGTTATTTTTTCGTCAGGATCTCGCAATTCGTTTGAAATTCCCCGTCTGACAAAGCCATATCTGATTTCTTCTTCCACTTTGTGCCTCCATTATTTTTTTATAGTAATAATATTGGCACAAAGTTTCCAAAAACAACCCGACTATTGCATAATATTATTACGAATTTTACGAATGGAGTTCAGTTCAATTTGACGCACTCTTTCTTTTGAAATGGCATAAAATTTACTCAAATCATCTAATGTTACCGATTTTTCGCACAAACGCCTTTTGAACAAAATATCTTTTTCACGCGGATTTAGACATTCAAAAGCCTTGTTAAGAGCCTTTTTTCTTTGCTGCATAATTTCGCTTCGACAATAAATTTCTTCTTGGTTGGGTTTATTATCTGCAATAAAATCCATCAATTCGCTTCCGTTATCGGAACTGCTGTCAACCAACACATTTAACGATCCGTCATGCGATTTAAGACGCATATTCATATCCGTAACATCTTGCACACTGACATCTAAAGAAGTGGCAATATTTTTTATTACATCGTGAGAAAGTTCTCTATCATCTATCAAATTCAAACGATTCTTCATTTTTCGTAAATTAAAAAATAGTTTTTTCTGTGCTGAAGTTGTCCCTATTTTTACCAATGACCACGAATTTAACACATATTTTTGAACCGAAGCCCTAATCCACCATAAAGCATAAGTTGAAAAACGAAAACCCTTTTCCGGATCAAATTTATCAACCGCATATAAAAGCCCCATGTTACCTTCAGCAATCATTTCGGATACCGGTAAACCATAGCCTTTGAACTTGGAAACAACTTTTACCACTAAGCGCAAATGAGAAGTAACCAGTTTATAAGAAATTTTAGCATCACGTGTTTTGATATATTCAGTCGCAAGCAGATATTCTTCATCAGGGCTTAATATCGGAAAATTACGGATATTTTGCAAATATCTTGATAAATTTGTTTCAGGAGAAAATTCTTCTACTCCAAATGCGACTTCATTATTCATTTTTTTACACTCCTTTTCTGCTATTTTTTTTATACAATGATAGTCCGGAGTGCATTGTTAGATATTTTTTTATTTTTGGGTAGACACAATTTTTAGTACACAGTGTACGAAAATTTCGTACACATCTTTTGGTATAGGTGCTTCAAATTGTAAAAATTGTTTTGTTCTCGGGTGTTCAAAACCAAGCGATGCTGCGTGCAGAGCTTGGCGCGGAAAAGAATTTATAAAATTTTTGACTTCGGAAGTAAGACCTTTTATCTGTGTCTTTCCCGATTTTTCATACACTTTATCTCCGACTAAATTACAGCCGATTGAAGACATATGAACTCTAATTTGATGTGTTCTTCCGGTTTCTAAGTTACATTGAACCAAGCTTATTGCCTGATTATAATTATCTATTGTTTTATAATGAGTTATCGCATGTTTACCGCCATTTGAAACTATTGCCATTTTCTTTCTGTCAAAACGACTACGGGCAATATTTCCTTCTATCGTACCATTTAACGGATTTGGCATTCCGTAAACAACCGCATAGTATGTACGTTCAATGCTGTGTTTAAAAAATTGTTCAGATAACCCTTTATGAGCCATATCATTTTTGGCAACCACCAACAAACCACTGGTATCTTTATCGATTCGGTGCACAATTCCCGGACGTTTTACCCCACCAATTCCGGATAAACTGTCTTTACAATGATATAACAGAGCATTGACCAAAGTTCCGCTTTTGGCACCGGGAGCAGGATGCACGGTCATTCCTGCTGGTTTGTTAACTACCAATAAATCATCATCTTCATAAATTATATCGAGAGGAATATTTTCCGGTTGCGGGGTAGCATCCTCGGCTTCAGGCAGAATTATACAAAAGCTATCTCCCAAACGAACCTTAAAATCATTGTCGCTTATTACATTTTCATCTGTACTCACACTTCCGGAAGCAATCAATTTTTGAATCATTGACCGAGAATATCCGGTTAAATCAGAACTCAAAAACTTATCCACACGCAGTCCTACTTCAGACTCGGTTACCGGATTCGAAAAAATTATGTTGTTATCCTCAATATTCATATATTTTTCACACTTTATAAATAAACTGTTTGATATATTAATAGAGAGTAATGTCTTAAAATGCAAGGATATATAAAATGAATCGCCTAAAAGCATTGAAAATAATTGTCTTTATCTTTACATTTTTATTGATTTTTGGTACTATCTCTCTGGTAGGGATATTGTTTAATCGAGCACAAAACTCCGATAAAGCAATATCTTCGGCAAATTTAGGTTTATCTGCCGAAGTAAAAATTAAACAAATTACTGCAGATAACGGTTTGCTTTATTTATTGGTATCTGCACCTGACAAAGCAGATGAAATTATTGTTTTTAACCCTGCAAAGGCTAAAATTGTATCTAATATTACACTAAATTGAGGATTGCGATGAGTGAAAGCGACGACTTAATCAACAAACTAACCGATGATATTCCAACCGATGGAAAGTTCGACTTTTCTTCATCATCTTCGTCTGAAGATGACTTCAATGCTTTACTTGATAACTTCATTCAATCAGAATTAGCAAACATTGAAGAAGAAAAAGAAACCACCCGCATTATGCTTGATGAACCCAAACCGGAGCCTATTCCAGAAACTGCGAGTGATGAAGAAGTCGCCGATTCTTTAGACTTATCGGAACAAAAACTTTATATGGCATATCGTAACTATGTCGAATCCATAGAAGCAATAGCTCGTGAACACGAGTTGCGAGTTCCTACGTTTCATATTAAAGCTCAAACCCTATATCCTAAATATACACCGGGGCTTGGCAATCTTATCAGCATTGATGTTCTCCAAGGTTGGGATACAATGTTTGATGCCTTTCCTAACGATATTGTTAAAATACAACCTCACGCATCAGATGAAGAACTTCTTGACTTTGCTGAACAGCACACCGACGAAAATTTACAGATGGCTGTTGTTTCTTATGTCGAAATTTTGTTTGAAATTGAAGGATGTGAAATTTCTTATGAAAAACGCATGTTAGAATTTGAACACAAGAGAATCGAGCAGGAAATTATTGACGAACACCGCCGCAGAGCAGCAAGAGCTCGCAAATATATCGATGCTTTGGAAAAGAAAAAATTTCCGATTAACGCTGAGAAACTGATTAACGGTTATTTCAAAGTTGCAAGCAAAGACCCGGAAGGTTCTTTTGAAGCTTTGACAAATAATCCGGCTATTTTTGCACCGATTGAAGTTAACAAAATTAAACCTAAATTTTTCGGTTTGATTAAGCCCTCTCCACGTTCAGGCATAATTATTAATAAAAAAATCGGAGAGTTTTTGAAAAAGTTTAAGGCATAGTTTTGCGAAAATATAGAAAATTATAGACAAAACGATAAAATGATGGTATTATGATAAATATAAATGTAGGATTTGAAAAGGAATAAGCAAATGGCTGAAAACGATAGAACCACACAAGCTCCGGCACAAACAGAAGCACCTGCTCCTGTTCAACAGACTGTACCTCCAACAAATGTTGCGGATACAGTTCCTCCTCCAAATAATTTGAGTGTATTAACCTCTGACAATAGTGGACGAACGGATACTAGCGAAAATTCTACAAAAATGGTTGAAGATACACCAAAAGAAAATATAGTAGAAAATACAGGAGAACGCTCTCAAACAGCCGAAGCCCCTGCAACTCCAAAAGCCTCGTCTTTATCATTGGAAGAATTACAAGAAAAACAACGTATGGGATTGTTAACACTTGAAGAACAACAGGCTTATGAGCAAAAACAAAATCAGCCTAATGATGGTTCGTTAAAAAAGAAAGCCGATAATGATATAAGTCCTACCGACCCGAAAGAAAAAGAGTTTAAAGAACAAGATGTTATTGCTTATATGTATGAAAAATGGCTTATTGCCGGTGCATTGTGGTGCGCAGAAAAAGTTGAAAAATATTTTAATTATGGTTGTCACAAATTAAGAGCCAGTATTCAAGAACGAAATGCTGAAAGAAAAGCAAAAATACAAGGAAGCACGACCTATAAAACAATGGAAAAGGTTGCAGGCCGCCGTAATGATGACGGAGAACTTGAAGGTGGTCTTTATACCGAAAAGAAAAAAGAAATAATGGATAGGTTTGACCAAACCAACAAAGATATTACAGATATTGGAACGGCAATCAATGACGGAACTCTTTTTGACGGACAAAATAAAGAGTTGCTGAAAAAATATGAAAAAATGATTGGTTCCGATACCGAAGAAGGAAAAAAGAAACTGGAAGCAACACGCGCTGCATGTGATGCTCGTAGAGCAGATCCTGAGAATGCAGATGCAGCTTTAGGAAGCAAAAAGATTGCGGCAGAATTTGCCCGAGAAGCCAGGGTTAATTTGACGTTTGATACTAAAGCTGAAGTTGCGGCTTTAGATCTTACTACTGCAAGCGTATTAAAAGGTATCTCACATAATAAAGATAAATGCAAAACCGCAGAAAAAGACTTTGCTACACAGTTTGATGCTAATGTAAAAAAGATAAGAGAAACGGCTCAACCCGATAGAGAAGCTGCTTTAGCCAATGCAGATGAAAGAGATGCATTGCGAGCTCAATGTGCAAAATATACAGGCATAAAAAAACCTTATGGCAAACTGATGGAGAGTCTCATTGAAAAGCAATGGGATCAAAACTTCTCAACATTAAATGGAATAGAAAAGAATGCAAAAGACGGATTAAAGCATGCTGAAAAAGATATCGCATCAGGTCGTGTTGTAGAACTTGGAAAGAATCCACGTACTAATACAAGTTTAGAGGCAGCAAACAAAATGATCGTAGCCAAACAGCAAATTATAAATCCATCGCAAGAAACACAAAAACAAGAAGTTGAGCCAGCCCCTACAACACCGGAAGAGCCAAAGAAAACATTGGAAGAAGAGGGAATCGTCCAGGCTCAAACTGATGAGGAGATCGCTAAAAAACAAAAACAAATTGAAACAGATCCTCGTACCGCAGAAAATGCAAGACGCGGACAAGAGCACGAAGATAGAGGCAAAAAAATTAATCCGAGAATCGAAGAGATAAAAGCTCGTGCAATGGCTTCCAGACAAGCAAAACAGAGCGGAGCCGAATTTATGGTCGATGAAATGATTGCCGAAGGTAAACTGAATGATACACAACAAAACGTTGTGCTTGATGCAGCTATTGCTGCCGAAAAAAGCGGAAAAGAAAATGCATCTGAACAAGTTTTGAACAGGATGAAAGAATCCGGACAGTTCAGTCAAGAACAGATGAAAACTGCGCGAGAAGTAAACTTTGCGTACGGATTAGCACAAAAGGCAGGTAGAGAATAGTGAAAAAAATAAAAAAGTTCATCCGTTTCTGTTTTATCGGAGCTATATGGTCATTTATCTATTTCGGAATAGTGTCATGGCTAATGAAATTGGTATGGAAGTTTGATATTTTTGGTAAAAGATATTGGATAAAAATATCTCGTTTTTGGCAAGATGGCGGTATTATTGATACAGCACAGGAATACTTCTTTATAATTGCTTTAATTGCAATTATTCCGTTGTGGATATGGGGATGGCGAAAAGCCATGAAAGTTTCAATAACCAAAATAATCTTTTTCCCTGTTTTCTGGTATCACAATTACCAAGAAAAGAAATATGCACAGCTTCCTAAATCAATTACATTGAAAAACATGGGAGCAAAAGTCGGAGCAAAACAAACTCCACAACAAATGATGGAAGAAATGATTGCGTCTCGAATGCCTAAACAAAAAGAGAAAAAAGATTTGAATTCAAGCAAAATTCGTAGTAGTTTTGAAGAAAAGAACAAGACTTTTCATGAAAAAGTCGGCAAATAAAAAATAGGAGACTTTGTTGAAACCCTTACTCATACTAGCCAGAATCATAATTGTAGGTCTGTTATGGAGTGTTTTCTTTATGGAAAGCATTAGGGTTATCATGCTTCGTAACTGGCACTTTGATATACTAAATATAGAACACTGGAACATCGCTTGGAATCTGTGGTCCGATTCGTGGGTTATATCAGAACCCAAAGAATGGGCCTTTGTTCTGATTATTATATCTTTTATTCCTTTATGGTTCACAGGTTGGATTGCTTTAAGTATGATTTCTTGGGGCAAAATGATATGGTTTATTATAACCTTGCCATGGCGACTGTTCAAAACATTATTCTATAAACCGGTAAAAATTATTGCAACCAACACCGGTGTTACTCCGATACGTAAAAAACGCTCATATAAAGAAATTCGACCGAGAGCAATCAGAACAACGGCAACAACATACACGGATCAAATTGAATCAGAACCGCAACAAATAGTCTCGGTTCCGGCTCTTCCGCAAATTGTTATTCCGCCATCAACAAATTCATCTCCTAAACAGGCAACACAAAAATTTGATCATGCTTTGTTTAAGTTTGACGATGATATTGATGATTTAGATTTTGATATTGATGCTTTTGATGTTACTCCCGCTCCGAAACCGCAAGGTAATGGTCGTCGTAAAGAACGATTTGATTATGATGAAGACGAAGCACCGTCACGTCCTCGCAGTAAACCGCAAGCCAGAGAGAGAGAAAACGATCGAGATGCCGACAGACGTAACAGAAATCCTCGAGATAATGAACGCCGTGACCGACAGGAACGAGCTCCAAGAAACGAACGTCAAGAAAGAAATGAAAGACCGAATCGAGATTTTGAACGTCGTATAAAAGAAGATTTTAACAACAAAGAAAAACCGACACAAAAACAACCTAGCGGTTCATGTGTTGATATAATCAAACAAAAAGGTTATGAAGTAATCAGCAGAGTTACCGTTAAAAATACCATCATAGATTATGTCGGAGTTTGTGCAAATAAGTTATGTCTATGTATGTTGGACAGAGAACCGGGTGATTGGTTGGCTGATGAGGAACGTTTCAATGATGAAGAACCTTTGTGGTTCTCCGAAAATTCGCATCGTATTTCTCCGGTTCGTAAAATTGATATAGCCAAAAGAATGATTGCAGATCGCTTAGAATCTGCTAACATAAAACTTGACATAGAAGCATTTGTCATTATTCAAATCGGTAATATTATAAATGCGGAAGATATGTTTGAAATTTGGGATTCTCTAGATATTCACGTAACCAGAATTGATAGAGGCACACCTAAAGAAATAAAATTGTTTGCTCGAACATTGCCTGATGCAGAAAAATCAATTGCTCCGGGTAAACTTGATAAACTTATTAATATATTGCGTAATATGGGATAACATAAAATGGGATTGCAAAAACGCGGAGAAGAATGGGCAGAATATGATCATGCGGTGCAATGGATGTCATTAACCGTAATCATTACTCTCGTAGTGACTATAATTTTAGCAGCAATATCAATGCCTTTAGGCTACCTTATCGGAAACGGGGTTTCAAAAGAATCCATTGCGACCGTCGGTAAGTTTATGGGTACAATTTTAAATGATCCCGGATACCTATTCAGACAATATGGTCGATGGTTTAATCAAATATCCAATAGTCACGGAAGTTTCAGCTTAGGTATGTGGTTGCCGATTATACCTATTTTAACACTTCCCATCGGCTTAATTATAGGAGCAATGAGTAACCCTTACAGATTTCAGTCCAATATTCACGGTTCAGGACGTTTAGCAACTTTAAAAGATATTAAAGCAATGAAATTGTTAGACGGATTTTGTATGGTCGTAGGTAAATATAAAGGTTATTACCTAAAACTTCCCGAAACATTGTCTACATTATGTTGTGCACCTCCGGGAACCGGTAAAACCGTTGGGGTAGTTATTCCGACCATTTTTAATTCTAAAGGCATGAGTTTGGTTATTAATGACCCTAAACCTGAATTGTGCTACAGTACATCAGGTGCTCGTGCTAAAGACGGTCCAGTATTTATCATTAACTGGGGTGCGGAAGACAAACCGGAACAAGGTTTGTACTATCCGAGCTGGAATCCACTGTCTCCTACGGCTTTACCGGTTGCCGGTCCGGCACGTGATATGTACATCGATTCTATGTGTAATATTTTGGTAGAAGATCCTAAAGGCGGAGCGGACCCACACTGGTCACAGACAGGTCGTGCTGCATTAACCGGTTTTATTCACTTCATTTCTTCAAAGTGCGAAAAAGCACGTGCAAATGACTATTTTATAGGTCGTGTTTACGAGGGAAAACTTGATGCAGAAGATAAACAAGTTCTCGAAGGCTATTATGAAGAAATTAAAATGCACAATCCGGCTGCAGTGAGAGCGGTAAGTGATTTACGCAATAATAACCTTACGGTTGAAAACTACGTACCTATCGGAACTTGGGATTTGTTACCGGAAAAATGGGTTGGTCGTGAACCTTGTATTGCGATGATTATGGAATGGTTGACCGAGGCTCAAATTAAACAAGGACGAGAAATTCGTCGTCGTCTTGATGAAGGTGACCAAATGGCGGCAATGGCTGACCCGATGCGTGATTTGCTTGAAGCAGCTATTGATGAAGCTCGTAAATATGGTTATACTCAACGTGCCTATACTGAATTGTCATCATTGAGTAATATGCCGGATAAAGAGCGCGGTTCCGTTATGTCAACAGCTTTTGCCGGTATCGGTGTGTTCAAGAACTCAGCGGTTGTAGCCAGAACCAGTTTCTCTGACTTACAATTTAAAGACTTGCGTGGTATGAAAGACCCTATCACCGGTGAATGGAAGCCAATTTCGGTTTATCTGTCAGTTAACCAGGTAGATGCACGTGCGTTAGGTGTGATTAATGGTATTTTCATTGAATTGATGTCTTCATACCTTATTTCAAATCCACCAAACTTTGTTAACGCATCTGACGGCAAGATGGGACCTTTCCCTTGTATGTTCGTATTGGACGAGTTTCCGCAAATGCCTAAGCTTAAAGCGGTTATTGACGGACCTGCGGTAGGACGTGGTCAAAAAGTGTCGTACTTACTTATCGGACAAGATTTGGGACAAATTTCAGGTAAATATGGTAAAGATGACTTGGAAACTGTTATTTCTACTACTGCTTGTAAAATTATTTTATCTCAAAACAACGAGCAAACTGCACAACGTTTCTCAAAAATGGTGGGTAACAAAACGGTGCAAACTTCATCTTATTCAAAACAAGAAGGTTTTGCTAATAAAGGGGCTAATCCGTTTGCAAAAAATACAACATATTCATTACAAGGTGTTTCGGTTATTACCGCTTCTCAATTATTGAGTTTGCCGCAATTGAAACAAGTTGTATTGATGCAAAGTAATATTGACCACCCGATTATGGCAGATTCACCTCGTTGGTACCTAGATGCCAGAATGAAAGCTATGGCAAAACTTCCACCTGCTCCAAATGTTCCGGAATGGATTGTTGCTCAACGTGAAGACGTTAACGACAATATGATGGAAAAGCTCGGACTGGGAGAAGATGACAGTCAAGCATCATAGACTTAATAATAAATGTTTTTTAACAAATCCAATATTTTAATACATTTCGGATTAGTTAATGAATAATATACTGATTGAGCAATACGGCGGGTAGATACAATATCCGCCGCTCTTAGTACCGCTAAGTGCTGAGACAGAGCAGATTGACTGATACCCATAATTTTTTCTAACTCACCGACATTTTTTTCTCCGTTCTGTAAATTACATACTATTTCCAAACGTTTTGCATTTCCGAGTGCTTTGAACATTTCTGCACTTTTTTCAAATTCCTTTAAACTTTCCATCCCTAAAATCTCCGTCAAATTAACAATTAGACATTTATAAAATAGACATTGATATTGAAATTTAAAGATTATGACCGTAATATATTTAAAAAATTTTGGAGAATAATATAAATGTCTGACGAAACAATTGAAAATTTGAGTTTTGAAGAAGCTCTCACTAAACTGGAAGTATTGGTTAGAGAACTAGAGGCCGGAAAAGTTAAACTTGATGATGCCGTATCAGCATATGAACAAGCCATAAAATTAAAAAAATTCTGCGAAAATAAACTAAATGATGCTAAATTGAAAATTGAAAAAATAGAAACGACATCAAATGGCAATCTTTCCTTAACTCCTTTAGATAAAATTGAAAACAATGAGTAAAATAGAAGAAACATTAAAAAGTTTTTCCAATCGTTTCAACCAGGAAATAAATAATTTCTTTTATTTTCCTGAAGGATATGAGCGCCGTGTAGTTGATGCAATGTATTATTCGATGACACGGGGCGGAAAAAAACTGCGTCCGTTTTTGGTATGTGAAACAGCCCGTATGTTTGGAGTAGATTTTGCTCAATCGCTAAATGTAGCAATGGCTCTTGAAATGTTACACACCTATTCGCTCATTCACGATGATTTACCGGCTATGGACAACGATGATATTCGTCGCGGCTTTCCGACCTGTCACAAACAATTTGACGAAGCAACTGCCATAATCGCCGGAGACGGATTGTTAACTTATGCTTTTGAAATAATGAGCTACCCGCAAACTGTTCAAAATGCTAATATAAGATGCCGATTAATTGAAATGTTGGCCAGAGCTGCCGGAGCTTTTGACGGAATGGTTGCCGGTCAAATGTTAGATTTAATCGCCTCTACTTACGCTGCAAAAAGGGAAAATGCAGAAGTAATAATTAAACATATTGAAGAAATGAAAACCGGACGTTTGTTACGTTATGCCGTTGAAGCAGGTGCTATTTTAGGAAATGCAAATACGGAACAAATGACTGCTCTGATTAACTATTCTCGCAAAATCGGTGTTGCATTTCAAATTGCAGATGATATTCTGGATGTAACGGGTGATGAAAATATCGTCGGTAAAACTCTGAGAAAAGATTCGGAGCAAAACAAATTTACTTTTGTCAGTATTTACGGACTGGATATGGCTCGAAAAATTGCTCAAGAACTTATTGCCGGAGCAGAAGAAGATTTGCTTATATTCGGAGATAATGCAAACAATTTGAAAGCTCTTGCTCATTATATTATTGAACGAAATCACTAATGGAGGAAACAATGAAAAATTTATGGAAAATATTTTTAATTATAATCGCAATTGTTCTTCCTTGCACTCAAGCATTATCGCAAGTGCAGTTCGGTGTACCTAAAAAAATGTCAAATTCAATCTTACGAATAAGCAGTTTTTATGACTATTACCCGTTGGGCAGTACTGCAAGCGGAAGATATGAGGGGGTGTTAGATACATTTCTAAAAGATTTTCAAACTTTCGCTAATTTTTCTGCCGAAATGTATCGCGGTCAGGATTATGAAGAAACTATTCGTACCGGTGCCAAAGGAAGAGCGGATATAATCCTCGGAATGTATTCTGATACCAGTATTTATGGTGATTTAAAATTTATTTATCCGGCAGCTATTGATAATCCCGTTCATTTGGTTATGCTTCCTTCAAAAATCAGTATGGTGAAAAAAATATCCGATTTAAAAAATATGAAAGGAGCTATCGACAGTCGTGAATATTGGAGTGACTTTGTTCGTGACCAAATGAAAAATTTAAATTTGGAAAAAATTGACAACTCCTATGATTTATACGGCAAACTTTTAAGAGGAGAAATTGATTATATTTTTACAACCTATTGGTTCGGCTCAATCGAAATGATGAAATTAGGAGTAAGAGATTTAGTTACTTTATCCAAAAAAAGTATATGGAGTATGCCGGTCTTTATCGGAATATCCAAAATATCCATGGAAAGAGATTATCTTTCGCACAACCTAACCCAATGGTTATCTCGTCCGGAAGTTAGAGAAAAAATCAAAAATCGTGCTATTGAGATTTTGCAAAAAGTTGAAGAAGAAACCCGAGGAACAGTTCCACCTTCTTACATTTTAGAACAACCTAAAGAAGAAGTTACTCCACCTGTTGAAGAAAATAACAGTCCTCTGCTATCTTCTTCTCCACTTTTAGGCGGTCCGCTTTTAAATAATGCAAATAACTGACTTGACCTAACATAAACAAATTGATAGATTAGGGGTATAAATTAGTTGTGGGGGTAATATATATGGTTCTGTTAATACATCATCCGATTTCACCTTTCTCTCGTAAAGCAAGAATACTTATGGGAGAAAAGCGAATATTGTTTGTATTGAAAGAAGAAGATCCATGGAATCTGTCTGAAGAAGCTATGCGACTCAATCCGGCAGGCGAACTCCCTATTTTTGTATTTGATGGCAATGTTATTACCGGCAACAATGCAATTTGTGAATTTTTAGAAGAAGTTCACAACGATAAAGATGCGAAACTTATTAACGGAGATATCAGACATCACGCAGAAATTCGTCGTCTAACGGAATGGTTTGATTATAAATTTTATCGTGAAGTATATCGAAATTTGGTAGCAGAAAAAGTATTTAAACGTTTTACATCCGGTATAGCTCCCGATTCACGAGTATTGAAAAAAGGCATAAACAACTTAAAATTTCACATGGAATATTTGGATTGGTTATGTGAAAACCGCAAATTTTTAGCCGGAGATAATTTTTCTTTAGCAGATATCAGTGCAGCAGCACAACTCTCAATAATTGATTATTTAGGTGATATTTCTTGGGATGACTACAAAAATGCCAAGTTATGGTATTCGAAAATAAAGTCTCGTCCTTCTTTCAAAGAAATATTAAAAGATAATATTAAAGGGATTTTACCCTCAAAACATTATAGTAACTTGGATTTTTAGTCATGAAAAAATATATTATATTACTTTTATGTGTTCTCGCATTAAGCTCTTGTTCCAGCGTTGCCGGAGGAGAAGAACGTCCCAGTAAACCTTGGTGGCAAATTCCTCCGTTTAGTTGGTTTGATGCTCACGGTGACGGACAAGAAATCTTTCACTGGCAACGTCCTCGCACCAATGTTCAAAAATTTGCTAATGATCACAAGTTTTGTATAGCCAGATCTGCACAATTCAAGTTAATCCCCGCAATAAAAAAAGCGTTTAACAGTATAGCATATACGGAAGAAGTTCGTTTAAACATACGAGCTGACTGGACCGGCAAAAGCGGAATTTGGGCAAGTTTTATCCCTTATCCGGGAGCACAACCTCTCATGGTTAACACCCCCTCTCCTCAAGACGACGATGATATTAATTATCAAAAGTATGTAGATTGTATGGAAGATAGAGGATATACTACCCGCACTTATGATATACCGGAAGCTACAAACATCTATTTACGAGGCAAGGTTTCTCAATAACCTCCCCCTATAGACTTATAAAAAGATATTATATTCTGATAGACGGCTCCTTTTGCCGTAATCAGGTTGTTTTGTGCTTCAAGTAAATTTTGTTCGGTTGAAAGAAAATCAGAAAACTCTACCAATCCTTCTCTATATTTTATTTTCATATCATCAAAAACTTTTTGCATGTTTTTTGCCGATTCGTTTAATGATCGAACTTTGTTATAGCTCTTATCTATTCCAACTATTGAATTACGTATTTCCTGTATTGCCTCAAGTAATGTATTTTGGTACAGATACAGATATTCCTCTTTTACGGATTTACTCAGTTTTACCTGATTTACCAATTGCCCCCAGTGTAAAAATGGCAAATTTATGGCAGGAGTATATCCGTATGCCGCATTTTCTGAACTGCCTAAATCTCTAAACAAATGAGCTTGCCAACCCAATGTTGCCGTTATATTGACATTCGGAAACATATTTGCAACGGCTTGCCCGATATCTGCATTTTTTGAAATAAGCATATTTTCAGCCATTTTAACATCCGGACGATTGCGAATTACTTCAATCGGAAATCCTCTTAATTGTTTCACATCAAATACAAATATCTTAGAAACCATATTGTTTGACACATCGTTTAGTTCTTTTATATCTCCAGGCAATTTGCCTAACAAAATTGCAATTGCATTTTTGTAACTTTCTTCTTGATATTCTAAATCCGGTAGCAATGATTGTGTAGTTTGTACCGCATATTTAGCCTGATTAAGAGCTGTATTATCAGCCAATCCCGCATCAAATTTATTTTTCACGGTATTCAAAATTTCTTGTTGCAAATATAAATTTTGTTTAGAAATACGTAGTCTTTCCTGAGTTGTTCGTAACAAAATATAATTATTGGCAACTTCAGCGGTTAAGGATATTAAAACATCTGTCAAATTATTTGCAGCAGCTTTATACAACGCCTGTGAGCTTTCTGTTTTGCGCCGTCCTCCTCCCCATATATCCAATTCCCAAGAGGCATCTAAACCTAAACGAAAATAGCTTGTTTTATCCCCTAGTTCCTCATATTTTGGTGCATAAGCATAATTATATTCACTATTCGCATCAATCATCGGTAAATATTGAACTTCATTAATATTCAATGAATATCTTGCTTGTCTTAATTTTGCCAAAGCTATTTTTACATTAGGACTGTTTTGTAAAGCTTCATCAATCAAGCGATTTAGGGTTTTATCCTTAAAATCTCTATACCAAAAAATACTTATCGGATAATTGCTGTAATAATCTACACCTAAACTATCAATCAAATTTTGGTTACTCCAAAACATCGGACGTTCATAATCAGGACCGACCGAGCAGGAAGCCAGAAACAATACTGCCCCAATTTTACTCAACTTCAGCATTATTATTCTCCTCCTCATTTATTTTATTTCCATGCTCTTTTATATTTTCAAACAATGAAAAATAAGCAGGAATAAAGATAATCCCGATAAATGTTGCAGCAATCATTCCATAAAATACCGCTGTTCCGATGGCAATTTGACTTGATGCCCCGGCTCCACTGGCAACAATCATCGGAAAAACACCTAAAATAAAAGTCAATGCAGTCATCAATACCGCTCGAAACCTCTCTCCTGCTCCTTTTATTGAAGCTTCAAGAATGCTATTTCCTTTGTCACGATAAGACTTAGTAAACTCTACAATTAAAATTGCATTCTTTGCCGCCAACCCGATAAGCATAACTAGCCCCAATTGGGCGTATATACTTAAAGATTGTCCCATTAAATGTAAGCCGATTAATGCTCCGAGAATTGCAAAAATTGTTGAAAACATAACCGAAAAAGCCAACATCCAGCTTTCGTATAAAGCTACCAGGAACAAATAACAAAAGACCAAAGCCAAAACAATTAGAATAACAACCAAACCCGATGCTTCAACTTCTTGCAAACTTAATCCTGTCCATGCTATTTTATAACTATCTGCCGACAAGGTTGTCGAAACCTCTTTTTCAACCGCATTAATTGCTGTTCCGGTACTTATTCCATTTGCACTTTGAGCAACAATCGAAGCGTTTTGATATTGGTTGTATCTGTTTATTATTTTAGGAGATAATGTAATTTTCACATCAGCAAAACTTCCTACTTTTATCATAGAACCGCTTGCAGAGCGAACATATAAATTTTTTACATCATCAATACTGTTTCTATAATCAAAATCAGCCTGAATAATAACTTTGTTAACTTGTCCGCTCAAAGTAATATTGTTAACATATCTTGAACCTAAATTATTTTGCAGCGTTTCAAACAAATCACTAACCTGAATTTTATATGCTTCAAGCTTTGTCCTATCTATATCTAAAAACACATGAGGAGCATCGGCTGTATAAACACTAAAAGCATAAGCTAAATCGGGATTTGAATTTAACGCTCCCAAAAATTTTTGCAAATTTTCAAACAATTCGTTTGATGTAATATTTTGATTAATTGCCAAAAACTCCATAGTCAAGCCATTGCTGTTTCCTATCCCCGGAATTGCAGGAGGAGCAAAAAAGTTTATTTTTGCGCCATTTATTAAAGCAAATTCCTCGGTTAATTTTTCAGTAATAGCCTCAATAGATGTATTTTTAGTTTTTCGTTCATCCCAAGGATTTAATCCGATAACGCCCAAAGCAACATTTTCTCCTGCTCCGCCCAACATGCTGTATCCGGCAACACCTACAAAATATTTTACTCCTTCAATTTTTCTTACTTTTTCTCCGATTTCACTCAAAATCTTATTTGTTTGATTTATGCTCGAAGTATTATCAAGTTGAATATCCCCAAAAATAATCCCCTGATCTTCTTCCGGTAAAAATGATGTAGGAGTAAATTTGAAACCCAAACCTAAGATAACAATAATCACAATAGTTAAAATTGTTGTTATCTTTAACTTTGAAGAAAAGAATTTAACCGCAACTAAATATTTTTGCTTAAAATAGTCTATAGTATCGTCAAATGATTTAAAAAATCCTCTCGGTTGGATTTGTTTGTCATCACGCAGAAATATTGCACAAAGTGAAGGGCTCAGTGTCAGAGCATTAAAGGCAGAAAAAATTACTGCCGTTGCAATTGTTACTGCAAATTGTTGATATATTTTTCCGGTAATTCCGGCCATTAAACCTACTGGCACAAAAATAGATAAAAGAACAAAAGTTGTGGCTATAATTGCACTTCCGATTTGTTGCATTGCTTTTATTGAAGCATTGTGAGCATCCATATCTTCATAAGCCATTAAATATTGCACACGCTCAACGACAATAATTGCATCATCAACTACCAAACCTATTGCCAGAATCATTGCAAAAAGGGTTAAAATATTTATATCAAACCCCAATGCGTACAAAACCGCAAAAGTAGCTATTAATGAAACAGGTATCGTAATTAACGGAATTAGTGTTGTTCTCGCTTTTTGTAAAAATAGATAAGTAACCGCTACCACCAATAAAAAGGTAATTACCAATGTTTCTATAATTCCCTCAATTGACGCCCTTACATATTGTGTGGAATCGTATGCAATCTTAAATTCCAAATCTCCGGAAAATGTTTTTGACAGATTTTCAATTTCTTTAGTTACATTATCCATAATATTCAATGAATTTGAACCCGGAGTTTGACTTAGTGACATAATGACTGCAGGTGCATTATCGAAACTTGCATTCATGGTATAGGTATCCGCTCCCAGTTCAATCCGAGCCACATCTTCCAAATAAACAATACCTCCGTCATCGGATGTTGCCACCACAATTTTTTTGAAGTCTTCGACATTATTCAACAATCCTTTAGCCGATAATGATAAAACCATATTTGCATCTTGTTTGGCAGGAGCCGAACCTATACTTCCTATTGATGCCTGTATATTTTGAGAAGCAATTATATTAACAATATTGGCACTATCTAACCCCAACGACGATATTTTTTCAGAATTTAACCAAACTCTCATACTATATTGCGGACCAAAAATTTGAACATCACTGACACCACTTACACGACTTAGCGGATTTTTCAAATTTACATATGCATAGTTGCTCAAATATAGGTCATCATAAGTATTATGAGGTGAGCGCAAAACCAACAATGCCAACATATTTGACATTTCAGTAGTAACATTAACTCCCTCTTGTTGTACAATTGACGGCAACTGCGACATAACCTGACTTAGTCTGTTTTGTACTTTAACTTGAGCAATATCCGGATCGGTACCGATATTAAAAGTAATTGTGAGTTTATAATTTCCTTCATCATTTGATGTAGAACTCATGTATAACATATCTTCTACACCATTAATTTGGTTTTCAATCGGAATGGCAACCGTATCAACCACTACCTGTGCACTTGCCCCCGGATAATTAGTACTCACTACAATTTGAGGAGGGGTAATTTGCGGATATTGAGAAACCGGCAAAACGAAAATAGCTAACAATCCGATTAAAACCATAATTATAGAAATAACGACAGCAAAACGAGGTCTGTCAATGAAATATTTAGAAAACATTATTTGTTCTCCTTTTCATTCCTTATTTCGTTTATTTTTACCTTTTGATTATCCGATTGTAGATTTATTTTTTCAGCAACCAACTTCATTGTCGGTAAAAAATTATTTTCCAATACATAATTATTTCCCGATTCTGCCAATATTTTTACATTATGTTTTTTTATAAGATTTCCTTCACTTACATAAACAAAACTGTTTTCCGATTGCAAAGTTACCAAATCTTTATTTATCAAAATCCCTTTATAGTCTTTTTCAATCATCACCGTTACATAAGCTTTATCTATAAGTTTTTGTTGCGGATTTTCAAAATCGACATATACGGCAATAGAATTTGTTGCTCTGTCTATCTGATTATCGGAATATTTAAAAACTCCTTCATAGTCATAGATACTGCCATCTGCCAATTTTAATCTTATACGTTCATCATTAAACATTTTTTCTTTTGCATTTTCTTCCAAATAATCTTTGTCACTGATTGAAAAAACAACTCTTATAGGATTGGTTTGAACAATACTAAATAGTTTATTTTGCGGAGAAATATAATCACCTTTGGTTAAAGCAACATTTCCTACAACTCCGTCTATCGTTGAATTAATAACGGTATATCCTAAATTAACTTCAGCTTGTTTTACATTAGCTTTTGCTTGGTGCAAAATTGCTTGAGATGCCAAAAAAGATGATTCGGCATTATCTGTTTCTGTTTGTGAAACAGCTTTTAATCCGGCTTTTTTTATCCTTTCATAATAGTTTTTAGCATAATTGAAATCAGCAGTTGCTTTATTTAGCGAAGCATTTGCCGCATCAAGAGCTGCTTTATATTGTTCTTGATCTATAATCACTAATTTTTGTCCGACTCTAACCTCTTGTCCGCCTTCTACCAAAACTTCATTTATAAAACCGCTTATATAAGGCTGAACATCAACATCATTTATCGGAGTCACATAACCGATATATTTGTTTTCTACTGCTATTGTTTTTTCAACAACCGAAACAACATCAATTTCTGCTTCTGTCGGCTCTTTTTCGGGCAAAATATTTTTATGGTACAAATGCCAACCAAACCAAGCTGCAAAAATTAAAAAAATAAGAGCGACAACCCAAGCATAACCGAATTCTTTTTTATCAACCATTTTGCCCTCGTTATAAAAATCAAACTTAAGATTTAAATAATTGGCATTATTAACAATTCAACCTGTAATTTTAATCAAATTTTTAGACATTATATGTAAGTTATAATGAATAAAAAAAGTTCCGAGGAGCGAATCAAATGTTATATAGTTTGCTAAATGCTTATACTGCCGACTTTTTGGCATTTTTTACTTCGTTAATAATCATGCTTTTATGCGGCAAAAAGTTTATTAAGATAATGCGTGCATGGCAACATGAAGGACAGCCGATAAGAGAATGCGGACCTAAAAGCCATTTAGAAACAAAAAAAGGCACTCCGACGATGGGAGGAATTTTGATTCTGCTTGCAATTACTATATCAACTTTATTATATGCAAACCTCAAACAAGAAATGACTTGGGTATGTTTGGGAGTAATGATAATCTTCGGAATCGCCGGATTTGTTGACGATTATGTAAAAGTAAAAAAACATACTCCAAATGCAATGACCGCAAAAGTTAAACTTCTAATTCAATTTGCTGTTGCCGGCGGAGTTGCATATTTTGCCACAACCCAATATGAAGCTCCTATGAATTTCAGCATCATCGTTCCATATCTCGATTTTCCTATTAATTTGTGGTGGTTTTATATTCCTTTTGCCATGGTTGTAATTGCCGGTGCATCTAATGCCGTCAACTTAAGTGACGGATTAGACGGATTAGCGGCAGGTTTGCTGATTCCTCCGTTTATGGTATTAGGGTTTATCGCTCTTTTAATCGGCTTTGAATATTATGATTTCATGCCTTTCCCAAGTTTAAGTATTATCTGTTCGGCTGTTATCGGAGCATGTTTAGGATTTTTGTGGTTTAACTGTTCTCCGGCGCAGATTTTTATGGGAGATACTGGTTCTTTATCTCTTGGCGCACTTTTAGGAACTATTGCCATTTTATCAAAACAAGATTTATTGTTGGCTATCATCGGTTTTGTTTTTGTTGTCGAAGCCTTATCGGTAATGATACAAGTTTTTTGGTATAAACGCACAAAAACCCGAGTATTTTTGATGGCACCGATTCATCATCATTTTGAACAAAAAGGTTGGAAAGAAACAACCGTCGTAATTCGTTTTTGGGTTATAGGATGGCTAGTTGCCGGACTTGGAATGCTGGCTGTAGTCAGCCCCACCGCATGGGGAAACTAGATGTTATTATCTAGGGGGAAAAATAATATTTTTACAAATTGGTGGTGGACAGTCGATAAAATTTTACTCGGCTGTATTGTTGCATTAATTACCATCGGAATAATTTTGAGTTTTTCAGCATCTCCTGCCGTAGCCGAAAGAGAAGGATTCGGAAGTTATCATTTTATAAAACGACATCTTTTATTTGCCCCTACTGCCTTAGGAATTGTTATCTTTTTATCAATGCAAAAACTAAAAACTATCCGCAGATTTGCGCTGATAGGATATTTGGTTGCAATGATATTAGTCGGAATGACTTTTTTCTTAGGTGAGGCTAATCGAGGGGCTTCTCGTTGGATACCTTTTTTCGGTTTTACCCTGCAACCATCAGAATTTGTAAAACCGTTTTTTATCATTATGGCTGCTTGGCTATTTAACGGACAAAAGCAACAATCGGATTTTCCGGGAACCTTTTTATCAATAGCTTTGTTCATAATTACTGCAGGAACCATCGTTGTTCAACCGGATTGGGGAATGACAGGCGTCATTTCTCTCGTGTGGGGAGCTCAATTAATTTTAAGCGGAGTTCCGTTTTTTTGGATAATTGTACTAATTATAGTTGCAATTATTGGCGGAACTATCGGATATTTTACTTTCCCGCATTTTCAAATGCGTATTCTTCAGTTTTTCGCCACCGGAAAAGATATTCCCTATCAAATCAAACGAGCTAATGAAGCTTTTGAAAGCAGTAATTTTTTTGGTCGTGGTCCCGGAGAAGGAATTGCTCGTTCTTATATTCCTGATGCCCATACCGACTTTATTTATGCGGTAATTGCTGAAGAATACGGATTTTTTATATGCCTTGCTGTTGTCCTTTTATATGCAACAATTGTAGTTCGGGCTCTTATACTGTCTTGCAGAGAAAATAACTTTTTCATTGTTTTATCTGCTTCCGGACTGGCTCTGTCTTTTGGAGTTCAAGCTGTAATTAATATGGCATCAACATTACAGCTGATGCCTACAAAAGGTATGACTTTGCCGTTTATATCTTATGGCGGTTCATCAATATTTGCATCTGCAATAGGTATGGGCATGCTTTTGGCAATTACTCGTAAAAATTCTCATGCGGAGGATAAAGACAATGTCTGACAGCAAAAAAAAACTCATAATTTTAACTGCCGGTGGTACCGGAGGTCATGTGTATCCGGCTGATGCACTTGCCCAAGAACTTGAAAAACGCGGTTATGATTTAATGTTGGTGACCGACCAAAGAGGATTAAACAATTATCACGGCAAACTTGGAGAAATTGAAAATAAAGCTGTTTTAAGCGGCGCTTTGGTAGGTAAAAATATTTTGTTTAAAATAAAAAGTCTGATAAAAGTTTCTCTGGGAATTTTACAATCCGTTTTCATCATCATTAAATATAAGCCCAAATGTGTTGTAGGATTTGGCGGATATGCTTCCTTTCCTTGTGCCGTTGCTTCCATACTTACGGGAACCGATTTAATAATTCATGAACAAAACTCAGTAATGAGCAGAACTAATCGCTTCTTGGCTAAATATGCTTCTAAAATAGCTACAAGTTTTCCCAAAACTAAATATGCTCCGCAAGGAAATAATACTATTTTAACCGGTATGCCGGTAAGAACAGCAATATCTGCACTTTTTGACAAACAATACGAACAACCTAAGCAAAACGAAAAATTTAATTTATTAATTTTGGGCGGTTCGCAAGGTGCAAAAATTTTCTCAGAAGTTATTCCGCAAGCAATTAAATCTCTCGATGAAAAAGCTCAAAAAAACATTCACATCACCCAGCAATGCAGAAAAGACGATGTAGAGTTATTACAAAGTGAATATGCTAATGCAGAATGTTCATCTGAAATATCAAATTTCTTCAAAAATATGCCGGAATTATATGACATCAACCATCTCATAATATCCAGAGCAGGTGCATCTTCTGTTTGCGAAATTGCTGCAGCAGGTATCCCGTCAATTTTAGTTCCGTTGCCAACCGCAGCAGATAATCATCAGACATTTAATGCTTCTGAATTTAAAAATAAAAACGGTGGACTTGTCATTGCTCAAAAAGAGTTTACAGCCGAAAAATTAAAAGAAATATTAGAAAACTTTATAAACAACCCGTCCGAACTGTCTGATATGGCTAAAAATACAAAAAAGTTTGCTATCATTGATGCTGATAAACGCCTTGCCGACATTGTGGAAACAACCATAAAGAGAGGTTAATATGTTTAATTTTTTAAAAAAGAAACCATTGCTGAAACTTCTCCCTAAAGTAAAAGGAAAATACTTAAATGATGTAAATTTGAGCAAACATACATGGTTTGGAGTCGGAGGTCCGGCAGAAATTATGTATATTCCTGCCGACGAAAATGATTTAAGTTCTTTTTTAAAAAACTGCCCGGAAAATATTCCTACTTTTGTGATAGGCGGCGGTTCAAACTTGTTAGTACGTGACGGCGGAATTCCCGGAGTTGTGATAAAATTGGATTCTCCGGCATTCAAAAAAGTGACCATAAAAGATAATCAAATAACTTGTGGGGCCGGATTAAAAAATATTGAACTGAAAAAACATTTAATTTCCAATGAACTGGGAGGGCTTGAATTTTTATGTTCAATTCCCGGGGTTATCGGCGGCTCGGTAAAAACCAATGCAGGATGTTTCGGAAAAGAGGTAAAAGATGTTATAAGTTCAGCACAAATAATAAACGGAAACGGAGAAATTAAGACTATCGGTGTTAAAGATTTAGAACTTGATTACAGAACAAGCTGTTTTCCTGAAGACTGGATTATATTATCAATTACATTTAATGCTGTTAAAGACAGTAAAGAAAACATCGAAAAAACACTGGCAGAACACAAAGCATACAGGCAGTCAAATCAACCGTACAATCAGAAAACAGCCGGTTCTACTTTCAAAAACCCCAAAGGATTGCGTGCATGGGAATTGATAAAAAAATCCGAATGCGATTCTCTTGTTGTCGGCGGAGCCAAGGTTTCGGACAAGCATTGCAATTTCTTGATAAATACCGGCAATGCAACGGCTAAAGATATTGAAACATTAGGAGAAACCATAATATCACAAGTTCGTCAAAAAACATACATTACACTTGAGTGGGAAGTCAAAAGAGTAGGTATAGATAAATAGATGTGGTTTAAGAAAAAAAACATAAAACCGGAAATTCCGGCACAAAAAGTCGATGAAAAATATAAGGTCTATTTACCTAAATTATGGCCATATCGTTTTATCGGCAATTTATGTCTTTTGAGTTTAATTGCCGCCATATCTTTCGGAATATATGTTGCAAAAACTAATTTTGTAGAACAAAAATTGGATACTTTTTCCGATTATTTTATAGATGTAACATCACAAATAGGTTTTACGGTTGACGATGTCATTATTCAAGGATTGGAAAAAACACCGTTAGAAGAAATAAAGAACATTGTAAACTTAGCTAATAATAATAATATTTTTAATCTTGATATTCACCAAATAAAACAAGATATTATGCTCTTACCATGGATTAAAAATGTCGTAATTGAGCGTTCTTATTTTCCCAATATTATAAAAATAAAATTAACCGAAAGAGAAATAAGCTCAATCTGGCAAATTAACAATAAATTTTATCCTATTGATAAAGATGGTTTTGTAATAAAAACTCAAAACATTCCTGCTGTTCCCGCACTTATTATTACCGGTAAGGGAGCTCCTGAAAATATCAATAAACTTCTATCAATAATAAAAGAAAACAATTCTTTATATAAACGCATTAAAGTCGCCTCATACATATCAGAGCGCCGTTGGGATATCATTTTAGATGATATTGAAAATGGCGTAATTATAAGACTTCCTGCTGAAAAAACAAAAGCAGCTTGGAAAAAATTAATAAAATTAAGTAAAACTCAAGGACTTCTTAAGCGTAAATTAACTATCATTGATTTAAGATTCGGGAACAAAGTTGTAGTGACTCCGTTAAAACTCTCAAAAGAAGAGCGTTTACGGCGTCGTAACATCAAAGAACACAAACTTTAAAGGGTGCAAAAACAATGAATTCCTTTAGCCGACATACTTTAATTGCTGCTTTAGATATAGGCTCATCTAAAGTATGTTGTGTTATTGCTCGTGTAAACGGAAGAGATAAAAAAATATCTATTGCCGGATACGGATACAATGCAGCAAAAGGAATTCAAAATGGTGTAATTACAAATTTTAACCAAGCAACCTACTCTATTTGCGATGCTCTTGAAGCTGCCGAACAAATGGCAAATGAACGTGTTGAACGTGTTATTGTCAATATATCGAGCAGCAAAACCAAAAGCGTCATAAAAAGAGCTTCGATTCCGCTTAATAAAACCAAACCGGTTACCGAAATCGAAGCCAAAAAAGCCAAAGATAAGGCAACTTATAAACTAAACATTGAAGATAACGAACTTATCCATTGTTTAACGACCGGTTATCGTCTCGATTTTGGAGAAGAAATTAGCGATCCGCGTAATATGTACGGTGAAAATCTGTCTGCGGATGTTTTACTCGGTATGGTACCGGCAATCACATATCGCAATACTCAAACCGTTCTCAACAATGCACATTTAGAAATTGCAGGAAAAGTTTTGTCTCCATACGCTTCCGGACTTGCTTGTCTTGTTGACGATGAAAAAGAATTGGGAGCAACTATTATTGATATAGGTGGCGGCACAACAAGCATCGCTACATTTATGCACGGACATCCGATATATTTTAGTTCCATTGGTGTTGGTGGAGATAATGTAACAAAAGATATTGCCTGGGGTCTGACCACGTCTTTTGCTCATGCTGAACGCCTAAAAACCTTACATGGTTGTGCTTTTCTAAATTCTCAAGATGCAAATGAAACAATCAATGTATATCCGGTCGGCGAAGAAGATGACAGTCTTATCAAATATATACCAAAATCAAATTTGATTGAAATTATCGCTCCTCGTGTTGAAGAAATTTTTGAACTTGTAAATCAAAAACTTGATGAAGCCGGATTAAAAGAAGTTAATTCACATCGTATCGTATTAACCGGAGGCGGCAGTCAATTATTAGGCATAAGAGAAGTTGCCTCGCTTATTCTTGACAAACAGGTTCGTTTAGGACGCCCGAGAAATATTGGAAATGTTCTTGACATATCTGAATTTGAAGTTTTGCAATATCCGTCATTTTCAACAGTTATCGGGTTGCTTTTATTTGTATTAAACCACCCCGAAATTAAGCCGACTAAAGTTATTTCAAAACCTATCAATACGGACGGAAGCCGTTTCAGTAAAATTCTTAGTTGGCTAAGGAATAATTTTTAATTTTAGTAACTAAACTTTAATTACTTTTTCGTAGTATGAGAGCAAATATTTTTTGACCATTTAAACTTGGGAGTTAAACTTATGCCCGTAAAATTAGCAGTACCAGAAACTAATATGATAACATTAAAACCTCGCATTTCGGTTGTAGGTGTCGGCGGTGGCGGTGGAAATGCCGTAAACAATATGATTACAAAAACCTTGGAAGGTGTTGATTTTATTGTTGCCAATACCGATGCTCAAGCATTAGCTAACTCAAAATGCACACGCAGAATCCAACTGGGCGTTGAAACCACTCGTGGTTTGGGTGCAGGTGCATGTCCCGAAGTAGGAAAAGCAGCCGCAGAAGAAGCAAGAGCAGAAATAGAAAAAGAGCTTGAAGGTGCAAATATGGTATTTATCACTGCCGGAATGGGTGGTGGTACCGGCTCCGGTGCAGCTCCGGTTATTGCTAAAATTGCAAAAGAAAAAGGTATTTTAACGATTGGTGTAATTACAAAACCATTTCAATTTGAAGGCAAGAAAAGAGCTCAAATTGCTGAAAAAGCAGTTGAGGAATTTATTTCTTCCGTTGACAGTATTATAATTATCCCGAACCAAAATCTTTTCCGCATTGCCGATAAAAATACTACTTTGGCAGATGCTTTTGTTATGGCCGATAACGTATTATATTCGGGTGTCCGCTCAATTACTGATCTTATGACTATGCCGGGACTTATCAATTTGGACTTTGCCGATGTTAAAAATATTATGTCCGACAAAGGTAAATCAATAATGGGAACCGGCGAAGCAGAAGGTGACAACAGAGCTATTAAAGCAGCAGAAGAAGCCCTTTCAAATCCGTTATTAGATTATAACAATATGAGCGGTGCAAAGGGTGTATTAATCAATATCACCGGAGGTCCGGATATTACCTTATTTGAGGTTGATGAAGCAGCAAACCGTATCAAAGAAGAAGTTGACGAAGAAGCAAACATTATCTTCGGTTCAAGCTTTGACGAAACCTTAACCGGAAAAATCAGAGTTTCTATCGTTGCTACCGGAATTGGAGAAGCTAAAAATGTTCAAACCAAAGCTGCTCCGATTACTAATTATTTAGAAGAAAGCTACAATAGCGGTAGCTCAATTCCCAATATTCCCAGCGATGAAATCGATTCTAATTTAGCAAAATTCGCCGCAACCATTGTTCCGGAAAGCATAGAAGAAGAATCTAAAGAAGTTGTTGAAGAACAAGAAGAAGTTTCTCCGATTGAAGATATAATTCCGGAAGAAGAAATTAAGGTAGCAAATGAACCTATAGCAATTATTGATGATTTGCTTAATGAACAAGAAGATGATAATGAAAATGCAAATTCTTCCGTAATGAATGACATGCCTCAAGCTTCTTCATTGTTTAATGCTGTAATGAACAGAACAGAACGCAATGATATCGATGCTCAACTTGAAAGCGCTTTATCTGCACAAGGTAATATTTTCAGTTCTTCCAACACTCCTCGTACAATAGAAGAAGAAGAACCGGAATTGTTTGCCAATACTCCGCAAATTTTTGCGACTACCTCAAGACAAGAAAGAAATGAAGAGCTAATTGTTCCTGAAGATAAAGAATATAAACCTACATTTCTTGACAGAGTAACCGGCCGCTCTATTTTGTTAAATCGTAATAAGAAAAAGGCAGAAAGAGAACAACAACATTATCAAGAACCGGTAACTCCAAGCCTTGCATCCGGTGATGATTATGCCGAAAACGATTTGAGCATACCATCATTCTTACGCAGAAAATAACTTAATCTAAAAACAAAAAAGGGAAGCCGTTTAGTTTCCCTTTTTTTACTTTAAATTACTTTCTTACAAAATCCAAAAACACCGGCTTACGCCCTTCTCTAATCGCTTTGCGTTGATATTTGGTTTGTACCCAGTCTTGCGGTTCATGTTTCCAATCATTGCCGCAAGTTGCGGTCCATTCAAAATCAGGACATTCGTGCATTTTGCGCAAAGTCCAAGACTTATATATTTTATGATCGGTAGCAACACGCAAAACTCCACCCGGTTTAATTATACGAGCCAATACTTTCAAATTGTCCGGATTTATAAAACGACGAGGTGCATGACGTTTTTTAGGCCAAGGATCAGGAAAAAGTAAAAATACTCTATCCAAACTGTTGTCCGGTATCAACGGAAACAACAAACGAATATCATCATCCCAAACTCGAACATTATCACTTCTGTTCGGCAACAAATTTATTTCACCATCGATTTCATCATTTTGTTTAATTCCGGTCATCAAACTCAACAAGTTCGCTATACCGTTTTTGAAAACCTCTGCTCCGATATAAGCATTCTTTGTATTATTCGCAGAATGTCCTGCCAAATGGTCACCATCTCCGAACCCTATTTCAAGACATATATTTTCAGGAGCAAACGGAAAGTCTAAAGGATTTTGCGGATTTATTTTTATTTTGGGTAAAAAACTATCCATCAACGTACTTTTAGCCTTGCGAAGTCTTCTTCCTTGTCTGCGTCCGTAAAAATGAGGTTTATCTTCTGTAAACATTTTATAGTTTCCTTATTATTCATATAGTTATTTCGGCATAATAAAAGCTGGTAATAAAAATTACCAGCTTTATTTTATTATTGTGGCAAAAAAGTTTATTCTTCGCCGTTTTTAACAGAAGAAGCTGATTTTGACATTGCAATAATTAAATCATACAAAATTTTTGCAGCCTTTCGATTAGGAATTTTATAATATGCCTTTACCAATTCCAAAGTTTCTTGTCTTTTCATCGGATCAACATCTATATCATCAGAACTTTCTTCCAAGAACAAAGTATCTTTATCCGTAACACTGAAAACACGAGGAGATTGTGAAGCCACATCTTTTCCCATATCTTCAAAAAAGAAATTAATCGGAACATTTAATACATTACCGATATCCCATAAACGACTGGCACCGACACGATTGCTCCCTCTTTCATATTTTTGCACCTGTTGAAATGTTAAACCCAACATTGCGGCTAATTTCTCTTGGCTCCAACCTAAAATGGTACGACGTAAACGAATACGATTTCCTACGTGTATATCAATAGGATTAGGTTGTCCGTTAGGAGTGCGACCCCGACTTGCTTTTTTAGACTTTTGTAATGCCATTTTATGTCTCCAATATTTTTATTTACATATATAATTGCTATTATTAGTAGCATTTGTCAATATATTTTTGAATAACATTTTATATAAAAAATTAGAAATAAAACATATATTACAACATATTACCGTAACATTTTGGGGACAAAAACCGCAAATACAACTAATAGTAATGATAAGATAAAGAAATATAAATTGTTATGTTTTGAATATGGAGTTATTATCTCCAACTCTTCAGGCAAAAACGCATCTAAATTACCTCGTTTGTGCAAACCTATCTGATTTAATATTTTTCCGCTGCGAGATATAATTGCCGATACTCCCGAGTTTGCGGCTCTGACTATTGTTATTCCTTCTTCTACGGCACGCAATTGAGCCGATACCAAATGTTGATACGGACCGGAGCTTTTCCCGTACCATCCGTCATTTGTCAAATTTATCAGCCATTGCGGACGATTATTTTTATCAACTACTTCCGAAGGAAAAATTATTTCATAACATATCAATAAACCGAAAGGCGGTAATTTGTCGGTTGAAAAAGTTTGCACCCCGCTCCCTTTCTTAAAATCGCTTATGAATCCGGTTATCGGGCGCAAACTTTCAGGCAAATAACGACGAAACGGAATATATTCTCCAAACGGAACAAGATGTGATTTTGCATAATTTGCAATAAGACCTTTTCCGTGTTGAAAAACCAATCCGGCATTTACAGGTTGCCAATCATCACCAACAGGAAAATAATCAATACTTCCTGTAATCAAAAAACCGTCATCGGGGATTGCCGGCAATACCTGATACATTCTTGAGCTGTTTAGCGCAAGCGGAAATGTGCTTGCTGTTTCTCCCCATATAACGACATCAGCAGTTTCAAAACCATTTGCTTGCGATAATTCTATATAATCTGCAAAATTTTGCTCTAAATCTTCTTTATTCCATTTCAAATTTTGCGGAATACTCGGTTGAACGATTCTTATGCTTATATCCGATTTGTTGTCATTATCAATTTTTGTCGTTCTATAAAAACCAAAAATGAACATAGTCAAAATTATCAATAATGATAATCCGATTCCGATAAAGGCATTTTTTTTATACGGAATAAACAGCATTGTACTCGGAAACATTGCTATCATAATTAAAAATATCGAAAGCCCATAGGTTCCGAATATACTGGCAAATTGTAGCCATAAATGGTTAAAAGCAAATGCCGACCCCAACAAATTCCAAGGGAAACCGGTTAAAAGAAAACTTCTTATCCATTCAAAAAATGCAACGCTGACTGCAAAAATTATTATTTTTGAATAAACATTTTTGAAATAGTGTGAAATTAATGCCGGTCCCCCAAAAAAGAGACCAAAAAAGGCACCACTTGCCCCTAATGCTATGGGAATTAGCCAACCAAAACTAACTATATCCAAAGCTAATGCATTTGCCAGCCAAGACAAGCCTACCGAAAAAAATCCGAAACCGAAGCAATATCCGAAAATGAAAGATTGTTTATAAGATATTGTATTTTGCAAAAAAAAGTTCAACAAACCGAAAGTAAAAAAAAGTACCCAAATATGATAATACGGTGGAAGCGCAAAAGTACTTATACCACCTGCCAAAAACAGAAGTATTTTCGGATAAGAGGTAATTTTTTTAAGCGTTTGTATCATTTATAACTTATTCGTTGTCTTCATAAGGGTTATTAATATTTAGCTTTTGCAACAAATTAACTTCTTCACTTTCCATTTCTTTTGCTTCTTCATCTTCAATATGGTCATATCCCAAAAGATGCAAAAAACCATGAATTAAAATATGACAATAATGGTCACGCAAACTGATTTCTTGCTCTACGCTTTGTTCAATCATTGTTTGTAAAGCAATAATTATATCTCCGAGTTCTATCTCTTCATTACGTTTTAAATAAGCCTCAAACTCTTCATCGTCGATATTTGCAAAAGAAAGAACGTTTGTCGGTTTGTCAAGTTGCCTAAACTCAAAATTAAGTTGGCGTATCTCTTCATCACAACTCAAGGCTAAATTTGCAACAACTTCTCGCTTATTTTCCAACCATTCAGGCTTCAATTCATTAATTACTGTCGCAAAAATATCTTCCGAAAGTTTTTCAACCTCAGGTAATTTTTCTAACCAAATATCATCAACAATATCAATATTAATCTTGGTCTTTATCATGCTCTTCCTTATTGCGATTTTCATAAGCGCACACAATTTTTGCAACCAATCCGTGTCGAACCACATCTTCGGCACTAAATGTTACGGAACTTATGCCTTTTATGTTTTTTAATGTTCCCAAAGCATCACGCAAGCCGGAAACTACACCTCTCGGCAAGTCAACCTGACTTAAGTCACCATTAACAACCATACGAGAATTTTCACCCAAACGAGTTAAAAACATCTTCATTTGCATTGGTGTCGTATTTTGAGCTTCATCCAAAATCACAAAAGCATTAGACAAGGTACGTCCTCTCATAAAAGCAAGAGGTGCAATTTCGATTTCCCCTGCCGCTAATTTTTTATCTACTTGTTCAGCAGGCAACATTTCGTAAAGTGCATCATATAACGGGCGTAAATACGGATCAACTTTATCTTTTAAATCTCCGGGTAAGAAACCCAAATTTTCGCCGGCTTCAACCGCAGGTCTGGAAAGAATAATTTTATCAATAGTTCCTTCCAACATCATTGTAACGGCCAAAGCAACCGCCAAATATGTTTTACCGGTACCGGCAGGGCCTAACCCAAAAACCAGTTCATTATCCATCATTTCCAAAATATATTTTGCTTGAGTTTGAGAACGAGGATAAATATGTCTTTTTTTGGTTTTTAACACAATATCATTAAGGTCAATTTGCTTGTTATTACTGATATCTGCTCCGCTCAAACGGATAGCGGCTTTAACTTCTTGTTCTCCGATTTCAATACCACGGCTGACTTTTGAATATAAGGAATCAATAGCCTCTTTAGCCATTTTACAATTTTCGTCACTTCCTTTTATATTAATATGATTTCCGAAAGTTCCAATTTCGACATTCAATGTTTCTTCAATTACCTTAAGGTTGCTGTCATTAGGACCAACCATTTGTTGAAGTAATTGATTGTTAAAAAGTTCAAATTCGATTTCTGCCATAATATTTGCCCTTACTGTTTATTTTATAATTCCGCTCAAAGAGTTCATTCCGCCCTTAATAATTTCAACCTGTCTGATTTGGTTGATATTATCGTCGCTTCCTTTAACAACTACCGTTTGCATATAAGGAGAACGTCCGAAAATTTCCCCGTTTTTACGTCCTTTACTTTCGAATAATACAGGCACTATTTTACCGACACAATCTTTATTAAATCTTAATTGTTGCGAAAATAATTGATCCTGTAAAATTTCCAATCTTTCTTTTTTTATCTTTTCATCAACCTGATTAGGATATATTGCTGCCGGTGTTCCTGCACGTCGGCTGTATTTAAATGAAAATGCTTGAATATAATTTACTTTTTTCACCATATCCATAGTTGCTTGAAAATCTTCATCGGTTTCTCCGGGAAAACCGACAATAAAATCTGATGATAAACCTATATCGGGATTAGCCTCTTTTAACTTTTCAATAACTTCAAGATATTGGCCGCTGGTATGACGGCGATTCATTGCCTTCAAAATTTTATCAGAACCCGACTGCAAAGGCAAATGCAAATAAGGCATAAGTTTTTTTAAGTTCCTGTGACAATCTATCAATTCGTCCGTAACATCGGCCGGATATGACGTTGTATAACGTAAACGCTGTAAACCTTCAATTTCGGCTAACTTATTCAGTAAATATGCCAAACTACGTTCTTTTCCGGCAGAATCTTCGCCATGATAAGAATTTACATTTTGACCTAAAAGATTAATTTCCAAAGTTCCGGTTTCTACCAATCTTTTTGCTTCATTAATCACATCTTCTATCGGGCGAGATGTTTCAACCCCTCTGGTATAAGGAACAATACAATAGGTACAAAAATTATTGCACCCTTCTTGAATTGCCAAATAAGAACAACCGCCTTTAGCCTTATTTTGAGGTAAATAGTCAAATTTGCTTTCGGCAGGAAAATCCGTATCAATAATGCACTCACCCTTTTTACGAGCGATTTTTTGCAAAATTTCCGGTAAGCGATAATATGTAAGCGGACCTGTTGCAAAATCCACATAGGGGGCACGTTTCGATATTTGTTCGTCTTCTGCCTGAACCACACAACCGACTACACCTATGGTCGTTTTCAAACCTTTTTCTGCCCGTTCATTTTTGATTATCTCAATACGACCTAAATCAGAGAAAAGCTTTTCTGCCGCTTTCTCTCTAATATGACAAGTATTGAATAAAATCAGATCAGCATCCTGTATTGTTTCGGCAGCAATATATCCCATATTTTCAAGGATATCGGCTATTCTTCCGGAATCATAGACATTCATTTGACAGCCGAATGTTTTTATAAAATATTTCACAGCGGTATAATTCTCTCTTAAAGTTCAAAAAATCTACATTATTATAGTTTAATCGCTTTTGTTTTCAAGCATTTTTTAGAATTATAAAATGTGACAAAATTTTTGTCATTATTAACACTTTTTTGTTGCCAACTGTTTTGCTGTTTGTTATGATTACACTGAAAATATTTTTATGCGATATCTACAAGGAGAATAAAATGGATAAACAGTTTGATGCAATAATGAGCATGGATGATGATGCTAAAGTTGCCTATCTGCAAGCCTTTGCCCGTTTAGCAAGTTCTGACGGAAATTTTGATGATAATGAAAAAGCTTTTATAAAAGATTTGGCTGAAAATTATGTTTTACCCAATGAACGATTAAACGAAATCTACAACATTGACAATGACGATCAAATTATTGCCAATGTTTCCCAAATCAAAAATCGCCGAGCCGCATTGGAATTAATTAAAGAACTTTGCTATTTAGCACATGCAGATGATGAACTGTCTGATAAAGAAACATTATTTATCGGTAAAGTAGGTCAAGCTATGAACATTGAATTGGAAAAAATTGAACAAATCAGCAATTGGGTTATTGATAAAATCATCTTAGCTGAAGAAGCCAGAATTATTTTTGAAGAGGTTTAAATTACTCATAGAGGAGAAAAGTTATGGCAGGTGTTATTGAACAGTTGGAAAGCCAAAAACAGCATCATAACAGATTAAAAAATTTTTGGTTGGAACAAGCTGAAAAACGTGGAAAAAATAAAGACAGAACAACGCCTAAAGCGATTATTTCCAAAGCTGCAAAAGAAATGTATCCCGAATTGTCTCAAACTCAGGTATCAAAAGCAACCAGAGAAATTACACTTGCACCTCAACGAAGTAATATAAATGTAGGAAATGAAACTTTATCGGTAAGCGAAGCTCGATATAAAATAGCTGAACACATAGAAAAGAGCCAAGCTATATCTACTATCCAAAAACATCAACAACGTATTATAGAAGAAGCGAAAAAGAAAGCCCCCAATACTGATGTTAAAACCGAAGATTTAGCATATATAGTTGCTACATCGATTGAAACACTTAACTCCGAAACAAACTCAAGCCAAGAATATTTTAGTTGGTTCGAGGATTGTACTTCTATTTTGAAAAATATGAATGACGGATATATTTCCGATTCTGATTTACAAGAAAGACAGGAATGGCTCGATTATTCATACGTGCGAGAAGCAGAAATGATGACTTGTTTAGCTTTATATCAAAGCAGTCGTTATCCCGGTGCAAAAGAGAAATATGACCAAATCTATAATAAGTTGGTAAAAATTCGTCAAATTCGCCACGCAATAAAAGATGCAACAGCTTCAAAAAGTGACGAAACAAAAGAACGAATTGATAAAAGTGTAAAAATGTTTGAGCACCAAAGAGCAAGAGTTTACGTTGCTGCATTTCGTGAGTTCTTAAAACAAGATGAAAAATGGAATATGCCCAAGAAAACTCTTCGTCGTTTGAATATGTATCGTGGCGATGATTATGACTTGGAAGGAGAATATGACTTCTTTTATGGTTCTTATGAAGTAGATGACTATGATGAACAATATCAATTTTATGATGACTATGAACGCAACCCGTATGATTTTGACGGTTGGATGCAAGAAAGCGTTTTATTCGGTTGGGATGATGATGTTCGTGCCGCTCCGGTTTATAGCAAAGCAGAAGAATTTGTTGATAAAGGATATGAAGCTCCAACTCAAACCGAAGACGATGTTCGTGCTCGTATTGCAGAGTTAAGCGGTCGCCGCCCACCATATAGAGATAACGGATTAGGACCACGTGAATACAGAGCCCGTTCTTTCGATGCTGATAAGTTTAAAACGTTGTATAAGTCTAACAGCAAACAAAATAGCTAGACAAGTAAAAAAAATGAGTTTAATGTATATGGCAGATTTTAACAAAAAACTATTAAGGAGTGACAAATGAGTTTAATTGGATTGGTTCTTTTTCTTTATTCAGTAATTGTTTTATTTGAAATTGCTACCAGAATTTTAGAAAAACACAATGTTATTGATTCTACAAAAAATGAAACATTGAAAAAACTTATGGATTTAGCGGGCAAGATGACAAATCCGGTTTATGCAAAAGTAACCGAATTACTTCCGGAAAAATATCGTGTTGTTGCAGGCATTGAATCAGCTCCGATTCTTTTGTTCCTCGTTCTGTCTATTCTCGGTCAGATGATGCTGTAATTTTTACAATAAAGAAAGGCGGCGGCTTTATGCCGCCTGTTTTTTTGATATATGTTCTATTTTGAAACTAACGATACAATTACATTACAAGTAAAAATATCTCCAAATGCTTCATCTTTGGCAATTAAAGGTATATTTACCGATTCTGATAATAAAGATTTTTTAAAGATAAGCGTAGTAAGTGTTCCTGAAAAAGGAAAAGCAAATAAAGAGCTTATAAAATTTTTAAGTAAAGAATTGGGAGTATCCAAAAGTGATATTGACATTATTAGTGGAGAAACCGGACATTTTAAAAAGATAGTCATAAAAAATAAAACGAAACAAATGATTGAAAAATTTGAAGAATGGAATAGGGAAATACAAAATGACTGCGCAAATAATTGATGGCAAACTTATGGCACAAAATTTACGTAAAGAACTGGCTGAAGAAATAAAAAAATTAGATAAACAACCTCATTTAGCGGTTATATTGGTTGGAAACGACGAAGCCAGCATTATTTATGACCGCAATAAGAAAAAAGCTGCAGAAGATATCGGAATGACTTGCGATATCCACCATTTGCCGGAAAATAGTAGCGAAAAAGAGGTAATATCCTTAATAAATGAACTTAATAATAATATTAATGTAAACGGTATTATTGTCCAAATGCCTTTACCTAAGCATTTGGATAGCAATAAGATTATTGAACAAATACAAGCTAATAAAGATGTCGATGGTTTCGGATTTTATAATATGGGGCTTTTGCACTCCAATAATAAAAACGCATTTGTCGCAGCAACTCCTCAAGGAGTACTTTATATGTTGCAAAAAACCTTAGGTGATTTGAGCGGATTACATGCTGTTATTATCGGGCGTTCCAATATTGTAGGCCGTCCGTTAGCTTCATTATTGCTCAATAATCATTGCACCGTAACTGTTGCCCATAGCAAAACTAAAAACTTGTCCGAACTGACTAAACAAGCCGATATAGTTGTTGCTGCTTGTGGTGTTGCCAAAATGGTAAAAAAAGATTGGATAAAAAACGGAGCAACAGTAATTGATGTAGGTATTAACCGAATTGATGGCAAACTTTGTGGAGATGTTGATTTTGAAGAAGTTAAAGAAGTTGCCGGTTTCATTACCCCCGTCCCAGGCGGTGTCGGACCAATGACGGTTGCTATGCTGATGAACAATACTTTGCGTGCTTATATAAAACAAAATAACAGTCTATAAATTTTTATATACCTGATTATATTATTTCTATATTTATATAGAGGAGCAGGTATGTGCAGAGTTTTTGTAATTGACGACGAAAAAAATCATTACGATGTGTATCCGCATATTCTGGAAGAAAGCGGATTTGAGGTGTTTGCTACCGAAAATGCATTCAAATTAATCAGCTATGCACCGGAGTTGAAACCGGAACTTTATGTTATAAATTCCGAAATGTATGATATAGATTATAACAATCTTATTGAACATTTGGTTATCAATCATTTTACCGATAATGCTCCGTTAATTGTTATGTATGGTAACAATGAAAAATTTGTACATTACGGTGTATCTCACTATTTGCATAAACCGGATGAACATATAAAATTACCGCAAATTGCACAAGCATATTGTGGAGGTGGTGGAAAATATGATATTCTGCTGATAGACGATTTTACACCATCAAATACCTCCCACAATATATCGGTAAATAATTTAAATATCTCATATTTTAATGTTCATGACACAAAGGCAGCTAAAAAATTTATTGAAAAAAATACCGTCAATACCGTTGCTGTTCGTTGTGAGGCAGAAAAATATGAGAAAATAAAAAAATACTTAGATTTTGATAACACATTTTATGTGGAAAATATTACAAATGTTAAGGATTTAATATCTTTTATTAAATAATATGCTCTTTGGTAATAACAAAAAAGAGCGATAAAATGAAAAAAATATATGACTGGATGCTGAATGCCGCTTCAAAAGAAAACGCACTATGGGTTTTGTTTGCGGTTTCCTTTATTGAGAGCTCTTTTTTTCCTATTCCTCCGGATATAATGCTTATCCCAATGGTACTAGCCACTCCCAAAAAAGCTTGGAAAATTGCAGGTACTTGTACAATAGCAAGTGTTTTGGGCGGATATTTAGGCTATATTATTGGCTTTTTAGGATTTGACCTAATCGCTAAACCTCTATTGGAATTTTATGGTTACATGGATAAATTTGACAGTTTCAAACAATATTATATCGAATATGGAGCTTGGATTGTATTTGCAGCAGGATTAACTCCTTTTCCATACAAAGTTATCACCATTGCCAGCGGGGCTGTCGGCATGAATTTAGTCGTATTCGGTTTAGCATCTGTTGTTGCCAGAGGAATGCGTTTTTTTCTCGTTGCCGGAATGCTTAAGGTTTGCGGAGAGCCCATAAAAGAATTTATCGAAAAGCACTTCGGTTTGCTTTCGATAATATTCTTTATATTATTGTTCGGTGGTTTTATTCTGATAAAATACTTATAGCTAGTCTTTATGACGGAAAGTGATACGACCTTTGGTTAAATCATAAGGTGTCATTTCTATATCTACTTTATCGCCAACCATTACACGAATACGAAATTTACGCATTTTACCTGCAGTCATTGCCAAAATCTCTACACCATTTTCGAGTTTAACTCTAAACATGGCATTAGGCAATTTTTCAATAACTTCACCGGTCAGTTCTAAAAGTTCTTCTTTCATAAAATATCCTCAAATTTGGGTTCTAATGGCAACTGTATAATACTTAATTTTTATTTTTGCAATTTATTTCTTATATTATTACAAAAAAACAGACAAAATTATGAAAATTTTATCTGTTTTTATGTAAGTTTTTAAAAAGAAGGTATTTAGCCAACTTTATACTTATAATCCGACAATACGTTGTAAAGCTTCTTCTACTTTTGCCTTATTTTCTAGAGCTTCAGCTTGACGACGTCTTTCTTCTTCTACAACTGCAGCCGGAGCCTTGTCAACAAAGGCAGGATTATTCAATTTACGAGCATAACCTTCAAGATTTTTATTCAATCCGGCTAATTCTTTCTGCAATCTTTCACGCTCAGCCGCAAAATCAACAATTCCTTTTAACGGAATCAAAACCGTATTTTCACGGAACACGGTTTGAACCATATCCGGAGTTATATCTCCATTGTAAAGTTCTATTTTTTCCAAACGAGCCATTGCACAAATAATATTGGCAAATTGATTAACATTATTTGCGGACTGTTCGTTTGCTCCTTGTAAATATGCAGTTAATTTAGAACCGGCAGGCAAATTCATTTCGGCACGTAAAGAACGAATCGCAGAAATGAGTTCTATAACCCAATCAATATGAGCAATAGCATTTTCATCTACATTTTCTTTTGCTGGCCATTGTGCATTGATAATATCTTCTTCACTATGATAATTATTCCACAATTCTGCGGTAACAAAAGGCATAAACGGATGCAAAATTATCAAAATGCGATTCAAAACCCATGCAAAAGTTGCTCTTGTTTCTGCTTTAGCCTGTTCATCTTCGCCATACAAAATCGGTTTAATCATCTCAATATACCAATCGCAGAAAGAACCCCATACAAACTGATATACTCCGTTAGCAGAATCTGAAAAACGATAGCTATTCAAATTTTCAGTTAATTCATTTGATGTCTGTTTTACTTTTTCAATAATCCACTTATTAACCGGATGACTAACTTTTGCAGTATCAAAATCAGAATTAAACACACATTCGTTCATTTCACCAAAGCGAGCTGAATTCCATAATTTTGTAGCGAAATTACGATATCCTTGAATACGTGGTTCGGAAACATTAATATCACGTCCTTGTGTTTCCATTGCAGCCATGAAGAAGCGTAAAGCATCTGCTCCGTATTTTTCAATAATCTCCATCGGATCAACGGTATTTCCTTTAGATTTTGACATTTTCTGTCCGTGTTCATCACGAACCAAGCCGTGTATATAACATTTCTTGAAAGGAACTTTTTTCATCATGTACATACTCATCATCATCATTCTGGCAACCCAGAAGAAAATAATGTCAAAACCGGTTACCAAAACCGATGTAGGATAAAATGTATCTAAAAATTCGCTCTTATCCGGCCAACCTAATGTTGAAAATGCCCACAATCCTGAAGAAAACCATGTGTCTAACACATCGGTTTCTCTGCGAAGTTCAACTTTTTTGCCATAATGTTTTTCGGCTGCTACAAGAGCTTCTTCTTCATTTTCCTCACAAAAGATGGTTTCATCAGGACCATACCAAATCGGCATTTGATGTCCCCACCATAACTGACGTGATATACACCAAGGTTGAATATTTCTCATCCATTCAAAATATGTTTTTTCATAAGTTTTCGGTACAAATTCCATTTCGCCGTTTTCTACAACTCGCATAGCTTCAACGGCTAATTTCGGAGCATCAACAAACCATTGGTCTGTCATCAATGGCTCAATTACAACTCCTGATCTGTCACCATAAGGAATAACCATCGGATGATCTTCAATTTTATCCATCAACCCCAAACTCTCCAAAGTTTCAATAGTCTTTTTACGAGCTGTTTGAGTATCCATACCTTCAAACGGAGTATTTTCGTTCAAAGTTGCATCAGGATTTAAGATATTTACCAACGGCAAGTTATGACGCTTTCCAACTTCAAAGTCATTAAAATCGTGAGCAGGTGTGATTTTAACTGCTCCGGTTCCTTTTTCCGGATCAGCATGCTCATCGGCAACAATAGGTATAGCCTTATTAATGATAGGAATAATACATTCTTTGCCGATAAGATGTTTCAGTTTTTCATTATCTTTTGAAATTGCTACGGCTGTATCTCCGAACATTGTTTCGGGACGGGTGGTTGCAATATGAACAAATTCGTTTTCTTCACCTTTAATCGGATATTTGTAATAGTACATTTTTCCTACAGTTTCTTTTTGAATAACTTCCAAATCAGAAACGGCGGTCATAAATTTAGAATCCCAGTTTACTAACTTTTTAGCTTTGTAAATCAAGCCGTCTTTGTATAAATTTACAAAAATCTTGCGAACAGCTCGAGATAAACCCTCATCCATAGTAAAGCGAAGTCTTGACCAATCGCAAGACGCACCCAAACGGCGAAGTTGTTTACATATTGTTCCTCCGGATTTTTCTTTCCATTGCCAAACTGTTTCAATGAACTTTTCTCGCCCCAAATCATGACGAGTTATACCTTCGGCAGCCAAATTACGTTCAACAACCATTTGAGTTGCAATGCCTGCGTGGTCTGTACCAGGTTGCCACAAAACATTTTTTCCCAACATACGATTGTAACGAACTAAAATATCTTGCAAAGTATAGTTCAATGAGTGTCCCATGTGTAAAACACCGGTAACGTTTGGCGGAGGAATTACAACGGCAAACGCTTCTTTATTCTTATTCATATTGGGTTTAAAATATTCTTTTTCTTCCCAAGAAGCATAGATTTTTTCTTCAAAATTTTTCGGATCGTAAGTTTTTTCTAACATATTATTTTCCTGTTTTTTTCATTAAATCATCAACAATCCGCATAAACAGCGGAGCTAAAATAAAAGTTGGAGACCGATACTAGTAAAATCTTAGCGTTTGCCGGTCTTTACCATCACTCGTTCAATTTCTTTTCTGACTAAATTCGGAAGATAGTCTTCTAACCATTGACTTAAAATAGGTACAATTTCATTTATAATTGCGGCTTCTGCTACTTTTTGAACCGTAATATCTGCGATTTTTTCATTTTGATGACGAGATGCAAAAACATTAGCAAAATCTTTTACAATTTGCTCAGATAAATTATCTTTGGGTTCACAAATTTCTTCATCATCGGTAGTAATGTGAAAATTATGACTTTGCTCTTCTTTTTCTTCTGTCTGTAACATCATTTTTTGAATGTTACGACATATTGTGGCAACATCATATTCGGTATCATTTTTTTCTTCTGTAGTTTCAGAAATTTCGGGGGCGGATACGACAGGACGCAACGGAACAAAAGGTTGAGTTTCTGCAACCGTTTTCATTGTTGAGATATTTACAGCTCTATAATCATCATCTTTAGATTGATGACGAGTCCCGCTATCGTGTAAGATATTGCGGATAGAACTCAAAATTTCATCCATTGACAGTTCTTTTGTGTCCTGTTTATCCATACTAAACCCTATCTGTTAATCTATCGATGTTGACAACCATTTATCACGAGTTTCCTTGTAATAAACTTTAGGATTATACAACTCAACATCAAGTTTTAAATTTCTGGCCGTAAGTTTGCCCATTGCTTGCATTACTTGCATTGCAGACAAATAATATTCTCTGCGAGCCTTTACTACTTCCACTTGAGAATTCAACAAAGTTTGAAATGCGTCCAATACATCCAAAACGGTTCTGTTTCCCAAAGCTTCTTCCTTCTTCACACCTTCAAGAGCAATTTCATTAGCCTCTACTTGGTCAACCAATGCTTTAATTTTTGCATCATTGGTTACCATAGATTCCCAACTGCTTGTAATTGCAGAAACAGCCGAACGTTGAGCACTCAAAACTTGTTCTTGTGCTTGCCATTTTGCATATTTACTCTGACGAATTCTTGCTCTGTTTTCACCTGCATCGTACAGCGGTATTGTAGCATTGAGACCCCAAGTAACATCGTCTACGGTTGCAGACGGATCTCCGAAATGTTTCGGATTATTTTTGCTTTTAGAAATACTTCCTTGAGCAGCTACTTGTGGAGCTAATGCGCCATAATTTGCTTTTACGGCATAATCTCTTGATTGCAATGCCTGTTTAGCCTGTAAAACGGCAAAATTATTATCCAATGTAAAACTTAATGCTTTATCGAAATTAGCCGGCAAAAATGTATGAATATTATCCGGTTCTGCTAAATCTTTAGGATCTTTACCGATAACTTGTTTATAAACTGCTTTAGAAACGTCTAAAGTTCCTTCCGCACTTATACGGCTTGCAACAGCTTGAGAATAGCTTGATTTTGCTTGAGCAACGTCTGTTCTTGTCAATTCGCCTACATTAAAACGTTCTTGTGTTTCATCAAGTTGTTTTTTCAATAACTTTTCATTGTTTTTTTGCAAATCAACAATTGCTTTATCACGAACAACATTCAAATATGCTTCTGAAGCATTCAAAAATATTGCCTGTTCGTAATTTGCCAAACTGTATTGTTCTGAACGAGCAGCACTATCAGCTGATTTTACGGAATTCACGGTTGAAAAACCGGAAAACAAAGGCTGACTGATTGTAGCTGCTAAAGTATGAGATTCTCCACCTTCTTCGTTATCATTAAGGCTATTATCTTTTTTAGAATTTCCATATTGTCCGGTCAATGCAATAGACGGTCTGTAACCCGATTTTGCAATCGCAACATTTTCATCAACCGAACGTAAATAAGCTCTCTGAGCCTGCAAATCAGGATTGCTGCGATAAGCTTCTGATAATGCTTCGAAAACCGTTTCTGCTCTTGCGGCCGAGCAAGCCAAAACTCCCATAGCAATTATGGGGAGCATATACTTTTTCATTTAATCACCTCTTATAAATAACACTGGAAGCGATTATATTACATTTTTTGATGATTGCAATTATAAATTTTTTATATATTATCATTATTAACCATATTTCAAATAATTTACGAATAGGTTATTATTGGATTTAAGCAGATTTTATGGGGAAAAAAATGATAAAAAGAAACTCTGTACTTTTAAACGAAATAGATAAAGCCAGACTCAAACTGTCTATTGAACATTATATTAATTATTTCATCGGTAAACGTGTTTGTGAAATTACAAAAGAAGAAGCTTTGAAAGCTATCTCATTGGCAGTTAGAGAGTTTGCCATGGATAGAATGTATAAAACAATTGCTCGCTACAACGAAGCAAACTCAAAACGAGTATACTACCTTTCTATTGAATATCTTATCGGTCGTTCTCTTGAAAACAATCTGCACAATTTAGGCCTGTTTGATGTTCTTCAAGACATCAAAATTGACGGATGGCCTTGGAATACAATGGAAGAAATTTTTGATACCGAATATGACCCCGCATTAGGAAATGGCGGTTTAGGTCGTTTGGCCGCTTGCTATTTAGATTCTATGGCATCACTCGGCATCCCCGGTTTTGGCTATGGTATAAACTATGAATATGGTTTGTTTAAACAAAAATTTGAAAACGGATATCAGATTGAACAAGCTGACAGTTGGGACGGAGAAGATTCTCCTTGGCAATTTGCACGTCATGACCGCAAAGTTACAATTCCGCTTTACGGAAATGTAGAAACTACAATTGATGCCGCAACCGGAGAACCCGTATTTATATGGAAAAACACCTCTCCTATTTATGGTATTCCATACGATTTTCCGATTGTGGGATATAACGGAAAATCTGTAAACTATTTGCGTTTGTTCTCCGCAGAAGGTGACGAAACTTTAAATATCAATATATTCAACAAAGGCGGATATTTTGATGCTCTCCGCGATAAAATCGAGAGTGAAACTATTTCTAAAGTTCTTTATCCGTCAGATGCAATTGAAGCCGGAAAAGAGTTGCGCTTAAAACAACAATATTTCTTTGTATCTTGTGCAATTCAAGACATTATTCGTCGTTTTCTTGAAAAAAGTAATGATTTCCATAAAATGCCCGATTATATTACAATTCAACTTAATGATACCCACCCGGCTTTAGGTATTCCCGAAATGATGCACCAGTTAATTGATGTTTATGGACAATCTTGGAATGCGGCTTGGGAAATAACCACAAAAATCTTTGCTTATACTAACCATACCTTGCTTCCGGAAGCTCTTGAAACATGGAATGCTCGTATGTTAGGCAGAATGTTGCCCCGTCACTTGCAAATTATTTATGAAATCAATCGTCGATTTATCGAATTTGCACGTACAAAACTTGGCAATCAACCGGAAAAACTAGCAAAAGTTTCTATTGTATCCGGCGATGGCGACAACCAAATAATTCGTATGGCCAATCTGTCGATTGTCGGTTCATATATGGTAAACGGAGTAGCAAAACTGCACTCGGAATTAATTAAAACTAACCTTGTCCCCGAATTTTACGAATTATATCCGGAGAAATTTACCAATGTCACAAACGGAATTACTCCTCGTCGTTGGTTATATCATGCTAATAAAGACTTATCAGATTTGATTTCGGATAAAATCGGCAATGAATGGGTTACAAATCTTGATTTGTTACAAGAAGTAGAAAACTTTGTGGACGACAAGAAATTTGTTGAAGATTTTATGAAAATCAAGCAAAAGAACAAAGAAAAATTGGCTAAAAAAATATTAAAAACCAATGGTATTGCCGTTAATCCGAATAGCATTTTCATTGTTCAGGCAAAACGTATTCACGAATATAAACGTCAGCTGATGACAATTTTACAAGTTATCGGCGACTATTTGGCAATTATTAAAGATAATATTTATCCGGCATATCCGAAAACGTACATTTTTGCCGGAAAAGCTGCTCCTTCATATCATTTTGCCAAAATGGTTATTAAACTGATTAATAATGTTGCCGATGTTATTAATAACGATTCGCGTGTTAATGATATGATTAAAGTGGTGTTTATGCCTGATTATAAAGTATCATTGGCAGAAACTCTTATTCCGGCTGCAGATATAAGTATTCAAAGTTCAACTGCGGGCTATGAAGCATCAGGAACCGGAAATATGAAATTTGCTTTAAACGGTGCTTTGACAGTAGGTACTTATGATGGTGCCAATATTGAAATCAGAGAAGCTGTAGGCGAAGATAATTTCTATCTCTTCGGTTTAAGAGATAACGAAGTTACCAAAATGCACAAAGAAAATTCGTATAAGCCTTATGATATTTATGACAAATCTGACTATATCAAACGAATTTTGAACAGCTTGAACTCTAATATGTTCTGCGAAAAAGATTATGTCTTGTTGTTTAAGATGATATATGAAGAATTGTTATCCCGTGATTATTTTATGGTTTTGGCTGATTTGGAAGATTTCAACAAAGCCCTACACCTAGCGGAACAAGACTATAAAGATCAAAATAAATGGGCAAAAATGGCAATTTATAATGTGGCTCGTATCGGTAAATTTTCGAGCGATAGAGCTATTATGGATTATGCTAAAAAAATTTGGCATATCAAACCCGTTGATTAACATATCTTAAAGGCAGGGTTTTATCCCTGCCTTTTTTTGTGTATTTAAATATCTAAGTAATATTACCCTTTTTGTCTTTACAGGCAGACATCATCCCTAGCGAAGCAATCCAGAAATGCTGTGCTATAAATAAATATTTTTAACAAAAAAAGCGACGATAAACGTCGCTCTTTTTGGCGTTAACCTTTCAAACCTATTTGGCTGAGGTTTTAACATCACTGCCCAAGGTAGAAGATTCAATATAAGAATCTTTACAATGTGAACCAACACAACGTTTTAATACCATGGCAGAAGAACCTTCCATTTGTCCCGGAATAGACATAGCCGGAACATAAACATCGACTACTTTAATTTTGAAAGTTGTGTAACCTACGTTACCATTTTCATCACTAAAGTATGTTTTAATATGATACAAACCTTCGTTCCCCGGCATAGGTGTTCCGTCAAAGGTATATGTATCTTCGTTATAGTGTAACCATTTCGGAAGAGCTTTATCATCAATTAAACCTGAACGGCTGATAACACGTCCCTTAAAGCTCATTCTGTCAACCAATTCTTGCGGAATATTCACGGTAACATGCTTTCCAGTTTCAATTTTAATATCCGGTAATTTTTCTGAAGACGACAAATTAACCGGAGGACGTTTAGCCGGAACTTTCAACAAGTAAGGACGGTTATCCGGTAAGAAGTTACCGTCTCCCCATTTTTCCATATTGGTACGGAGATAAACAGCTAATTTAGAGGGTTTTTCGTTCAACATATAATAAGGAACGGCATCTAAACCGATTGAAACATAAAGATTACCTAAGCTGTCTTGTAAATCGGCATAAGCTTTGAAAGCTTTAACTTCATCACCGATAGCGCGAGCTGCTTCTAACTGTGCTTTCTCATCTTTTGTACCTTTTGCAATACTAAAGTCTTCGGCAATATTTTCTGAAGTATTGGCAATTTCCATATTAATTTGATAATCTTCAACAGCAGACATATATTGCGCCCAAGCAACATAAACTTGGCTCAATATCAAAGAGGTCATACGTTGGCGACGTAATGTTTCCAAATCTTGTCCGTTCGGATTATTGATATCTTCATAAACGCTATATCCGATTTCACGAGCTTGTCTTGACCAAATGCGGTTATAATGTTCTGGATTGCTTTTATACTCTTGTTCGGTAGGTTGCTCAAAACCTTTCACAACCAATTTAAGAGCTTGAGTATTGGTAGCTAAATCGTGTTCACGCAATTCCGGACGATTGTTCAAAGCCAACCATTCTAAATCAGCCAAACTGTTTTTAATTTTTGGGAGAGCAAAATTGCCATATTCGGAACCGACTACCTTAAATTCGGTAGAAGGATGCATTCCCATCAAACTTGCTAAACGTGTTTGAGCCGTTTCTAAATCACGTTTCAAAGCTGAAAGCTTTTTAATTGCTTCCATATATTGTCTTTTCTTAACCAATTGTGCCAACGACGGAGATTCGTTATTAGCGGCTAATTCTTTTGCCTGAACATTCATATCATCAACTTCCAATGTCATAAACTCTATCATGTCATCGGTAACCGGCAAAAGTTTTTGAGCAGTAAGTGTTTTCCAATAAAGAGTGCGGGTTTCTTGCAAAATGTTATGAATAACTTTGCGACTTTCTTCAAAAGCAACACTTGATTTATAGTCCGCATCACGAGATTGGCAGAAAACCATTGTCATATCGAGCAAGTTCCATGCAACTTTTAATTCCGGACTCATAGCTGAAGAATTGGTTTGATTGATATAACCTGCATGGCTCACAATTTCAGGCAAACGATTTACCGGAGATTTTCCTGCACGAATAAGGCTATCCTCATAATTAACCAAACGACGAGTATAATTATATTTCAAGGCAAGAGCCATTGCCATATACATATCTATCGGTTTTTCTATTTTACGTGGTGTACTGATAAACATATTTTGCATATCGGCATCAATTCTGATGGCTCTGTCCCATTCGCTATAAGTTACGGCTTCGGGATTATATGCAACATTTGCACGACTATCTACTGTTTCAACTGTTTTATCCTGACCGCATGCAGAAACGAGCAAAACGGCAGAAAGCAACGATATTAATAACTTTTTCATACTTAAAACCCTTCTTTGTACAAAGTATACGCTATATGTTTACACCATTTTTTTATAAAATGGTAGTATTTATTTGCTTTTATTTTAATTATATGTATAAAATACAAATGCAAAGTTAACAAAAAGCGAAAAAATATGTTTGAGATATTTGATACTATTTTTAAATATAAGGAAAAAGAAAGCCCAGACAAACTTGGGCTTTATCCTGAAAGAGTGCACGTTGATGCCATGCCCGAACGTCGTTATCTGTGGACTTCAAGGGTTTTGGTTATTGTCGCATGCTTTTCTATTTGTTTTAATATGATGTTGGCGGCTTCGTTATATGTTATGCTTCCGCAAAGAGGAAGTATGCCGCAGTTGTTTTATGTTGACCATTACTTTAGTCAAATAGATAGAATGCAACCTGATGAAGTTAATTATCCTATGGGGAACCTCATTACCGAGGAACACATTACAAACTACATCATGATGCGATATATCATTACTAATGACTATGATGAATTGGTACGTCGTTGGGGCGAAGGCTCTTATATCTATTGGCTATCAAGCCCAGACGTATTTCACCAATTTTCAAAATATGATGCGAAATATAATTTGCACCAATTTAAAAGCAAAAATATGATGCGAGATGTTGAAATTGATTGGATACGTCCTCTTACCAGAGGTTTGTGGCAAACACAATTCCGTACTCTGGACTATGTTCCGTCAAAGCCGGACCCCATTGTCAGTATTTGGCGAGCAACAATGCGTATTCAATATGTAGTATTCAACAAAGTTAACCACGAAGATTCGCTAAAAAATCCTTTTGGCTTTATGGTTACAAATTTTGCTCTGTCATATCTTGGAACAGATAATACATCCGAACACTATATGTCAAAAGCAAAACGCATTACGAAAGAATTGTTCTTCAGATAAAAAAGCTCCTCGTTTGAGGAGCTTTTTTTTATAACTTTAGAACTTTATCGAGTCGTTCAAGTTCATCAATATAACTGCTTATCAAACTTAATCCTTTATCCCAAAATGTGATGTCTTCAGGATTCAACCCGAACGGAGCAAGCAACTTTTTATAATCGGTAATTGCTGTTTTAGAGAGCATTTCCATATACTTATCAGCAAAATCAGACACTTCTCCTTCTTGACTGATTTGATATAAAGAATTAACCAAACAGTCAGCAAAAGAATAAGCATAAACATAAAACGGCAAGAAAAAGAAATGACCTACTTGAGACCAAATATATGCGCTATCTTCTCCTACTTCTACATATTCACCCAAACTTGCTTGCATTTCTTCTTGCCAAATTTGGTTAAGACGTGCGGTACTCAACTCTCCTGTTTTACGTTCTGCATGTGCCCTACTCTCAAAAAAGTGAAAAGCTATTTGTCGAACTGCGGTATTAATCATATCACTGACCTTCGAGGCAATCAGAGCCAATTTCTCTTCATTATCGGGAAGCTTTTTAACCATTGCCTGAAAAGTTATCATTTCTCCGAAAACCGAAGCTACTTCTTCGGTGGTCATGCGAGAATACTCGTTTAATTCACCGTTTTTAGTGCGAGTTTGATGATGACAGCCATGTCCTAATTCATGAGCAAGTGTCAATACATCATTTCTTTTTCCGGCAAAATTAAGCATCAGATACGGATGCGATTCTGCACAAACAGGAGCACAAAAAGCCCCGCTTCGTTTTCCGTCACGAGGCGGAACATCTATCCAATTATTGTCAAAGAAATCCTTAGCTATTTTATGCAATTTAGGAGAAAATTCCTTATATGCCTCAAGCACAGTACCTACTGCATCTTTCCAAGAATAGTTACTGTCTGCACTAAACGGCAACGGCGCATTTCTATCCCAATAGGAGATTTTTTTCATTTTCAGCCATTTTGCTTTCAGTTTATAAAAACGATGAGCTATCGAAGCATAATTTTTTCTAACTGTATCTGCTAACGCTTTCACGGTTTCATCGTTTACATTTTCGGACATATTGCGAGAAGATATGGGAGTCTTAAATCCTCTTTTATCATCTTCAATAGCCTTATCTTTTATAATCATATTATATATAAAAGTAAAAAGCTCCGAATTTTCTTTGGCAACTCGATTAATTTCTTTTCCGGCAGCATGACGTAAATCGGCATTTTTATCGAGTAAAAGTTTAGATATTTCGGCATCATTATAATTTTTGCCGTCAACCGTATAAACTAAACGAGAAGAAGTTTCTTCATACAAACGAACCCATGCACTTGAAGATGTCAGTGATTTTTCCAATAAAACTTCTTCCACAGCTTCGGGTAATTCATACTTTTTAAAACGTCTGATACGCTCCAACCACGGACGGTAAAATGCAGAATTTTTATTTTTAAACCATTCCGATATTTTATCCTGCGGCAAAGAATTAATTTCTAAGCTTAAAAATACTAAAGGTTTGCTATAATCGGTAAGTTTTTCATTTATGCTTTGATAAAATGATACAGCTTGTTGATTTTTCATTTGCGTAACCATATTCAAATACGCAAACCCGCCAATTTTGCTGGCTAAAGATGAATGCTTTTCATAATTTTTCAAAGCCTTAGCCAAATCATCACCACTAAGTATTTCCAACTTTCCTTTGTATTTTCGAGCAAAATTTTTGCAAAATTTTCGATATTTTTCTAAATCTGTATTTATTTTTGCATCATCAATACTTTGGTATAAATCGCTTAAATCCCAAGCCGGTAAATTATCATTTTTCATCATCTAACTTCTTCTCCAGTTCTTCATAGTTTTTCTTTAACTCTGCCATTTGTTCAGCTAAATCCGGATTTTCTTCATAATATTTAAGAAGTTCTTCATCCGGCTCTTCTTCAGCTTGCGGATATTCCGGAATAAAGTAATAATTACTCCATGGTCGAGATTGTTTACCTTTTACCCATTCTGAAATACCATGTCCGATAACTTTTGTATCGCAAGCCATATTTTTAATAACAGACTTCATAACACAAAAGCTTTTACCATTACAATTTGCAACATCTTCAGCCATTGCATCCGTACAAGGAACAAAACCTCTTTTTTGCAAATCATAATGCGGAGCAAATAAAATTAAGAAAAATTCAACCATAAATATACCGACAATCAGCGACATTATAAGGCCAAACCAATGATATTTTATAAAATTTATCAACTATTTATTTCCTTGTCTTTTCATTAAAAAGCTTTCTAGCATTGCTAATTCTTCACGAGTGTTCGCTCCGGCAACTTCTTCGGCAGAACATTCAACCACCGCACATTTCAAACCTTTTGAACGAGCGATAGCTATTGCATCTGTAAGATAATATTCACCGGCGGCATTTTCATTACCGATTTCAGATAAAATATCGACCATAACTTTACCGTCAAAGCACATAATACCGGAATTGCACAATTTAATAGCCTTTTCTTCATCACTTGCATCTTTAAATTCTACAATTTTAACTAATTCACCATTCTCAATTTTTAAACGACCGTAACGAGCGGCATCTGCAGGAGTAAAACCTAATACAACAATTGCATACCCCTCACGACGTTTTTCAATCATTTTTTGGTATGTTCCTACCGTCGTAATCGGATTATCACCGAAAATAACCAAAACATCACCATCAAAACCTTCTATTTCTTCACGAGCAGATAAAACAGCATTTCCGGTTCCGAGTTGTTGATGTTGAACACAAGTTTTGTGAGGTGCCACCTCTTTTTTCACCAAATCACCATCAGGAGCAATAACCGTTACAATTTTATCTGCTTTCATTTCTTCCATTGCATCAATAATATGACGAATCATCGGCTTTCCGCACAAAGGCATCATAACCTTCGGAAGGTCTGATTGCATACGAGTTCCTTTACCCGCTCCTAAAACAACAGCAGCAACTTTAGAATTATTCATTATATTTTCCTTTCTAACATTTTTTTAATAACTGTATTCTATATTATCAAATATATCTTATTTGTTAACAAAGGCGGTATTTTATGAAAAAACTTTTTTTTGCAATATATTTCATTAGTGCTTGTTTTTTGACAACATCTGTTTTTGCCGGAACAAGAGAAGTTTCAAACCCTATAGAATTTGAAAAAATGAAACAAGGACAGCATCGTCCTACCAAGCAAGTACAGAATTATCCCGGACTTCCTCAAGATAGTGAAGAATTTGCGAAATATATCAGAGAACGTGCTAAAAAAGCCACAAGAACATCTCAAGAACTAGTTGATAAAAACTCCGGTATGAGTATTATCAGAAGTGATGAATTTCTGGCTCAACAAGCACAGGGAGATAAATCTACTTTCCAAAAAATATATGAAGAAGCTCTCAACAAGGTAAATTTTGATAATCGCCAACAACCGGCTGATATTTTGCCGTCATCTGCTACTGAGACTTCGGCCCCTTCTGAAGCAAAGTTAGCTTCAGAAATTGCCTTAGAACAATATCGTAATCGTCCGGTTGAACAACTGGGATTTGACGTTATTGATGTCGAATTGCCTAACGGCGAAATAATTTCTGCTCCGGCTAAAGAACATATTCCGTATTTATCAAGTAAAATTGAAATTATGCCAAACGGTTTAATCAGAATTAGAGAAACTGTTACGGTTATTGCAAACGGAGAAAAGTTAAAATATGGCTTATCAAAAGCCTTGCCTAAATATTCTATTTCTCGTGAAAATGTAAAGAATAGTACAATACCATATTTGACAAGTGTAAAAATTAATAATACTGAAATAGAATATATCTTAAAAGATGAATTTGATCGTTTTTTAATTACTCCCAAAAAACAATTCCCTTTACAAAACGGTATTTATACCTATGAATTTGACTATATTCTTGATCGCAAGTTGTGGTACTATGAAGATTTCAACGAATTTTATTGGGATGTTACCGGAAGTTACTGGAATTTAGCCATCACAAGTGCTATTGCTACCGTGAGACTTCCGATAAATGTACGTTCATTAGGGCAAACTCTTATGACCGGATTTTTGCCGAATAACATTACAGAAGAAGGCTCTATTATCACACTAAATCCGCAAAACAATATTTTAGGATTTAAATCATCTCTTCCGCTATTTGCCGGCGAAGGAATGCATATGCTGATTCGTATTCCGAAAGAAGGATTTATCGAGCCTGACTTTGGCAAAAAATTTAAGTGGTTCTTAGAAGATTATGGTGATATTTTATTTGCTTTGTTTGGTTTCGGAGCTATTTTATGTGCTTATTTAATTTCGTGGAAAAACATCGATAAATCCGCATCTGATAATGCGAAAATAAAATATCAAAGAACTCCTGCCTTATACAGAATGTTAGCTAAAGGTGTATTTGATAAAACTTCTTTCGGCGCATTTTTACTTGATATGTACAAGAGAGGAATTATTAACATCAACAAAGATGATAAAGGTATTTCTTTGATAAAGAAAACCAATAATCTCAAATCACTAACTTCTTTAGAAGCGAAAGCCTTAAAGCAAATTTTTACCAATAAAGATGTTGTTTTAAACATAACCCCCGAAATAGCAATAAAACTGAAAAAAGCTTATGATTTGGTAGAAAAAGACACTAACAAACGCATTAAATGGTTATTGTTAAAGCTAAATGCGGGATATGTATTTTTTAGCGCACTTATGATAATTTTAGTCGAATTAGCCATATCTTATTTAAGTATCGATATGTTAAAAACATTCGGAATATTATTGTCATCAAGTATAACCGTTGCTCTTTATTGGTTTATATTCAATATTAATCTTAAAAATAAATGGGCAAGAAGAGCTCTTAAATTGTTTGCTGTAATATTGATTGCTTTTTCAATATTAATGATGACCATATATGTCCATTTCATCTCGGCATTACTCATTGTCGCAATGATATATACCATTTTCACATACAGCAAATTATTTGCAAAACGCAACGGACTAATTCGTCACAATATAGCAGAAGCTAATAATTTGATGCAAAAACTCAAAAATAACGCAGAACAAATTGTTATGGGATATGAGTTTGCGAACCAACAACCGAATATTTATTCGTTGGAAGCCGACGATAAATATACTAAATCTGCTCAAATTGAAAATGTATATAAATTGGATATAATTCCGGATATTACAAAAATTTTATAGAAATAAAATCGAGCAAAATTGAGAGGGTAGTGAAGTTATTCTTCACTACCCTTAAAAATTTCGTACTGTTGAACAACCATATAGTTAACAACTAATACCATAATTGCAAGCAAAACGACATTATAGAGAATCTCACCTAAAATTCCGAATACCCAGAAATTAAGCGGTAAAAGCCCCCCCATAATATTAGTAAAATACAACATTAAAATGGCACAAAATAAGGCTATAATTGCCAATGAAATCAACAGTTTCAAGCCATTATCAGAAGTTAATTTAAAGAACGATTTAAATGTTGGAAGCTTTTTATTATCCAAAATAAACGCAAAAGCACTATAAAAACGAACAGCAAAAAGTGGTAACAAAAATCCCAATGAAACTACCGCAAAATATATACTCTCAATTATCCAATTAGGATTAGGAACTCTTGAAATTAACAACGCAAGAGAAACAACAGGAGAAAGATTTATCATAATCCCCAAAACAAAAGCAATAAACAATTTCCAATCCTGATAATTGATAAGCAAAACCTCACGCACATTTATAAATTCATGTTTAACCGCTATACGATACCACGATTTTAAAAACACGCAGATAATCAAAAGTCTCAAAAAGAAAAATGCCGCATATAATGCAATATTATATATATCACATTTAAATGGAATTATTTCCGCATATTCTTGATATCCGCAAACCATACTGTTATTAGTAGCAAAAGATAAAATAGCCATCAGCGGAGCAAATATACAACATAAAACGGCAAATGATTTTATATAGTATATCCATATTCCAAACGGTAAAAAGGTTAAAGAGGAAAGAGAGATTTCATTTTTTTCTTTATTCTCAATTGTTTTTATATCACCTATTTTTTGTATTTTTTCGGCAATTTTAACCAATTTTTCTTTCATCATCAAATCTCCTTTACTGTTGTTACACCTTTAACTGCCCTAATTTTACTGATAATTCCGTCATCAGCAAAAGCAAATCCGCCCGGCAATTCAATGCGTATATCCCACTCATTGTTTTCAGGTTTAATATAAACCTTATTAGGTCCGTTTCTATCCTTTTGCAAAATTTCACGAATAGGATGAACAGCCATAATATCACTTATATGAATTATAATACCGTTTGAAACATCTGCAATAGCTTTATCTAAAGTTTCAACACTGTTTATTAAAACACGAGGGCTTCCGTCTTCGTTTTGCTTTTCAATTGTAGCACTAACTAACAGCGGAAAACCGGAATTAATAATATCCTCACTGCGATTAAGTGTTTCGGAAAACACAAATCCTTCAAACCCTCCTGTGCTGTCAGTCAAACCTAAAATTGCAAATTTATTGCCTTTTTGAGAAACTCTTTTAGAAAAAGAACTAACACAACCGGCAAGTTTGGCCCGTAAAGAATCCCCTACTTGCAAACCTCTAAATACTTCACTACAATTCTTAACCCCAAGTTTCTCCATACCTGCTTGATAGCTATCCAACGGATGAGCTGACAAATAAAAACTTATCGCCTCAGCCTCAAGATTAAGCCGTTCCAATTCCGGCCAATCGGGAGCTTCTTTCAAACGAACTTGTGCTGATATTTCCTCTGCTCCGAACAACGAAGTTTGACTACTTGTTTTAAGTTCACAACTTGAACTTATGTGCTGAATAATGTTATCTATATTCGCAAAAAGTTTTCCTCTATTTTTATCCAAGCAATCAAATGCTCCGGCTTTTATGAGTTGCTCAAGTTGCTTACGATTTATTTGTTTTATATCCATTCTGTGAATAAAGTCGGATATATCCTTAAATTTTCCGTGAGCTTCTCTTTCGGCGACAAGTGCTTTCATATTTGCTTCACCCACACCTTTTATCGCTGCTAAAGCATAAAATATCTTATTATCTTTTACCGTAAATTCATAACTGGAATTATTTATATCCGGTTGAACAACTTCTATTCCCATCTTTTTACATTCTTCTTTGAAGAATTTTAATTTATCAGTATTAATGATATCCATTGTCATCGTTGCACTCATAAACTCTACCGGATAATGAGCTTTTAAATATGCGGTTTGATATGATATCAAAGAATATGCCGCTGCGTGAGATTTATTAAATCCGTACGAAGCAAACTTTTCCATTTGATCAAAAATACTGGTTGCCGTATCTCTGTCAATACCTTTAGCAACGGCTCCGTCAGTAAAAATAGTTCTATGCTTAACCATTTCTTCGGCAATTTTTTTACCCATTGCTTTACGTAATTTATCAGCCGCTCCCAATGTATAGCCGGCTAATTCTTGAGCGATTTTCATAACTTGCTCTTGATAAACCATAATACCATAAGTATTTTTAAGAATCGGCTCTAAATCAGGGTGCAAATAAGTAATTTCTTCTTCCCCGTGTTTACGACGAATATAGCTTGGAATATTATCCATTGGTCCCGGACGATATAATGACACAATAGCGATAAGATCTTCAAAACGGTCCGGTTTTATTTGTTTATGAACCTCTTTCATTCCGGCTGATTCAAATTGGAACACACCGGCTGTATCGCCCCTTTGCAAAAGTTCATAAGTTGCATCATCATCCAAAGGCAAAGTATCTACATCAATATCAACCCCATGATTTAACTTTATTAAATCTACTGCTTTTTTAATAGTCGTAAGTGTTTTTAACCCTAAAAAGTCAAATTTAATCAATCCGGTTTCTTCAATATATTTCATATCGTATTGAGTAACCGGCATATCTGCTTTGGGATCTTTATATAATGGAACTAACAAATCAAGAGGACGATCTCCGATAACCACTCCGGCAGCGTGCATACCGGTATTTCGATACAATCCCTCGAGTTTCATTGCTATTTCAAAAAGTTTATTAACCTGCGGATCCTCTTGTCGCATCTCCTCCAATTCTGCAACTTGTTCAAGAGCTTGTTTCAAACTTGGTTGTTTGCCTTGAACAGGCGGCGGAATCATTTTACTGATTCTGTCAGCTTGTGAGTATGGCATTTGCAAAACACGAGCAACATCTCGAATAACGGCCTTTGATTGCAACTTACCATAAGTAATAATTTGCGCAACATGGTCTATACCATACTTATTTTGCACATATTCTATCGTTTTATAACGATTTTCTTGACAGAAGTCGACGTCAAAGTCCGGCATATTAATACGTTCCGGGTTCAAAAAACGTTCAAAAAGTAAATCTAATTTCAAGGGATCTAAATCAGTAATACGCAAAGACCATGCCACGATTGAACCGGCACCGGAACCACGTCCCGGACCAACCGGAACTCCATTATTTTTTGACCATTTAATAAAATCTGCCACAATAAGAAAATATCCGGCAAATCCCATTTTTTCGATAACACTCAATTCATATTCAAGACGAGCATAATATTTTTTATCAATTTCAAGTTTTTGCTCATCGGTCATACCTTCAAAATAAACATTTATTTTCATCAGTTTATTTAGACCGATATATGCTTGCTCCCGAATATATTCATTTTGCGTCTTTCCTTCCGGACATTCAAAAATCGGAAGAAGCGGAGCAACAAACTCAAGCATAAAATTACAACGTTTGGCAATTTGAACCGTATTTGCCGTAGCCTCCGGCAAATCTTTGAAAAGTTCCAACATTTCTGTTGTTGTTTTCAAACGTTGATTCGGCGAATAATGCGGGCGGTTTTCATTTGCCACATATTCTCCCATCGCAATACAAACCAAAGCATCGTGGGCTTCATACATCTCGGCATCAAAGAAAAAAGCCTCATTAGTTGCTACTAACGGAATATTATGTTTGTATGCCAGCTCCAAAAACACCGGTTCTGTTTTAGTTTCCTTATCCAAGCCGATACGAGAAACTTCCATATACAACCGGTTACCATAAATTTCTTTGAGCTGAAGTATAAAATCTTCAGCTTCATCAATACGATTTTCTAAAATCAATCGTCCTGCCTGACCATCGGCACCGGCAGTTAATATAATCAAGCCTTCATTATATTTTTTTAAGTCTTCAAGTGTAATTTGTGGCTTTTCAGCCATAGATGTAAGACCACCCAAATAAGATTGTTGCATAAGCTTTATGATATTCATATACCCTGCTTGATTTTGAATAAGTAAAACAATCTTATCAGGCTCTACAATTTTTCCTTTAGATTTAAGAACATCATCTGCATCCGGATTACGCAAATACATCTGTGTTCCTAAAATAGGTTTAACTCCGCATTTCGGTGCCATCGCAGAAAAAGCCTTTGCTCCGAACATCGTTGAAGTATCGGTTACTGCAACGGCAGGAAAGCCCATTTCCGCAATTTTTTCGGTAAGTGCGGGCATTTTCATTGCTCCCTCTAAAAGAGAGTATGCCGAATGCACTCGCAAATGTACAAATTGCGGATCAATCATAATATTTTCCTAAATTACCAAGCAACACCACCGATACAACGTTTTGGATTTTTTTCACAAATTTCTTTATCGGAATTCATTTCATATAAACGACGACGATCTTCTTTCAGTTCTCCGGCTACACATCCGGAAATTACAAAAATCATCAATATAAGTAAAAATTTTTTCATATTTTTTCCTAAAATTTAAATGTAAACTTAAGAGCAAAGAATATCATTAAAACCATAAATATTCTTGCCAAATGACGAAACCATAAACTACGATTGTACTCTGCAGAACTTCTCCATGTTCCCAACAAAAGAGAAAATGAATAGAAAATCATTGAAAATGAAGAAGCCAGATATAAGATTGTCAAAACAACTGTAGATGTTTCAATAGGGTTATTCGGAGATATATAATAAGAAAGAATAGTATAACCTTTGAGCTTATGAATCAGCATTTTACCGAAAAATCTGCTCAAGAAAGTAATTATGGGCAAACCAAGAACGCCAAACTTCCAAAAAGTACTGGCTAAATCTATTTCCCCATCCATTAATTTTTTAAACATAGTATGTAAAATCCCTTCATTATTAAACAGGATTCATAATGTTACAAAGTGCCGCTTTGTGCAAGCAATTTTTATCAGTTTTGCCTATACTAAAAATAACGAATAATCTTTTTATATGGTTTCAATCCCAATTTTTTGTGAACATCAGCTATTTTTGCAGAATATTCGCCCCATAGAGTATATTTATTAATGAATTTTTCTGCTTGTTCCGGCGATTTGGACAACTGTACTGCAATTGTTTCATCTAACATTTTGTGCAATACGCTATCTAAAACATCAAAATCTATTTGTAAAAGTCCTTCCTGATTAAAACTTATTGCATTATGCTCCAACAAATAATTAAATTGAATTAATTCTCCCATTCTATGCGGCAACATGTGATGAGGACGAGCTGCTAAAAACATTCTGCCGACAATATAGCTCACATATATTTTTTTCAATGTATCAGAGCCAATCACTCCATTTTTTACATAATAAGGCATAAATGTCAGAGAAATTGTATCTGCTTTGTGCTCCTCAATTATGTGTTTATATATTCCTAATGCATTTTGATATTCGCTTCCCGGTCCTAATGAATGTCCGTTTTCATGTCCGATAACAAACAAGTGGTCCGCTTCTTTATCAAAATATTGATGCAATGATTTATCAACCAATCTGTCTAAAATAGCCTGTTGTTTCAATTTATCTCCACTCATTCGCACTTGACGATGATATACATTTCTGCGTCCGCCACCTGTCTTTACGGACAACTTATCATTATTCGGCAAATTTTGTGCTGTTGTAATTCCGCCACGACATTGAGCATAATCACCTTGCAACTCAACAATATCGGCATCAACCATTGTTTGTTTGAGTTCTTCTCCATTCAAAATTGTTTGATTATATTTATCTGCATAAGGCATTAAACGTGCTAAATCAGGAAGGTGATGCTTAAATTTCAAAATTAAATCGGTTCCGTCTTTATTGACAATCCCCACTCTCACACCCAACATATCTTTAGAAACCGCTTCAATTTTATGGATATTGATAAGCTCTGCAAGTTCTTTATTATCATAAATCGTCGGAGTTATTTCATCATCATAATTTTCCCGACTTATCGTAAATTCGAGCGGAGTATCTTGCATAACCGCCCAATGTTTATCGGCAAGCATATCCATATCCTCATTATTTTGCAAAAATGCTTGTGCTTGCCAGCCTAAATATTCCTTAAACTCGTTATTGCTTGTATAATAAGCCGCAACTTCCAACTCATTGGCAATATACGAAAATTCATCAGCAAAATATTCGGTATAATCAATCCCTTTCAATTCTTTACCATCACGACGAACCATTGTTCTGGCGCTTAAAATATTTTGAACTTCCTTAATTTTACCTTCTTTAATCATTTTAAGTAAAATATCGTGAAATTCTTCTATCTCCAAATCTTGAGGATAAAAATTACGACCTTTAAGCAAAGTTATATTTTCAAAAAGCTCAATCGGTTGTTCATCAACACCATTAAATCCGGCAACTCCGTTTATGGAATTGAAAAGCTCCAAAGCTTTTGCGATATGAGAACTGTTTACGGCATTTTCTTCCAAATATTTTTTTGCGGATAAATTGTAAGGATTGTCTTGTTCTAACGCAACATTATTCATCATTTTTGCTGCATCTGTCAAATGTTGCAAAGCTTTTTTATCCCCCTCAGTTAAAGCTTGGTATCCGGCAAAATCCCTATTTACAAGTTCAATATTTATAGACTTGTTATTCATCATATCTGCAAGCTGCTCTTCGCTATACTTAATCTTAAAATCCATTTTCTTTAACCTCTATTGTTCTAAATCTGTAAACATTTATATCATTTGACCAAAAACTTGGACTCATTCCGGCTTTTAGTTTCAAATTATTCAAAAAATCTTTTTTATCCGGAAGTTGCTCCCATACCGAGGGTAAAAACAAACCTTGTCTGTCTCCGTCTCTGATAACAACTCCATCAACTCCGGCGATAATTTTATTCAACAAATCTTCTTCATCTTTATAATAAATTTTTTCATATCCGGTCAAAAGCGATATTGAAATTTTAATATTCGGTAATTCTTCTGCCGAAAGAGGTGCAAAACGACTATCTTCTTTTGCTGCCGCATAAGTATTTGCGGTTACATCGGCAACAACAGCCTGACGAGGATATAACGAACCGATACAACCACGTAATTCTCCGTTTTTATGAAGAGTAACAAATGCAGCACCTTTATCGAATAAATGCTCATCATAATCATTGCGAGACGGACGATATAGCGCATCATTAATTGCCATTTCTAATGATTTTCGTGAAGCACTTAGCAATTGAGTTCCAAACTCTTGCACAAAACCTTTCAGTCCTTCTGTTTCTCTTTCAATCTTTGATGGTTTAATTCCGCTTTCACTATAAGACCAAGCCCCATAGCCCACAACTCTATTTTTATCATTGCTTACATCACCGGAATTTATCAAAGCTAAAATTTCCGGCTTTAATCCTAATTTTTGTCCCAATATCATAGCAGTATTAATTCCGGTTGCTCCGCAAGAATGATGATAATCCACATCGGATTTTCCTGTTGCTATTTTGGTTGCGGTTTCATCATCCATTTCAACAGCATCATTATAATTATGATAATGAGATAAATCGGCGGAAACTACTAATAAAACATCGGATTTTTGAACATATTTTTGCAAAATTTCTGCCAAAGTTTGAGGATTTATATCCCCATAAACCAAAGGAACAATATCGAATTTTTTCAACACCTTTTGCAAAAAGGGAAGCTGAACCTCAAGCGAATGTTCTTTTTCGTGCGCTTTTGTACTAATGATAATACTTTTATTTTTTTGTAAATTTTGGCTTATTTCTCTATTGACAGCAACTTTTCCCAACGGGGTTTTAAAAAAGTCTGCCGATGGCAGAGCCACTCCGTTAAGAGCAACATAATGAGAGGGGCCGATTAAGATTACGGTCTTTATTTTGTCGGCATAGTCCTTTAGAGGCAAATATGCTTGAGCCGCTGCCGAAGCCGAATATTGATAACCGGCGTGAGGAACAATAATTATACGTGGTTGAGAAGTATGTTTTTGATAATCAGTATCAAGATAAAACTCAACTTCTTCGGTAAGTTGTTCGGAAGTTGCCGAATAAAATAAACCGGCAACGGCAGGATTGCGATATTTTTCCATAGGATCTCCTTTTAGTGTATAATGAGATGCCAACTCATGATTTGAAGAAACTTTAATTTTGAAATAAATATAATTTGCTCCTAACAGCAAGAGCAAAGAAACACCAATCCAAACATAACGACGAAACTTGGAAGTATTTTCATTTTCAGTATCTTTTTGCATAAAAAAGTCCTTTATAATATAGCCTCATAAAAAGCATTATAGTTTTCAAAATATAAAATATTCTTACATTCACACAATTCTTTTTCACAAGGAGCATAATTTATTCTTATCGGCAAAGCATTAATTGATGAAGCACATAAATTATCTAACTGGCTATCTCCGACAATCCATACGGTTTCGGGAGATATGTCTTTTTCTTCAATCATTCCTTTTAGTGTATGCAAAGCATGCTCCGCATGAGGTTTATCACGAAAAGCCTCGTGTCCGCAAACGATTTTATCAAAATATTCCAAAGGATATAACAATGGTAACTCAAACTCTAAAAGCTTTCGGTCTTTATTGGTCATAAGCCCTATTTTTATTCCTTTTTTTCGCAATAACTCTATTGATTCTTTAGCTTTAGGATAACCGTTAATTCCGTTTTTGATAATGTCTAAATATATTTTACAATATTTTTGATAAGCCTCATCAGCATAAATTCCGAACATATTCGGAAAATTATCCATAAAAGATATACGGCTGTTTCTCTTGTGTTTTATATTGTTCCAATCAGGCAAACCATATTCTTTCAAAACCTGATTTACGGCAACAACACGAGGAGGACTGCTCTCGGCTAAAGTTCCGTCCCAATCAAATAACACAACCCTTAAATTATCACTTTTTAACTTCATAAAACCCTCTCTGATAAAAAAATATAAGCTATTCCGAAAAAATACAAGAGAAGAATGTAAATTAGTTAATTTTACATATAAAAAATCCTGAGAATTGGCAGAGCAATTTTCAGGATTTTTATTAAAGTTTACGGAGTGTTTGAGCAACTCTACTCATAAGAATAAGTTTTGCCACTGATGATAACCGGCTGAGTTTTTACTTCTTCCGGCAGTCCGGTAGCAATCTTATACAAAATAACGGTTGAAACATGACGGTCAACGGCTACGTTGTAAATCTCTCTTACTTGGTCTGATGCAAACTTGATTTCAAATGCCGAAATCTCATTTATATCGACATCTGCAGGAAGTTGTTGCAAAACTTCATCTACTCCGGGGCGCAAAAACATATAGTGCCCGCCGTAACGATGATAACAGATAAAACGAGCTATTTCTTCAAGTCCTTCAACCTTAAGAGGTTTTTGTTTGTCATCACAAACGATGTGCTTTTTCGGACTGAAAGAAAAAAGATAACTCTGATTTATGTCAGTCGGTTTTACATAGACCAAAACAGAGTTTTCATCATTTTCTCCGGCATCAAGTTTTCTGCCTTTCTTATCCACACGCACCAAAGGTTTTATCTGTTTGGCACGACGAATCAACTCTTCATCTGGCATCTCTTCAGCAGCAATCAGCATCGGAATAATTCTTTCATATTCTTCTGCAATCTTGCTCATAACACGATTGGGGTTTTTAACCAAATCTTGCAAATTCTCAAATTCACGTTCAAAAATCTTGTCCATAATATAATAATTTAGAAGTTAAAAATACAAAATTAGACCTGCATACTACATAAACGATAAAAAAATGTCAACACCATGCCGAATGCGACATTTTTTGACATATTCAAACAATATATTTATTTTATATCAACAGAAAGGAAATAAAAATGTGGTATGTTAAACTCAATGGTAATATTCTTCCTACTCCATATCAATTTTTTAGCGATTGTTTAGCCGAATGCATCAGGCTAAAAAACACTATGTGTGCAGTAACAACCGAACCGGTACGAATAGAATAAATTGACAAAAACACCCAAAATATTATATACTTATCTGGAATTGTTTTTAGGAGGAATACAATGGGATTTTTTATTCATAACCACGGAAGGACTTGTGTGAGCATGGTTGGCCATAACAGCTCAGTTGAAGACATAAAGAAAGAATATGGGCATACTCCTTTTGAAGATACAGGGTTTCGTAATAATTATAAAAATGAAGCAAATTGTACTACATGGACAGAAACGCGCCCTATTTATTATTTGAGCCGTAAAAATGAATTATACCTTTTAGGCGGAATTCAATACAAAGTCAGCAAGGCATATTATGAAATCGCCGGATGTATAGAAGCTCAACCTGCACATTATTACACAAGAAGAATAATGTCGGCTAAAAAATATAAAGAACTGGAAGCTGCTAATAATAAAGCTCAAAGAACACCACTGTCAGCAGAAAGAGAATAATATTCGAACAAATGAATTAAAAAAAACCGCCGTTCTCGGCGGTTTTTATTTATCAATTCACAATTTTGCCATGACAATGTTTATATTTTTGTCCGCTTCCGCAAGGACACGGATCATTACGAGAAACTTTGCCCCATGTATCAGGATTGTTGGCATCAAAAGCCTGTTTTCCATATTGGAACGGAACAGCTTTTTCTTTTGTCTCCGCTTGCGGTTGTTGTTGAGTTGCATTTAACAAATTTTGCGGTGTTTCGTGTACTTCTTGCATTCTGGTCGGAGTTCTGCGTAATTGCAATTCTTCCGGCGATTGAGTTTGAATTTGAACACGACAAGTCATAAATGTTACTCTTTCACGCAACATATCAAGCATATCAGAAAACATGTTAAATGCTTCTTTCTTATACTCGTTAAGCGGATCTTTTTGACCATAAGCACGCAAGACAATAGTATAACGCATATAGTCTAAACTTGCGATATGTTCTTTCCATAATTGGTCTAAAACCTGCAATAAAATATTTTTTTCTACAAGTTTAACAATATTTTCGGGAAGATTAGCATTTTTTTCTACCAGTTGCTTTTCAACCGTTTCAACAACACGTTGAATCATTACATCGCTGTCCATTTCCGGTTCTTTTGCCCATTCTTCCAAAGGCATCAAAAATCCGGTAACTCGTGCGATCTCTTGTTTGAGATCATCTAACATCCAGTCTTTTGGAGCAGTTCCTCCTCCTATGGCCGAAGCTACAATGTCGGTCAAAAATTCTTCACGCATATCACTGACGGTATCAGACACATCAGAAACTTGCATCAATTCTTTTCTTTGTTCATAAATCACTTTGCGTTGATCGTTCATAACGTTGTCAAACTTCAACAAGTTTTTACGAATATCAAAGTTACGTTCTTCAACCTTTTGTTGAGCTTTTTCCAAAGCCTTACTTATCCATGGGTGAACCAAAGGTTCGCCTTTAGGCATACCCATTTTCTCCAGCATAGATGACATTCTTTCCGAACCGAAAATACGCATCAAATCGTCTTCCATAGAAAGGAAAAATTTAGATGTTCCGGGGTCTCCCTGACGACCGGCACGTCCACGTAACTGGTTGTCGATTCGGCGACTTTCGTGACGTTCGGTACCAAGAATATATAAACCGCCGGCAGCAATAACTTTTGCCTTATCTTCTTCTATTTCTTTTTTGAGTTTTTCTTTGATTTCTGCAATTTGTTCAGCCGTTTCATCACCTTTCAATATAGACTTTAGGCGCATATCCAAGTTACCGCCCAACTGAATATCGGTACCACGTCCGGCCATATTTGTAGCAATAGTAATAGCTCCTGAAACACCGGCTTGAGCAACAATCGAGGCTTCTCTTTCATGGTGACGAGCATTTAACACTTCAAACTTAACATTACTTTTCTTGCTCAACATATCGGCAACAAGTTCCGATTTCTCAATTGAAGTAGTACCTACCAAAACCGGTTGACCTTTTTCGTGACATTCCAAAATTGTTTTAATAATCGCATCATATTTTTCATCTGCGGTGCGATAAATTTCGTCATGTTGGTCATCACGCAAAACCGGACGATTAGTCGGAATTTCGATACAAGATAAACCGTAAATGTCTACAAATTCTGCTTCTTCCGTCATAGCGGTACCGGTCATACCGGCAAGTTTCGGATATAAACGGAAATAATTTTGGAAAGTTATAGAAGCCAAAGTTTGGTTTTCTGATTGGATTCGCACACCTTCTTTTGCTTCAATAGCTTGGTGTAAACCATCCGAATAGCGACGACCTTCCATCATACGACCGGTAAATTCGTCAATAATAACAACTTTGCCGTCTTTTACGATATAATCGACATCTCTAATCTGCATAATGTGAGCACGTAATGCATTGTTAACATGTTGAACTAACGAAACATTACCCATATCATAAAGACTACCGTCTTTAATCAAGCCTTTTTCTTTAAGCAATTTTTCAACATGTTCCATACCGCTCTCAGTCAAAACAACACTTTTTGCTTTTTCATCTTTTTCATAGTCTTTTTCAACCAAATGAGGAATTATGCTGTTTACGGCAACATATTTTTCCGAAGAATCTTCGGCCGCACCGGAAATAATAAGCGGGGTACGAGCTTCATCAATCAAAATAGAGTCAACTTCGTCCACAATCGCATAGTGGAAAGGACGTTGCACCATTTCGCCAAGTTCAAACTTCATATTATCACGCAAATAGTCAAAACCCAATTCATTATTGGTTCCGTAAATAATATCACAAGCGTATGCAACACGGCGTTCTTCGTCATTTTTTTCGTGAACGATATAATCTACGGTCAAACCCAAAAAGCGATAAACCTGTCCCATCCATTCAGCATCACGTTTTGCCAAATAGTCGTTTACGGTAACAATATGAACACCTTTTCCTTCCAAGGCTTGCAAATATGCGGCCAAAGTCGCCACAAGAGTTTTACCTTCACCGGTTTTCATTTCGGCAATCATACCTTTGTGCAAAACGATACCGCCGATTAATTGCACGTCGTAATGACGTTGACCTAAAGTTCTTTTTGCTGCTTCACGAACAACCGCAAAAGCTTCGGGCAACAAATCGTCCAATGTTTCGCCAAGTTTTAATCTGTCTCTAAACTCAACGGTCTTATTACGTAATTCATCATCGCTGAGAGCTGAAATAGTCGGTTCTAAAGAATTTATCTTGTTAACTGTTTTTTGTTGTTTTTTGATAAAACGGTCATTGGCACTGCCAAAAAATACCTTTGCGATTTTGCCTATCATTAAATTTCCACCTTGATATTATTAAAAGTTAACCTTACATTTAATGTTTATAATATATAAAGTCAATAGTTTGACTGCATTTATAAACTTTTACTAAAGTTTTTTGTTGGAAAATTTTTATTTTAGGGTATAAATTATATCAGTTTTATTCTTTTGGAGGAAAATTTATGAAAACTAAATATATTGCTGCTGCCGTCTTGGCTTTAACATTGCTCAACCCTCTAAACGCAAGCGCAGAAGGAAAGAATGGTGTTGCTGCTGTTGTAAATGGCGAAAAAGTTACCGTTGCCGAAATTAAGAAAATTTATGACAACACTCCGCAAATTAATACTCAGGAAAAATGGGATGTTTTCTATCCTAAAGCTCTCAATGCGTGGGTGGACAGCAAATTGGTTCAACAAGCCGCTAACAAATCTGATGTAAAAAAATCTAAAGAGTTCAAAGAACAAGTAGAACTTTTCTCTAACGATTTGGCCAGCAGATTATATTTGAAACAAGAAGTTGAGAAAAAAATCAACAATAATGACCTCAAAAATCTTTATAACCAATATAAGACAAACTTTGTTTCCGAAAAAGAAATGAAAGCTCGTCACATTTTGGTTGATAACGAAGCTACCGCTAATGACATTATCAAAAAAATCAAAAAAGGCGAAAAATTTGATACTTTAGCCCAAAAACATTCTAAAGAAAAAAGAGCCGACCTCGGTTGGTTTACCAAAAATATGATGGTTCCTGATTTTGGTAATGCCGCTTTTGCTATGAAAAAAGGCGAGCTTTCACAAAAACCGGTTAAAACACAATTCGGTTACCACATTATTTTGGTTGATGACCTTCGTGATTCTAAACCTTTGTCTTATGAACAAGCCGAACCACAATTAAAAGGCATTCTCGCACAAGAAGCCATTAAAGGTGTTATGGGTAACATTGTAAAAGGTGCAAAAATCGAAAAATATACTCTTGACGGTAAAGAAGCTAAATAGTCAAGATGGCACTTACGAAAAAACTCCGCTGATTAGCGGAGTTTTTTCATTTCTGATAACTTGTTATTGATATATTCTTTTCTTTTTGCCGACAGATGAGGTTTTTCGAGATGTTGTTCCAAAATATTTCTTATTTCTTCTCTATATTTTGCGGAAGATTTTGCAATTTTAGTCAGATAAAAAACCGCACCTTCAAAAATCTGATCATGTTTATCGTCAAGTTGCGGAACAATTTTTTTATATGGAGGATTGGTATTTGTTCCTTTTTTAGAAGTTCTTTTTTCAAACACCAATTTTTGAATTTCTCTTGCTGCGGTTTCGTTCATTGCTAAACGTTTGCGAGAAAAAAGTCCCGTTCTGTTTATCATTGACGACAATCGTTTAATTAAATTTTCCATCTGTCCTCCCCTATACTTTTCAAGAACATAATCGATAAAATTTAAAATTTCCATAAAAAAGATACTTGAATTTTTATTTTATTTTTTTAAGATATCAAAAAATTATAAGGAAACTGACATGAAAAAGATTTTTTATTCATTTATTGCCATAATATTAATGATTACCGCTTGCGGAAAAGATAAATATGAAACCGCTGATATTTTGATATTTACCCAGCAAGGCTGTAGCCATTGCGAAAATGCAGTAGAATTTATCAACAATCGCATATTACCGAAAAATCCTGAACTTAAATTTGTAGAAGTTGACATCACTTATGATAGCAAAAATATACAAATATTAAAAAAATTCCTGACTAAATATAATTTCAAAGGTAACGAAATCGGAACTCCGATTATCATTTTCAACAACCAATTATTGATGGGTTGGAACATCAAAAACAAAGTAAAATTACAAAAAACTTTTGAATTTGATAAAGACTAATAAGTAATTTGTTTTCTTTTTACAATTTCAGCAACACTCATTTGGCTTTGCGGAGCTTGTGAGTGTTGTGTTGTTTGCGGAACAAAGTTGTTAAATTAAAAACCGTTCTGCATATTTATAGAACTCTGTCATATAACTCTCGCATAAGTAATATTTTTCTCTTTATTTTTGCTAATATTTGTTTTATGCTCACAGACAGATGCAGACAATAGTTTGTATTTAGTACCTAAAAAACGGTACGGGGCTTTCATCGGCTCTTACATTGTTCGGTGTTAGGGTATAACATCGTCATATTGTTAGTTGTTAATCTCCTCTAACAGTAAATATATCCCCGATTAAAATGGTTATTAACTTTTTTGGTCGGGGAGCTTTTAGCGTATGTTCAGAAGATTACCACTTTAAAGGCTATAAGAATCATTTAACAATGTATGATTGATGAACTCTCCGACCACCTCAAAAAGGTGGTTTTATTTTATTTAACTAAATTTGGAGAACAAATCATATGAAAAAATTAATACTAATATTAATGATTGTAGCTATTTTGCCCGGATGTGCTACAATAATTAAAGGAAAAACTAAAGATATTAATATTTTAACCAACACCGGAGAAGAAGCAGAAATTAATATTTTTTCAGCATCTGGAACACAAACTGTAGTCGTTCCAGCAGTAGTAAATGTAAAAAGAGATAATCGCCCAATTACCATTACCGTAAAAGGAAATAAATGCACTAGAACAACAACAACGGTTGTTCAAGAAAAAGTTGAATTATGGACATTAGGAAATATTCCTTTATACATATTTGGTTTAACTGGAACAACTGTAGATGCCTCAACTGGCGCTATGTGGGATTATGATGACAGTATCGTAGTACCCGTATATCAAAAAAATGGCTGTTCATCTAGATAAAATTATTTTAAGCCTTTTAAGTATTGTATATATCAATAATGCTTATGCACAATATGATTTTTATTTACAAAATGATATATACAAATCTTCTGATTGGCATAATTTATTGCATTATGAGAAAGGAAAAAGTGTTATCGATAAAAATAGCGCATTTTTCCTTTCTCCCGAAGGATATAAAAATCCTAAAGCAGAATATATTGCCACAATCAAAGAATTTTTAAATACAGATAACTTAAACGACAAACATGCAATTTGTCGTTATCCGGCAAGATTTAACTATATTTTGCAAACATTAAATTTGTCTGCCGATAAATTTCCTAAACCTAATTGTTACGATTATACAGAATATAAAAACAAAGTTCCTTTCGAAAAAATATCCATAATTTTTGCTGCCGAAAACAATATTAGTCCGTCAACAATGCTCGGACATTCGTTTTTAAAAATTGAAGGGCAAAATAAAGCACACTCTTTCAGCTATTTTGCCGCTTTTGATACAACTAATTCTCTCAATTTTTATACCAAAGTATTAACTTCCGGTATCGATGGTATGTATATATTATCCCCTTATAGAGTAAAACAAAACGAATATATAAATAAAGAAAAACGCTCATTATGGGAGTTTGAACTACAATTAAATGAAAACGAAAAAGAAAAGCTAAGGGCTCATTTATGGGAATTAAAAGA
>JAGBDC010000012.1 GCA_017937705.1 Alphaproteobacteria bacterium
ATCATCATATAATAACACCGATAGCGGATTGGGTATAATAGATGTAGCTTATGAGGGAGAAGTTCATAAAACTTCGTTCTTCTTTGCCGAAAACAGCCAATACAGCAGTGGTTCATATACCGATAAGGCAATGTTCAACCCTTATTTATCGATGAACGAGGCTTATGGTGTTGAAAGTAAATTGAGTTTCGATAAACTTGGTTTAAAAATGGGCTTTATGACCGGTGAAAACGGTTTATATGACGGCGATGAAGATTATAATGATAGCAACTTTGACAGTCGTTCATACGCATTCAATACCGAAGTTTCATATCAAATAAGTCCGAAATTTAATTTGTCAGCAGTTAGCGGTATGTTAGCGGAAGATGATGCAATGTTGGGCTTAAATGGTAGTGGTGCATTAGATGTCGGTGACAGCAATACATTTTATACCGGTGTAATGTTGTCATGGCAACCTAATGCTAAATGGAGTTTTGGCGGAGCATATTATCATGGTTGGACCGATGCGTCAGATGTTACCAACAGTATGATACGTACTTCTCGTTTAGCAAGCAGCAGCTTTGCATTGGACGGACATTATAATTTGAACAAAACCGATGTAATCGGCTTCCAAATATCTTCACCGTTGCGTATTTATGACGGTCATGCTGATTTTAATATAGCAACCGGCAGAGATAATTATTCGGATAAGATATATCGAGAAAATGTTCGAGCAGATTTGAAACCATCCGCAAGAGAATATAAATTTGCGATGTATCATAACCGAGAAATAAAAGAAGATGTTTTGTTTAAGGGTGAAATAGCAGTTCGCTTAAATCCGGAACATCAACAAGACGCAGAAACTGATTATCGCGCAATGTTCGGCTTGTCTTGGGCATTTTAATCGATAATCAAAGCAAAGAAAAATACTCGCAGAAAACTGCGAGTATTTTTTTGTTACGTTTTTTGAGCAATGTCAAAATATGACAATAATGAAAAATGTCAACTTGTAAGACAGAAAGAATATGTGTAAACTTGATATATGATATGTAAAAAAAATTAGAAATTTTTGTGCTTGGTTTAGAAATAGGGGAGATGATATGTATGATTATATTTTAATTGGTTTTTGTATTTTTGTCTCTGTTGGTTTTATCTGTTCCTTATTCTCTGCCTCTAACGGACAAGATGATAAATGGGATGGTAAATATTGAATATTTGTCGAGAAAATAAAAGACCACTAGCAACTTATCTGCTAATGGTAATTTATAAGAGCTTGCAAACGGTAGGAATATCTCCTTCGTTATTATAACTAACAGCGAAACTATATAATATTATGATATTGTAGTCGACTATTATAATCTATGCTCCTAGAAAAGCATTGTCGGGTGCTACATTAGGAGCATCTGATTGGGCATTGCGTAAGCTTGGTGTTGGATATGAAGACACCGAGAACAGAATGGGCGAAGTGTCTCCGCTTGCTAAAGGATTGACTAAAGTCGGTGGCTTTGGTGCTGAATTAGGCGGTAATATTGGCGGTCTTGGTGGCGGATTAGTCAAAGCTTTAGCCGGAAAAGGATTAAAAGGCTTAAAGCTTGCTACTACTGCCGGAGGTATTGAGGGTGGTATTACCGGTGGTTTTAGTGGCGATACACTTGAAGAAGCCGGAACAAATGCTCTTCTCGGTTTAGGTGGTGGAGCTGCATTGCCTGTTGGTTTGCATTATGGGGTAAAGGGTGCAAAGTGGATAGCAAGACCTTTAACCGATAAAGTTACACACTACATTGGCAAGAAAAAACTTGCAAAGCAGTTGGCTAAAACCGACAGTTTTGAAGATGTTTCTTTAGGCAATGTTGATGATGATATTGCAACAAGATTAAATCAGGTAAGAAATGCTGAAAATGTTAGTCCGGTTGACAATTCAAGTGTTACCGTGCCATCAGGAAGTGTTGAACATATAGAACAAAGACGTATTATAAAAAATGGATATACTCCAGAAAAAACAGCTGATGTTGTTAATAAGGCTTTATTTGGTAAAAATCCACGTGTTATAAGAGGTAATATTCCAGAAAATCAAGTTATTTTTGATTCTTCTAATCCTGCAAACAAAGTTGTGGTAAGTAAAAACAATAACACGAAAGGTGTTTCTGTTATCACAGCCATGAAAGATAGAAAGTTAGGGAAATTAAATAAGAGGTCGGATGGACTGCCGTTCCCATCATCGGAAGCTAGCATCACGTCTGATGCCTCAACTGCAGTTGGCAGTAATCTTTCTGACCTTCGACCTCTTAATGCCAATAGTATAGCATCAAATACGCAAAATGTCAACTCTCCATTTAGTCGTTCTTTTATTGAGAGTTTGGCGGATATAGATAAAAGCACAAAAATGCGTAATGCTGTGCAATCAGGAGCAGAGGACTTATCTGAAAGAGCAAGAATATTATCAGACCAGTTAGAACATAGAAAAAACGGTATGTATAATAGTTCTCTTGAGGATTCGCTTACAATTCCCGAATTGAAAAGTGCAAAACAAAGCTATAACAGATTTATAACTGAAAACGGTGATAAAGTATTGCCGAGTGATGCTGTTGAGAAGTTTTATCAAGAAAATCCTATTGCTAAAGGAATGATTGAAAAAGCAAGAGAGATTAATCCGTCAGCATTTAAGGGTATTAAGCCGGGTAGTCTTGCTGAATTTGATGAACTAAAACGTTTGCTAAATGCAGAAAGCAAAAACGTTATGAGCGGAGAGTCTGCAAGTGTTAAAGATGCTTATAAAAGAGCAGGAAACGATCTGAAATCATTAATGGATAATAAGTTTAGTGGTTTTAGAGATGTTAACACTAATGTAGCAAAAGCGGAATCTGCTCAAGATATTTTTGAAAGCAAGCTTAAAAAAGGTTTAACCAAAGTCGGCGGTGCAACAGTTTCTCCGTTTTGGAGTGGTTTATCAAGTCCGTTAGCTGCTGCGGGTATTGTTGGTAGTGCTTTTAGTCCTATGTCTTTAGCTTTGACGGCAGGAGGTCTTGGAGGTAAAGCTATTATGCGAAAAATGAGGAGAGATGCAGGAAGAAGAATTGCTGACGGTATCATAAGAACACCGATTGAGGTAAATATTAATCCTAATCTTTCGGCAGGCTTATCTACAACGGCTTTGAGTAATATGTTCAAATAAGGGAGCGAAATGCTCCCTTTTTTTATGGGAAAAATAAAATGGCAGATACTAATTTAATTTATCCTTATACTTTTGAGGGCGGTAAAAAAGCCGTTGCTTCAGAAGTTAATGCTAACTTTGATGCGGTTAGAATGTTCGCTAACGGTATTAATGCGACTTTAAGCGATATTCAGACGGCAATAGCGGATTTGAAGAAGAAAACGACTAGGGAGATGTTTGACATCTACTTCAGTATTACGGGGGAAACTTGTAGATTTCAACTTATTAAAATTAAAGCAAATATCTTTGTTGTTGCATTTTTTGTTTAATGAGTATATTTTTTTATAAAATTTATGAGTTAACAGGAGATAAAAATGTTAAGAGAAGATATCCAAAATGCTATTAAAGAAGCAATGAAAAATCACGAAACCATAAAATTGAGTACAGCTCGTATGATTTTGGCCGGAATTAAGGAAAAAGATGTTGATGCCCGTGGTAAAGGAAAAGAATGTGCTGCCGAAGCAGATTTAATGTCTATGATGCAAACAATGATTAAACAACGTCAAGAATCTGCTAAAATGTATCGTGAAGCAAATCGTTCGGAATTAGCGGAAAAAGAAGAAGGTGAAATAGTAATTATTCAAGGATTTTTACCTAAACAAATGAGTGAAGCAGAAGTAGATACCGCAATCAATAATATTATTGCCGAGCTCAATGCTACATCTATGAAAGATATGGGAGCAGTTATGGCAAAATTGCGTGAAACTTATGCCGGACAAATGGATTTTGGCGCTGCAAGCGGAAAAATTAAAGCTGCATTAAACAAGTAAGAAATAATGGAAAACACAGACTTTTATCGTTTTTTAGATGAAGTTCGCTCTAAAATATCTATTGTTGATGTTGTTGGAGCGAAGGTTAAGCTCGTTCGCAAAAATCGAGAATATACCGGTCTGTGTCCTTTTCATAATGAAAAAACGCCATCTTTTACAGTTAATGAAGCAAAAGGTTTTTATCATTGCTTCGGTTGCGGAGCACATGGTGATATAATCAAATTTGAAATGGAAGCCAACGGACTTCCATTTATGGATGCTGTAACCAAGTTAGCAAATAAAGCCGGATTAAAAGTTCCCAAATTTAATAAAGAAAATGAGGAAGAGGCAAAGCATCGCAGTTCTTGGTTTGAGATTATGGAACTGGCTGTCGGATTTTTTGAAAAAAATCTGTTTTTGCCCGATGGAGCAGAAGCTCTCAATTATCTCACATCTCGAGGCTTTGATGAAGATATAATTAAAAAGTTTAGATTGGGATATGCTCCGGATAATAACGGATTGCGAGCCTATTTGGCATCTAAAAATGTTTCGGAAAGCGATATGATAGAACTCGGATTAGCTGTTCTTTCCGAAAAAAATTCTAAAGTTTATGACTTTTTCCGCAATCGTGTAATGATACCGATTATTGACAAACGTAATCGCACAATCGGTTTCGGGGGAAGAGTGATGGGTAAAGAAGAGCCTAAATATCTCAATTCTCCGGAAACTCCCATATTTAATAAACGCAAAATTTTATATAATTTGAATTATGCTCGTGACAAGGCTTATGAACACAAAAGAATTATTGTGTGTGAAGGTTATATGGATGTTATTGCACAATCAAAGTTCGGTTTTGACTATGCGGTTGCTCCGTTAGGAACAGCTTTGACCGAAGACCAAATACAAGAGGCATGGAAAATTTGCCCTGAACCGACATTGTGTTTTGACGGAGATAGTGCAGGTATAAGAGCTGCTGTTCGTTCCGTGGATAGGGTTTTGCCGATATTAAAGCCCGGATATTCTTTGAAATATGTGTTTTTACCCGACAAAATGGATCCTGATGAGTTTTTGAAATCAAAAGGGGCTGAAGAATATGAAAAAGCCATAACTTCAACAATGCCTTTAGCTGACTTATTGTGGAAAAAGAACTTGCAGGCGCAACCTATTGATACTCCGGAACAAAAGGCTAAATTTGAAAAAAATATTTATGAAGAAATAGCAAAGATTACTGATGAAAAAGTTCGCGGATATTATCTTCAAGATATAAAAAATCGTATATATGCCGAATTGCGAGGTGGTGCATCTCCGAAGCCGTATGAGAATAAAAAAACTGCACCAAACTCCCGTCAACCGAAAAAGAAAGAAAATTTGGTTGTAAAATACGGACTAGATGAAAAAGTTGCTCGTTTTATTCTTTCTGCGTTTGTCTGTCATCCGGAGCTAATCAGCGAATTTGAAGAAAAAGTGAGTATGTTCGAAATTCCTGATATGGAGCTCAATGTTTTTTGGAATAAAATTACCGATATTTGTCAAGAAAATGAAAATTTGAATGCGGAAAGCTTTTGGCAAAAATTGGTTGATGAAAATATGGATAAATTTGCTTCTTCGCTTTGGGAAGTAAAAATGATAAAACAGCAAAAACCGTTTATCAGCAAATTGCGCGAAGAAATAAGTAATAAGATTATAGAAATACAGCTTGGACAAATTGAAAAAGATATAAAAGAATGTTTACGAATTATGGAAAACTCCGAGTCGTTTCCCGAAGATGTATTTGAACGATACGAAATGTTAAAAAAAGACCGAATATCACTACTCAGTGAAAAAAATGTTTAATTTTATTAATACTCTAATCCATTGTTTTTGCAAGATTTATTTGAGTGTTGAAAGATTGTGTTTCAAACCATTTATTGACAACGATGTAAATAATAAGTAAAAGGAACACGCTAGCAATTTATTTGTCCTTATAACAGGACATCAAAAATCGATTTTTTGGGAAAAAGAATGTCAGAAACAGATAATCAAGATTTTTACGAATCCGGTGCAGGAGATGCGCCGTTGATTGACAGCCTCGGCAGTGCAGTTAAACGTATTGTTGAAAAGGGAAAAACCCGCGGTTATATTACCGTAGAAGAACTGAACAAAGCTCTTCCTTCCGATAAAGAATCATCTGAACATATCGAAGATATTATGGCCGAAATTTCAGATCTTGGCATAAGCATCATTTCTGAGTCAGATGCTGACAGTTTTGAGCAAGAGGAAGCAGAAGACAGTTCAGATGATTATGATGAATCCGGTAATTTTGATGAAAAAGATATGGGACGGTACGATGATCCCGTTCGTATGTATCTTAAAGAAATGGGAAGCGTTGAATTGCTTTCTCGTGAAGGCGAAATCGCAATAGCAAAACGTATCGAAGCCGGAAAAACCGTTATGATTGACGGATTGTGCGAAAGTCCGATGACTATTAAAGCAATCGCAACTTGGAGAGATGATTTAGTCAGCGGAAAAATGCAGCTCCGTGATGTTGTTGATTTGGAAATGATGTATGGCGACGATCCGGAAGCTATGGATTTTGATGAAGAAGAGACCGCAGTTGTCGATTTAGATAAGGTTACGGCTGAAATTGCCGATAAAGAGAATAATCTCGATGATCTAGATGAAGATTTAGATCAAGACATTGATTTGGAAGATACCGTTGACACTAATTCGGATGATGTAGATGACATCGATGATAAAGACGAAACAGATGAGGACGGGGATGATGTATCAGATGTTGACGGCGGAGATGATGAAGAGGTCGGAAGCCATACTTCTGCATCCATTACTTCTATGGAAGAAGCTCTTTGGGAACCTGTTCTTGAAATTTTAAACAAAATATCAAGCTACTATGATGATTTGAAAAAAATCCAAAATCAAAGAGTTCAGGCTATAATTTCAGGTCAAACAATTAAGCCGACTTTGGAGAAAAAATATTCTCAAATCAAAAAAGAACTGGTTGAGTTAATGAGTTCAATTCATCTAAACAGCAGTAGAATTGAACAACTCGTAGAACAGCTTAATGAATTGAATAAGCGTTTAATGGGACTTGAGGGTAAATTGTTACGTTATGCCTTGGCATGCAAAATTAAACGTGAAGACTTTTTGGCCGAATATCAACAATCCGAATTGTCACCAAATTGGTTGGAAAATGTATCTCGCAAAAAAGATAAACATTGGCAAGAGTTTGTTACCAAATATGGTGTTGAAATTGTTGAATTACGTGACAGTGTAGCACAAATGGCTCAAGAATGCGGTTTGCCGATTAATGAATATCGCCGTATGGTTGATACGATTAAAAAAGGCGAAAGAGAAGCAGACAGAGCTAAAAAAGAAATGATTGAAGCAAACTTGCGTTTGGTTATCTCAATCGCTAAAAAATATACAAACAGAGGTTTACAATTCCTTGACCTTATTCAAGAAGGAAATATCGGCTTGATGAAAGCGGTTGATAAATTTGAATATCGTCGCGGATATAAGTTTTCAACTTATGCTACTTGGTGGATAAGACAAGCAATAACACGTTCAATCGCAGATCAGGCTCGTACAATTCGTATTCCTGTTCACATGATTGAAACAATTAACAAGCTTGTTCGTACATCTCGCCAAATGTTGGCAGAAATGGGACGTGAGCCTGTTCCCGAGGAATTGGCTGCTCGTTTGTCTATGCCTCTTGAAAAAGTTCGCAAAGTTATGAAAATTGCTAAAGAACCGGTTAGTTTAGAATCTCCTGTAGGTGATGAAGATGATTCATCTCTCGGCGATTTTATTCCGGACGAGAGTGCATTACAACCGCTTGATTCTGCAATTCATTCAAATTTGAAAGAAACTTGTACTCGTATTCTTTCTTCTTTAACCGCTAGAGAAGAGCGTGTATTGAGAATGCGTTTCGGTATCGGTATGAATACAGATCATACCTTGGAAGAAGTAGGGCAACAATTTAATGTTACTCGTGAGCGTATTCGTCAAATTGAAGCTAAGGCTTTGAGAAAATTGAAGCATCCGAGCCGTTCACGCAAACTGCGTTCTTTCTTGGATCAATAAATATTTTCATCTCCCCGATTTTTTCGGGGAGATATTTTTATAAGGCAGAAAAAGGTAAAAATATGATACAATACAATCAAGCAGATATTGAAACAATGATAATCAGCGCTCAAGCAAGGGATAAATCCCGTTTACAAGAATTGATCGTTTTGCACATCTTTCGAGATATAAGAAAATAGGTATAGCAAATTGTGCGGGAGTGCAAAAGTATGCGGAAAATCTGATGAGAATTTTGGTATCAGAGGGGTTTGAAGTATTTAGCATCAACTGTAAACAAAGCGGATTAAAAGGAGAAGAATTATCAACAGAGCTTAATGGTCCCAGTTGCGACCCTGTTTCACAGGCTGAATATTTAAATCAATGTCAAACCGACATCAATATAAAAGTAGGGTTGTGTTTGGGACATGGCTTGTTGTTTAGCAAACATTCTCAAGCACCGGTAACCACTTTTCTTGTTAAAGACTTTGCTACCGAACACAAAACAGTCGAGTGTTTAGTATAATATGTTTGACAAAAATAAACAAAAGTGTTATTGTACGAACTATATTTTTTATAGGAGTTTGCAATCATGGGATTACGCACTTGGTTTCTTTCTACAGCTGCCGTAATAGGTTTAAGTAGCGGTGTTCAAGCTCAAGAAATAAGCGGAAAACAAGATGCCCCTGAAGGGCATAAAATTGAGTTACAAGAAGCTCCCAGGCAAACTAATGCTGTTGATGAGTTGATAACCGGAGAATATAAAGGTATAAATTTTGAGGTTGTTCACTCAACTTATCAAGTTAATCCCGTTAGCAAAAAAGACAGCATTTTATATCACAAAATGATAGAAAATACGGCTGAACGTAACAATTGGCCGATTATGGTAGCTGAAAATGTATCTTCTCGAGCTGTTGCTTTCAATATGATATACAAATATTCTCGAGATGACATGAAAGCAGTTTTTTTCGAACAAGATAGAAAATTTACCAATAAATTGTCTGATGATTTAGAATATATAGATAAAAATGGTGCTGAAGCCTATATGAACAATATTCTCAAACCGGGGGCTAAAAAGACAATTGATTTTGACAATGTCAGAGCACAAACACAACAAAAATATACTACTCCGAGCGGTATAACATATTCTTTCGATAAAGAGGGACGCATTGCCATGCAAGGTAATGTCGGAGGGCATTATATTAGTAGACTATTACCAAGATATGAGAGTGAGAGATCCTCGAAAACTTCTCCTACCGGCTTCTATATGGCATATATCAATGATAAGGGATATTATCAATGCGGAGGAAGTATCGCTCAAACCCCTAATGCTGCCAGAATGACAGAGACACGTAAACTTCAACAAATTTATATGTATGACGAAATTTGCAAAGATTTACAAAACAGAATGAGCAACGGTGAAGAGTTGTCTTCTTTTGAAAAAGCATTTATGGAAAGACATCATCAACAGCTGAAAAAACGCGGAATTGTGCATGATGAAAAAGGAAATATGACTTTAAGTCAACAGGCTCCTATGAAGAATAAATCTCGTGGCAGAAGTTAATTATCCGGCCAGATAGGTTTTTACCGCATCATCTTTTTCAAACAAATAGAGTAATGTTCTCAGTGCTTCTCCTCGTGGGGATTTTAAATCTATATCTTGTTCAATAATTATTTTTGCATCTTTGTTTGCTGTAATGAGTAGTTTTTGATGAACTGACATATCAGCTATTTTAAAGTTAGAAAAACCTGATTGTTTAGTACCTAAAATTTCTCCGCTTCCTCGCAATTTCAAATCTTCTTCCGCAATTAAAAATCCATCTTCGGTATCTTTCATAATTTTAAGTCTGGCACGGGCTGTGTCACTCAAAGGAAAACCGTATAACAACAAACAACTGGCGGCAGAGTTTCCTCTTTTAACACGCCCGCGTAACTGGTGTAATTGTGCTAATCCGAAACGTTCAGCATGTTCGATTATTATAATAGTAGCTTCGGGAACATTAACCCCAACTTCAATTACGGTAGTTGCAACCAACAGATTTATCTTACCGCTTTTGAATTGTTCCATTATTTCATCTTTTTGTTTTTCTTTCATTTTACCGTGAATAATTCCGACCTTGTCGCCAAAAATATCTTGCAGATATTTAAAACGTTTTTCTGCAGCTGCAAGATCAATTTTTTCGGACTCTTCCACCAAAGGGCAAACCCAATAAGCTCTGGTCTCATTATCTAATTTTGATTTTAATGCTGCAATAATGTCATCAGCTTTATTAAGAGGCATAACTCTTGTGTCAACCGGTTTACGTCCTTCAGGAAGTTGAGTTATTTTTGAATATTCCATATCTCCGAAGGCGGTTAAAATTAAACTTCTAGGTATAGGAGTTGCAGTCATAACCAAAATATCAGCTTTGTTTCCTTTGTTTGCCAAATTAAGCCGTTGATGAACTCCGAAACGATGTTGCTCATCAATAATTACGCAAGCTAAATCTTTAAAAGTAACATCTTCGACGAACAAAGCATGAGTACCGATTAAAATATCAATTTTTCCATCCGCCAAATCTTGTATAATTGCGGCTCTTGTTTTGCCTTTGGTTTTTCCAATTAAAAGTTCAGCTCTTATTCCTATTGTTTCACAAATGGGAGCAATGCTTTCAAAATGTTGTTTGGCTAAAATTTCGGTGGGAGCCATGATTGTAGCTTGATACCCGCATTCTACGGCATTTAGCATTGTTAATAGAGCAACGATGGTCTTCCCGCTCCCTACATCTCCCTGTAACAAACGTAACATTCTGCTGTCAGATGATTGATCAGCAAAAATTTCTTTCAATACCGTTTCTTGAGCATCAGTTAGTTTGAAGGGAAGGGCATCTATTACTTTTTTACGCAAAAGCCCGTTTCCCGCAATTTTACGCCCTTTTTGTTTTTTTACTTTTTGGCGAACAATAGCCAAGGCTAATTGATTGGCAAGCAGTTCGTCATAAGCAAGACGTGTTCTTGATAGAGATGTTGGCAATAAATCGTTCATATTTTTAGGATTATGAACATCAATAATGGCCTGATTAAAAGATGGAAACTTATTTTGTTTCAAAAAAACAGGTTCTTGCCATTCTGCCAGTATCGGTATACGTTGCAAGGCTTGATTTGTAAGTTTATTTATAAACTTGTTGCTAATTCCCGCAGTTAAACCGTAAACAGGTTCATATTGCGGTATTTCATTGAGATTTTTAGTAATATAATCGGGATGGCTCATTTGTAAGATATTATTAAATTTTTCAACTTTTCCGCTGATATAACGCTTTTCGCCTACCGGAAGATTTTTTTCAATAGATGTTTCATAAACCTTGAAAAAACATAAGGAAATCTGTTCTCCGATTTCATCTTCCGCCCATACTCGGTAAGGTTGGCTTTTTCTTTGTGGAGTAATATGTTCAATGATTTTAACACAAAATGTATTTACTTCTCCGATAGTAGCATTTTTAAGTGAATTTTTAAGTTCTCTTTTGATGAGAGAATGCGGAAAATGCCATATAGCATCTCCTATTTTGTTTATTCCGAGGTTTGCAAGCAATTTTGCCGTTTTATCTCCTACACCGGAAATGTTGGTAATATTAGAAAACAAAGGAAACAAAAAAGACGGACGCATTGCACAAAACCTTAAAATTTGTTGCTATTAATAACTAATTGTATATATTTTCAGAATAGATGTAAATAACAAGATGAAAAAATATGTTTAGCCGGTTAAAAAAAATTAGTTCTAAAATTAAATCGCTGTCTTCCATTGTTGACGGGAGCGAAGCTTTTGTCATAAAACAACTATATGAAAACGGCTCATCGGATATCCTTTATATTGCTTCAGACGGCAGCACTATGGAGCAAATTGCATCAGTATTACGGTATATACTTCCCGATGTAAATGTTTTAACTTTTCCTGCTTGGGATACTGTTCCGTATGATAGAATATCTCCAAATGTCAATATAGTAGCAGAACGAGTTAATGTTTTAGCTCACTTAGCACATAATCCTTCAAATAAAAAAAATCGCATAATTTTGACCAGTGTAGGTTCTGCAATACAAAAGTTGCCGCCTAAAAAAGTGTTTCTAAACTCCGTAAAACATATAAAAGTTGGTGGTGAACTAAGTTTTACTAGTTTCTTGCATTATGCTTCGGTTAACGGATATACCAGAGTTGAACAAGTTATGGAACCAGGGGAATATGCTGTAAGAGGAGATATTTTAGATATTTTTCCTGTCGGCACGGACAATCCTTTACGTATTGACTTGTTCGGTGATGAAGTTGAAAAAATAAGAACATTCGATGTTTTATCTCAACGAACAACCGGTGAAAAAGAATACTATACGTTTCAAGCGGCAGGTGAAGTTGTATTAGACGAAAATACGGTTAAAAACTTTCGTTCAAACTATCGTGAAAGCTTTGGTGTTGCTACCAAAAATGATGAAATTTATGAAGCAATTTCCAATTCTAAAAAATATATGGGAATGGAAAACTGGTTGCCATTTTTTTATGAAGAAAAATTGCCGTCAATATTTGACTATGTTCCTCAAGCTACAATAGTTTTCGGGCGAAATTTTGAAACAGCATTAAAGTCAAAAAATGACAGTATTATCGATCATTATCAGGCAAGATTAGAAGCTTTAAGTATAAAAAACAACAATAAAGAGGTTGATAATTATCGACCGGTTTCTCCCGAATTGATGTTTATGCGTATTGAAGAAATTATGCCTAAAGCAAACATTATGTTCAATAGTTTGAATATGCCGGACAGCGATGATAATATTGATATAAAAACTGTTCCGGTACGGGATTTTTCATCAGCTAAAAATATAAATCCGTCACAAGTTTATACCGAGTTATCAAATACATTAATTGAGTATGGAAAGTTAAAGCGTATAATTTGCTGCTATTCAGCCGGTTCTCGAGAGCGTATTTTTACACTATTAAATGAAAGTTGCGGAGAAAAAATAAATTTGTCTTTCGCCGAAAACTGGAAAGAAGCAGAGCAAAAATCGCAAACAAGTGTAGTGCTTGCAATTATTAATATTCCTCACGGTTTTAGAACAGATAGTTATTATTTTGTTTCTGAACAAGATATTTTAGGTCCTAAACAAAATCGTCGCAATTATAAAAAAGTAACTTCAAAAGACTTTATTGCAGATGTTTCGTCATTAAATATCGGAGAACTTGTAGTTCACTTAGAACACGGAATAGGGCGTTTTATGGGACTGGAAAATATTTCTGCCGGCGGTGCGGATCATGATTGCTTAAAAATTATATATGCCAATGATGATAAACTGTTTGTTCCGGTTGAAAATATTGAGATGGTATCTCGTTACGGAGCTGATGATGAAAACATTCAACTTGACACTTTAGGCGGTGTCGCATGGGAAGCTAAAAAGGCTAAAGTTAAAAAACGTATAAAAGAATTAGCTGAAAAACTCATTGCCATTGCCGCTAGAAGACAATTAAAGAAAGCTGAGTGTTTTATTGCATCAGACGGAATATACGATGAATTTTGTTCAAATTTTCCGTATAATGAAACTGATGACCAACTTAATGCAATTGCCGATGTCCTAGGCGATTTAGGAGCAGGTATTCCTATGGATAGGCTAGTTTGCGGAGATGTAGGATTTGGAAAAACCGAGGTAGCATTACGAGCTGCATTTACAGTGGCCATGTCCGGAGGGCAAGTTGCATTAATTGTTCCTACTACTATTTTGGCCCGTCAGCACTATCTGAATTTCAAGCAAAGAATGGGCGGTTTCCCTCTGCGTGTAGGAATGTTATCTCGTTTAACCACAGTAACCGAAGCCAGAAAAATAAAAGCAGGTATGAAAGATGGTTCTGTTGATATTGTAATCGGTACTCATGCTTTATTAGCAGATAATGTGGAATTTAATAATTTAGGACTTTTAATAATAGATGAGGAACAACATTTTGGAGTAGCACACAAAGAAAAATTGAAATCCTTAAAAGATGATGTTCATGTTCTTACATTGACGGCAACTCCAATCCCAAGAACATTACAACTATCATTAACCGGAGTAAAGCAACTGAGTATAATTGCCACACCTCCTGTTGACAGATTAGCGGCTCGAACTTTTGTTATGCCCTTCGATAGAGTAATGATAAAAGAGGCGATATATCGAGAAAAATATAGAGGAGGACAAACATTTTTCGTATGTCCCAGAGTTTCGGATATACCAGAGATTCAAAAAACATTACAAGAGCTTGCTCCTGATGCCAAAGTTTTGGTTGCTCATGGGCAAATGCCGGTAAAACAGTTGGAAGATGTTATAAATGATTTCGTAGATAAAAAAGCCGATATTTTGCTATCAACTACAATTATTGAATCCGGTATTGATATGCCGAGTGTAAATACAATGATAGTGCATCGCTCAGATATGTTCGGATTGGCTCAACTTTATCAATTACGAGGCCGTATCGGACGTTCAAAGGTTAGAGGATATTGCTATTTCACCATTCCGCAACAAAAGATGCTCAAACCGGTTGCCGAACGCCGCTTAAATATATTGCAAGCATTGGACAGTTTAGGAGCAGGGTTCTCTTTAGCCAGTCATGATATGGATATTCGCGGTTCCGGCAATGTTTTGGGAGAAGAACAATCAGGACATATTAAAGATGTCGGTATTGCTTTGTATCATCACATGCTCGAAGAAGAAATTACTCGTATTAAAAATGGTGAAGCTATAGAAGAAAAAGCCTCTCAAGAATGGAGCCCGCAAATTATAACCGGTGTTCCGATTATGATATCCGAAAAATATGTCCGTGATTTGGGAGTGCGTTTAGGATTATACAAACGCATAGGTTCATTGGAAAACACAGATGCTTTATTAGATATGAGAGAAGAGCTTGTTGATAGATTTGGTCCCATACCGCAAGAAGTTGAAAACTTGCTTAAAACAGTAGAAATAAAACAACTATGTCGACAGGCTAATATTGAAAGAATTGACGCCGGAGCCAAAGGTTTTATTATAGGTTTTTATGAAAACAAATTCAAATATCCGGAAAAACTTGTTAATATGATTGCCTGTTCAGGAGGAGCCATAAAAGTAAGACCTGACCAGAAAATTTTCATATCTCGAGATTTAGAAAATTATGCCAAACGCTTGGAAACAATAAAAGATTTTGTAATGAAATTGTTGTGTTTATAAGGAGAAAGATAAATGAAAATATTTTATAAAAAAGAAACAAATAAACACACTAAATACTATTTTTTAGGAATACAACTGCTTAACAGAAGAAAAAATAAAACAGATTATCAAGAACAAATAGATATAATAAGCAAAAAAATCGATAATACTAAAACTTTGACTTATAATATATATAAATCTATGCATTACAACGAGTTAGCTAAAATACATCACCCTTTGATTTTTTCTAAATATAAGGATATAAACAAAGGAAAAAGTGTTGTTTTATATGCTTGTGGGCCATCAGCAAAATATTTTGAGAAAATAAAAGATGCTGTATATGTAGGTATAAACAGAGCTATTTATGCTACGGATATAAAGTTTAGTCAAATTTTTATGCACGATAAGCAAATGATTGAAGAAAATGAAGAACTTCTTGCTAATTATCCTGCAGATAAATTTTGTGGTTTTCATACATCAGATGAATTATTTAAACAATACGGAATAACACCGGAATTAGCCAATAAAATAGGTGGGAAAATATTTTTCATTTCAAATCCATGGTTAATAGGAGTAGATAATAATTGTCAAGACATTGTGAATCCGGATATTACTAAAGGTTATTTTTTTGATAGAGGTACAGTTTTTTCAGCTTTACAATTTATTCTTTATACCAATCCCGCAAAAATATATTTAGTCGGTAATGATTGCACGGAGGACGGACATTTTTATTCTGAAAACGGCGAGAAAAATTCATTGATTAAATCTCTAAAAGATTATTGGATAAAATTTTCCCATTTTGCTAAGATGTTTTATCCCGATATCGAAATAATATCAATAAACCCTGTTGAACTAAAAGGTTTATTTAAAGACGAATATACTCAAAGTTTTTTGAATAAACAAAAAGAAATTTCTCTGTCTAAAAAGAAATTAAATGTAAATGTGATCGAAACAATCTGGATTAATCAATCAGATGAAGATGAATTGTATTTATTATTAAAATCAAATATAAACTCAAAGAAATATGAAGAAATACCTCATAAATGTTTGCTCATATATTTGTCTTTACTCATACAAAATAATGCCTCAAACGTAGAAATTCAAAATGTATTGAAAAATTATATTGCAATTCACGGAACTATGGATATATTTCGCTATCCGATAGTTGCTAAAATTATAAAAGAACAAAATATCACAGATGAACAAATAGAAAAAACAGTTTTTGTATGGGATAAAATAAACGAGGAAAAAAGATTAACAAATTTCGAAAATTATATTAAAAACAAAACAATAGCCATTGTTGGAAATAGTGGTTGCCAAATAGGAAAAAACAAAGGAGAAGAGATAGATGCACATGATATTGTTATAAGGTGCAACAATTATCCGAGTGATGAAAAATATCACAATGATTATGGTAAGAAAACTAATGTATGGGTTAGAAATTCGGCAAAAAGCTGCATTCACAGAGACGATATTTCTTCCTATGATTATGTAATATGGAAAGATGATTTTTCGCATTTTCCTATTCGAGAAAACTTTTTGGATATTATGTATGATTATATGAAAGGATACCCGAATAAGCTATTGTATATAAATAATAAATATTATGATAGTCTAAAAAAACAAGCAGGTGTACATCAGCCTACTTCGGGTTGTATCATTATTTGGATGTTATATCAAATATTAGGAAGTTTTAAAAACATTGATATATACGGCTTTTCATTTTTAACAAATGACAAAACTGATAACGGCCATTATTTTGACGATATAAAGTTTAGTTTTCATGATATTGATTTTGAAAGAGATTTTTTATTTAACTTATATCAAAAAAGCTAATCTTTTGTTAAGCTCGTCAACATCTTGTTGCGTATCAATATCGAGTGCATAATATTCATCAATAACAAACGGAATCTCATTTTCATTTAATATAGTTGCATTGTTTATCAAATTGAGATTGTTGATATATACGGAACCGGCAATTTTATAATATTGTTTGAAATCCTGACTGCGAATATCACTGCTTTTGTTTAATATTTTGCACAAATTCCCCTCATTATCGATATATCGAATAAATTCGGGAGTTATTGTTGATTTTATTACGGTAATTAATGAAGTTTCTTTTTCAAAATATTTGATTAAAGCTTCATCAATAATATTTTCAGGACGTAAAGGAAAAGTTGGTTGCAACAAAACAACCGCATCATATTTTTGTTTTAGCAATGATAGTTCATATATTATAGCATCAACAATTCTTGCATTGTCATCTGATAAATTCTTTGGTCGTAACTCATTTACTATACAGTCATTCTTTCTTGCGATTTCTAATATTTCTTCGGAATCGGAACTTACAAATATATCATCTATCATTGAAGAACTTTTTGCACAATCAACAGAGTGCATAAATAATGGTTTTCCGTTAACAGATAACAAATTTTTATGAGGTACCCTTTTAGAGCCTATTCTTGCGGGAATAAAAGCTATTATTTTTTTATTATTATACACTACTCAATCCAATCAAATTCCAAATGTTGTCCGGCTTCTACATTTCTCAACAATTTTTTACCGATTATTTTATCTATGTCAGAAGCTAAAATGCCGGTTAAATAAGGTCGTTGAGTTTTCAAATCTTCTTTTCTTATAATGTGTCCGATTGATAAATTGTGTTTTGCTACCAATGTTGAAAATGCAAATTCAATAGTTACTTTTTCTTCTTTGCAAGCTTCCTTATGTCCGCCACGCATAAGAGCGATTTCTGCAGAATCTTTTATTAAATTACGACATTCTTGTTCATCCATTGAACAAACAATATCTTCACCATATCTTGATTTTGTATCTGTAAAATGTCTTTCTAAAACAGATGCTCCGATAGCCGTTGCTGCTAAGCAAGCTAAATTACTCAAGCTATGGTCGGATAAACCTATAATTTCGCCTTCAAATTCTTTTTTTAGCTCCTCTAAAGCGCCTAAACGTACCAAGTTACTGGGGGTAGGGTATAAATTTGTTGTATGCAATAAAACAAAGTTGTTATGATATTGCCTTATACAATTAACAGCCTTTTTTATAGCTTGAATATCGTTCATACCGGTTGATAATATAATCGGTTTGTTTTTTGATGCTACATAACTTACAAATTCATAGTTGTTCATTTCTCCCGAACCTATTTTATATGCCGGAACATTCATTTTTTCCAATCTGTCAACAGCTGCAAAGGAAAAGGGAGTTGATATAAAAATCATATTTTGTTTTTCAACATATTCTTTTAATTTGATTTCATCTTCTTCAGACAAAGCACATCTGGACATAATGTCGTATATAGAATAAGAAGAATTTCCCGGTATGGCCTTTTTGGCCAAAGGGCTCATTTCCTCATCAGGAATATGTGTTTGATGTTTTATAACTTCAACACCGGCTCGTTTGGCCGCATCAACCATCTCCATAGCTGTTTTCAGGCAACCATTATGATTAATTCCTATTTCGGCTATCACTAATGGCGGATAATCCTGTCCTATTTTTCTTTCGTTAATTTCTATATATTTATTCATAATGAAATCCTACTATAACAAAATGTGTAAATATAAAAAAAGGGGAATAAATAACCGATTTTCCCCTTCTTTTAAAAGTCATCGGAAAATTAATCCAAAATCACAGGCTTATTTTCTTCTTCGTTATTTTCTTCAGAAGGTTTTACTTCTTCAACAGAATCTGTTTCTTCTTCATCTGTGTCTTCAACTTCAGTTTCTTCTTCTGTTGTTTCCTCATCGCTTTCATCTTCTGCGATAGCTTCTGTTTTTGCGATTTCTTCCGGAGTAATTACTTCTTTGAACCATTCATGTTTTACCATATCGCCGATTTTTATACCATGTTTCTTTACATCTCCGCCATTAACCTCTAAAACAGAATATGCAGGATATGGGGGGACAATCAGTTTTTCAGATTCCGGTTCTGCATTTTCATAAATCCAGAATATCATACCTTCTTCGTCGATGAATAACATATCAAGAGATATTTTGGTATCTTTCATCCACATCGCAGAACGTGAATTAGCTCCCAAACTACCGAGAGCAAAAAGCATACCGGAGTTTTCATCCAATTTTTCTCTATTCATAAGTCCGGTTGACATTTCTTCTTTAGTTTGTGCCAATTCGACCTTATAAGCAGCTTTTTCTCCGTTTATATCTGTGATGGTCAATTCATTGTGCTTATTAAATTTAGAACAAGCAACAACTGCTAACAACATCATCGTAATTTTAAATATTTTCGGCATATTTTTTACTCCTTTCGTTCGTAACTGATAATATAGTATAACAATGTTTACATTATTACAAATATTTTTTAAAAGTTTTTAATTTTATTATTTTTATTCTTGTCAATATTTTATAATTACGATATGAATTAATAAGTTCAAGAGAAAAGAGGGATTTAACATGTCAAATAGGTTTAAATTTGTAGGTATGATAACTTTATGTGCGATATTGTCTGCTTGTGCAACAGCAGAGGTTGCACCGAAAACAAAAACAGAAAAAGAAGCTCATTACCAACCTTTACACAAAATTTCTTCAAGTAAAACAATTGCTTCAGATACTAAAAACATTAACTATGACGAAAAAACAACAACAACAGTTGCTAAAGTTCCGGTAATGCCTGAATTGAGAGACGAAACAGCAGATAAAGCTCCGGTAAAAAAAGTTGTAAAAATAACGGAAGAAAAAAAAGGGGTTATCGAAAAACCAAAAGTAAAAAAAGCAATTCCCATAATTCGTAAACCTGTTGCTAAAAAAGCTCCAACCATAAACTACCAAATTGCAAATATTTTGTTTGCCAACGGAAGTTCTTCTGTAGATGCTTCATATAATGCAGAAATTCAAAAAATTGCAAAATTGGCGAAAAAACACGATGCTACAATCCGAGTTTATGGCTATGCTTCAAGCAGAACAAAAGATACAGACATTGTTTCTCATAAATTAGCTAATTTTAAGGTATCATTAAAAAGAGCTGAAAGTGTTGCTGCAGCTTTGCACAAAGCAGGAGTGAAACAAGAAAATATAACAATAGAAGCTCTTTCTGACAGTCGTCCATTATATAGCGAAGCTATGCCGGAAGGCGAACGCTTAAATCGTCGAGCCGAAGTATATATCAGCTATTAACTTTTAAGGAATAAATTAGTGGAGATTGATTTTTTGACAACAAAGTCTCTAAACGGTAATCTGTGGCGTTTTTCAAAAACAGATGAGCGTTTAGTGGAAATGATTGCTCAAAAATATAATCTCCCTTTTTTTATCGCCAAAATTCTTGCGGACAGACAAATTCCTGTTGATGAAATTCCTCATTTTCTCAATCCTAAAATACAAAATTTAATGCCTGATCCATATTGTATGAAAGATATGGAAAAGGCGACAATTAGAATAGCTCAAGCCATAATTGATAAACAAAAAATTGCTATCATCGGAGACTATGATGTAGATGGTGCGACATCATCATCTTTATTACGCTTGTTTTTAGAAAATGTAGGTAATAATCCGATGATACATATTCCCGACAGAGAAGAGGGATACGGACCAAGCCGAAAAGCAATAGATGATTTTTTATCACAAGGTGCCGAATTGCTGATTACTGCCGATTGCGGTACAACGGCTTTTGATGTATTTGATTATGCAAAAGAAAAAAACTTGCCGGTAATTGTTTTAGATCACCACGAGGCAGAAACTAAACTTCCTGATGTATATGCTTTAGTCAATCCCAAAAGATTGGATGAAAGTGATGAAAATCCATATTTGAAATATATGGCAGCAGTGGGCGTTGTTTTTATGACCATAGTTGCTGTTAACAGATATTTACGAAATAATGATTTTTATAAAAAAGAAATAAAAGAACCTGATTTAAAAAATTTTCTGGATATAGTTGCATTAGGGACGGTTTGTGATGTGGTTCCGTTATTAGGATTAAACAGGGCCTTTGTACGTTCCGGATTAGATATATTTGCAAAAAAACAAAATGTTGGTATCAATGCATTGATAGAAAAATCTTCTATAAAAGATGAAATTACATCATATCACTTGGGATATGTTCTCGGACCTCGTATAAATGCCGGCGGACGAGTAGGGGATTCTTCACTGGGCAACAAACTTCTCTGTTGTAAAGATAAAAAACAAGCACAACAGATAGCCGAAGAGTTAGATACATGCAATACTCAACGCAAAGAAATAGAAAATTATGTTTTGTTACAAGCAATGGAAATTTTAGAGGGAACACCACAAGAATATCCCATGGCTTTCGTTTATGGTAATGACTGGCATCAAGGGGTTATCGGAATTGTTGCCGGAAAGCTCAAAGAACGTTACAATTTACCTTCTTTCGTAATGTCGATAGAAAGTGATGAGGTGAAAGGCTCTGCTCGTTCAATATCCGGTCTTGATATCGGAGCATTAATTATGTCTGCAAAAGAAAAAGGGATTTTAACTAAAGGCGGCGGACACATAATGGCGGCAGGTTTTTCATTGAACGAAGATAAAATTGAAGATTTTAGGAAGTTTGCCGGAGAATATATTTCAAAAAACATTAAAGACGAATCATTAACTCCAACTATCAATATTGAGGGGATAGTAGATGTTTCGGCGGTAAATGTCGATATTATAAAATATATAGAAAGTCTTGAACCATTCGGAGCAAGCAATAGTGAACCGAAGATAATGTTGACAAATGCTTTGTTGTCAAAAGCAGATATCGTCGGCTCCGGACATATTCGATGCATATTTACCTCTATGAATGGAGGATATCTAAAAGCAATGGCTTTTCGAGCAGCAGATAATGAAATGGGAAAAGCGTTGTTAAAAGGCAAGGGACAATGTTTTAATCTGGTAGGGTTATTAAGAAACAATACTTGGCAAAATATTACTACCCCGCAATTTATAATTGATGATGCTATGAGGATATAACATGAATAAAGAACGTTCTGAAGAAGTTTATAAAAGAGCAGAAAGAATGAAGCAATCTGTTCAAAACACACAAGAAAAACAACATGGTTTCATGCAATTAGGCGCAAAATTAAGAGCATATTTCTTCACCGGAATATTGGTAACGGCACCGATTGCCGTAACATTTTATGTTGCATATAAAATTATTGAGTGGGTTGACGGAGGAGTAAATAATCTTTTACCTCCGCAAATAAAAGAATATTATGACAATTTACCATATACAATTCCGGGATTAGGTATCATAATTTTAGCATTGTTTATGACCTTAATCGGTATGTTTGCAGCTGGTTTTGTCGGTGATTTTTTTGTTCGGCTTGGAGAATGGGTGGTTAGAAAAATTCCATTAATATCAAGCATCTATTCACTATTAAAAAAAGTTTTTGAAACTTTTTTATCTAACAAAAGTTCTGCTTTCAAAAAAGTTGTGTTGTTGGAATATCCGCGCAAAGGTATCTGGATTTTGGGTTTGGTAAGTACAGATACCGAAGGAGAGGTTAAAGATATACTGAAAACAGATATGCTTAATGTCTTTATTCCTACAACTCCTAACCCGACATCAGGTTTTTTAATTTTTGTTCCGGTAAAAGATGTAATATTCTTAGATATGTCGGTTGAAGAAGCATTAAAATTTATTATTTCGGGCGGAATTGTATCTCCGGAGAAAATGAAAAAAATAAAAAAATAATGCTTGCATTTTGTTATAAAATATAATACATTGCAACCACTTCTGGGAATGAGGATACTTTTGTATCCCTTTTCTCTTTGAAAATAAGAGAAAATACCGGGACAATAATGTAAATAACAAATTTAAGGAAAATTAAATGAAAAGTATTGTAAATGCAAAGAAAAAGATTGCACGCAGTCTTCATGCAAACCTCTGGGGCGATCCGAAAAGCCCATTATTAAAACGTGAATATGGTCCGGGTCAACATGGCGCAAGAAAGAAAAAATTGACCGACTATGGTACACAATTACAAGCAAAACAAAGATTGAAGAACTACTACGGTAACGTTTCTGAAAAGCAATTCTTCAAATATTATGAAGAAGCTATTCGTCGTCGTGGTGACGCAGCTGAAAACTTGGTTGGTATTTTGGAATCTCGTTTGGACAACTTGGTATATAAATCAAAATTTGTTCCGACAATTTTCGCTGCTCGTCAATTTGTAAACCATGGTCATATCTTGGTAAACGGCAAAAGAGTTAACATTCCTTCTTATATGGTTAAAGTTGGTGATGTTATTTCCGTAAGAGAAAAATCTAAACAAATCAACATGGTTGTTTCTGCATTAGAATCAAGCATTCATGAAACACCTGCTTACTTAGAAGTTGATACCAAGAAAATGGAAGCAAAATATACATTTGTTCCTAAATTTGAAGACATTCCTTATGCTTCTATGATGGAACCAAACTTGGTTATCGAATTTTACTCAAGATAATAGTTTTATTATCATTGAAAGAAAAGCCTCAAGATTGTGCAATCTTGAGGTTTTTTGCTTTAAATATATAATATATTTGTTTATACTGAAAAAAACAATTTATGATTAAGGTAATACCATGAATGATTTTGAACGCAAAGAACCTAGTTTTGATAAAGTTGTAATGGAGTCAACAAAAACTCCACAGCCAAATGCGCAACCTCCGGCACAAAGATATCGTCGACGTAAAATAAAAAAACACCCGTTTTTATATTATTGGCTCAATTTAATATTTTTTAGTGTAATAGGAATATCTTTGCTTGCAAGTAATTTTGTTCTATTTGCTTCTGCCGGTGCCGGAAACGTGTTTAGCGCATTTCCGATGATGCGTCCTGAAGTTTTGACTTCATTGATTATAATTGCAGCTGTTACCTTTTTTATCTATTTTTGTTTTTCCGGTTTTGTCATGATGATGAGCCTCATTTCTGCCGGAATAATGTATATGTTCAGCTCGGCAATGTTTGCTCATTTTGCAAATTTCAGTTCAGCAGCTGAAACCACAGGTCACTCGGAAACCTATATATCATTAGCCTTAGCTTTTATTACATTTGTTGTTTTGTTTTTTAGCAATAAAAAAATTCGCTTTTTTATTGCTTGTTCAGCTGCATTTTTGTTTGGTGCAGTGATGATGCATCAAAATTATGATAAACCGGAATTTAAGATTGAAGAAAAAACATCAATGAATAGCGATTCCGAAAAAGGGCAAAAGATAATTAATATTATGATGCCTAATCTTCCGGCTTACGGATACATTGCCAGCTTAGAAGATAAAGAAGCAGGAAAAGCTTATCGAGACCAATTAAAAGAAGTTATGTTGGGATTTTATGCTAAATATGGCTTTAAACTTTATCCTAATTCCTATGTATCCGGTAGCAATCCTTATATTAATGCGGCCGACAGTTTGAATTATAAGGTTCCTGTAAATCTTTTGGACAATTTGCAAACACAAGTTATGAAGGATAGCTATTGGCAATTCAAAAATCGTAATGCTTTTGAAGCATATCTAAAAAACAGTAAGATGATAGACGATTATCAGGCTAAAGATTACAAGATAAGTGCTTATCAATCTCACGGAATAAATTTATGCCGCAAAAATAACAAAGATAATGTGTATCGTTGCGTTACCAAAATTACCAGTCCCGCAACATTAGATAGTCCCATATATTCAGTGTTTGACAGAGCTTATGTGCTTATGGCTCAATGGATAGAAGAAAGCGGATGGTTGAAACACGGTCCTGAAACTTTATATAAAGGGCTAAAATCTATTTATGACCCGTCTGAAACCCCGATAGTCGGTATGTCATATAATGGTTTGTATATTGTAGATTCATTGCAACAGCTTGATATTGCTATGGAAAATATTGCAGAAGACAGAGGTGATAACGCCTATTTCATATATTTAGATATGCCCTCCGAAATGTTTATATATGACGATATGTGTAAACTTAAGAGTATAGGTGAATGGCTGCCTAAAAATAATAAAGAATGGGTAGGGCGCCGTAAAGTGGTTGAAAAACGTAATGCATATTTCAAACAAACGATGTGTGCATACGGTAAACTGGGGCAGTTTATGCAAAATCTTCAAAAAGCAGGAGAACTTGATAATACAACCGTAATTATACAAGGATTAAGCGGTATGGATGATTTGTTGGGCGAAAAAGATGCAACATTAGTTCAAAACTTTATGAACGGAAAAATGGCTTCGGTAGCAATATATTCTCCTGAAAGCAAAAAATTCACCATTAACAGAATGATATGTTCAATTCCGGATATATTAAATCAGCAATTTAATGGCGAAAATTGCGAAGAATTTAAGGGGGTTAGCTCTTCTAAAACTACCAAAAAAGCGATTAGAGATAAACTAAACTCTGTACCTTATAACAACAATGTGGCCCAAAAATCTTTCCAAAGATATAATGATTGGTCAAGAATGTGGAATCAAAATAATTTCCAAAGCTTGGCTAAACTTCCCACAAAGGCTACAGGATTATTGCCGGAAGAAGTTGTTATCCGTAAACAACCGGAAATGTTACCTTTAGAAGAAAAAACTATTGAAGGTCAAAAGATTATGGAAGGGCAAGTAAATGTTGCACCTGAAGCAAAGGTTGAATCTTTGTCAGAAATGAGTAAAGAACCGGTACCTTTAGAGGAAACAAAAGAAGTTGTTACACAATAATACCATAAAACATTTTAAGCAGAACAAAAGAGCTTATTACTCAGCTCTTTTGTTTGCCGTTATTATGGTTTTAAGTCTTTTTTCCGAATTCATTGCAAATGATAATCCCTTGATTGTATCATATAAAAATAAACTTTATTTTCCGATATTTCAAACTTATACCGATGCAGATTTCGGTGGTGATTTTCCTACACCGGCAGACTATAAAGATGAATTTATAATCAATAATATTAAAAATAACGGTTGGATGATAATGCCGATTATTCCATTTTCTTTTAATACGGTTGATTTTTTTATGAAAACTCCGACACCGGCTCCTCCCAGTAAACAACATTGGTTGGGAACAGACGATGAGGGGCGTGATATATTAGCCAGAATACTTTACGGCATCCGTTTGTCAGTAGCATTTGCTTTTGTTTTAACCGTATTTTCTTCAATAATAGGCATTATTGCCGGTGCTGTTCAAGGATATTTCGGCGGAAAAACAGATATTATAATGCAGAGATTTATTGAAATTTGGGAATCTTTACCGCAACTATTCATACTTATCATTGTCGCCAGTATGTTTATTCCCACTTTTTGGAGCTTATTAATTATTCTTCTGTTTTTCTCTTGGACATCACTAACAGGTATGGTTCGAGCAGAATTTATGCGTACTCGTAATTTTGAATTTGTAAAAGCAGCCAAAGTATTGGGAGTAAGCAACTGGAGAATTATATATCGCCATATTTTGCCTAATGCAGTGGTTGCAACAATAACTTTTGTGCCTTTTCTTATCTCCGAAGCCATTGTTGCTCTAACAGCGCTCGATTTTCTCGGTTTAGGCTTATCTCATGAATATCCGTCTCTCGGCGATCTGGTCAGACAAGGAAAAGATAATTTACAAGCTCCTTGGATAGGCATTTCTATATTTATTGTTCTTTCTACTCTATTGACTTTGTTGATTTTTATAGGTGAGGGGGTGCGTGATGCACTTGACACCAGAAAGGAACAACGATGAATATATTAGAAGTAAAAAATCTTAATATTGCTGTTTCCGATGGGCGAAAAGTAGTAGATGATGTTAGTTTTGAGCTAAAAAAAGGAGAAATACTTGGAATAGTAGGGGAGTCAGGTTCCGGAAAATCATTAACTTCGCTGTCTGTTTTAGGACTTTTTCCGCATCTTGACGGTACTTCAATTAGAATATCTGATAAAGAAATGGCTCACAATGGCGAAGAAGATTGGAGAGCAGTCAGAGGAAATAAAATCGGTTTTATTTTTCAAGAACCGATGTCTTCACTAAATCCGTTGCATACTATAGGAAAACAAATTACCGAAACCATAATATTACATCAAAATGTTTCCCCGCAAGAAGCAAAAACAAAAGCTCTGGAATTGTTGAAATTAGTCGGTGTAGAAAATCGGCTTAACGCATATCCTTTTGAACTGTCAGGAGGACAACGACAAAGAGTGATGATTGCAATGGCTGTCGCAAACAATCCGGAAATTTTGATTGCAGATGAGCCAACAACAGCACTTGATGTAACCGTTCAAGAACAAATCATCGCACTATTACTGGATTTGCGAAAAAAACTTGATATGTCTGTAATTTTCATTAGTCACGATTTATCAGTTATACGTAAAATAGCAGATAGAGTTTTGGTAATGAAAGACGGAAAAATCATAGAAAGAGGTATAACGGAAAAGATATTTAATCATCCTGAAAATGATTATACAAAAACTTTAATTAACTCTGTTAATATTTTGAAAAATATAAATAAAACAAGTGATGAGAATGTATTGGATGTTAAAAACATAAAAGTATCTTTTCCGATTAAAAAGAATTTTTTCGGTAAAGTAACCGAAATGCTAAATGCCGTAAATGATGTATCTTTTAGTCTTAATAAAGGGCAAACATTAGGTATAGTAGGGGAATCTGGTTCCGGAAAAAGTACATTAGGATTATCGTTAGTCGGACTTAATAAATATAGTGGAGATTTTCTTTATTGCAATAAAACGATAACTTCGTATAAGAGCAGGGAGCTTTGTAAAGAAATACAGATTGTTTTTCAAGATCCATATAATTCTTTAAATCCTCGTATGAATGTAGAAGACATAATTAGCGAAGGATTGATGGTAAATTATCCTAATATGAGAAAAGAAGAACGCAAAAACAAAGTGTTGTCAGTACTAAGAGAAGTCGGTTTATCTTCCAAAGATATGCAGAAATATCCTCATCAATTTTCCGGCGGACAGCGACAAAGAATAGCTATTGCCAGAGCACTTATTTTAGAGCCTAAATTATTGATTTTAGATGAACCTACATCTGCGCTCGATGTAACAATTCAGGCTCAAGTGCTAAAGTTATTGCAAGATATTCAAAATAAAAGAAATATAAGCTACATATTTATATCTCACGATATGAAAGCGGTTAGAGCTATGTCTGACAAGGTTATTGTTATGAAAAACGGACAGATTGTCGAACAAGGAACGACCGAGGATATATTTAACAATCCGCAACAAAACTACACCAAGCAACTGATATCCGCCGCTTTGTAAGGAAAAGCTAAAGATACAAGTACAGAAAAGTCAAGAATATGGCTATATGTCCTATTATATTCTTAGTTGCTATGCATATTTATTAAGAATTAAGTTTACTATGTAAATATCCCTTATAAAAACTCATCATACCAGATAAGCTTCAAACATATTATCATTTTATATCAACCCGTTATGAAAATAAATTAAACTATACATAATATAGATTATGCGACAAATATGTGTAATATTTTAGGGGAGTCCTCTCTATCATAAAGCACATAAAATTGTTTGATTTTATACAATCTGAATTTGTTGACTTTGTAAACTAATTGACACCATTTATTATATTTGCAATTTGTACAATCTCTGACGGATTTATAATATGCGGCAAATCGTCAATTCTAAATGCTTTCACGTTTATATTGTGTTTTTTGAGCCAGTCTAATGAGAAATTCAAAGTTTTGTATTGAACAGTGACATCATCTTTTCCATGAAACATATAAACATTTGGATATGAATACAATTCTTTTTCTAAACAATCTTTTCCTGCAACAATTCCTGATAAAGCTATACAGCCCCCTACTTTTTGTTTTCTGCTCAAAGAAGTATATATTGCCATCATCGCCCCTTGAGAAAAACCGATAATGTAGGTATTTTCATCATTTATGCCATATAATGCCTGTATCTCATCAATAAATGTATTCATTTCGGAAGCGTGCACCGAAAGCTGTTCTCCGGCTGCATTATATATTGCAACAACTTCGTCTATCGGAGTATTAGGATTGCGTCTTTTATGCTCTTTATCATGTTCCGAGACATTGTACCACTCTCTTACATTATTGTTTTTTCTTATTTTATTTGATTGTGGTGTAACTATAACCGCATTTTTTATCAATGCAGATAAAATGGTTGCTTCGGCCAAAACTCCATTCATTGAACTTCGATATCCATGAATAAAAATGACCAGTTTATCAGGATTATGAATATTTCCATAACTTTTAAACTGATAAACCGGCATTTTAACATATTCCTCTATCTAGTTGAAAAACTTATTGTTTTTAGGAAACCCAAAGGGTACAAGCTTTCCTATTTGTCCCCTGTGTCCTAACCATGTCAAAAGATTGGTTTCATTTCCGATACCACCGGATCGATTAAAGCTAAATCCATCAGCTTCATTGAAGAACTGAATATCGGATAATCCGCCATCCTTATATTTTTGCAAAATAACTCCGTGGCCGCGAGCCATTGTCGGAATTTCTTCAGTCTTGAAAACTAACAATTTTCTGTTTTCTCCGACCACGGCAACCATATCACCGTTAACTTTCACGCAAAATGTTGCTTTTTCCTTGTCAGCTACATTCATAATTTTGCGTCCGTTTTTGGTTTGGGCAATAATATGGTTTTCGTCGACAATAAAACCTCTTCCGATATTCGAAGCTAATAAATATGATGCTTTGGGCTCAAATACAAACATTGTAACCACGTTATCGTTATTAGCTATATCAACCATCAAACGCAACGGTTGACCAAAACCACGTCCGGTAGGAACATCATTTGCAGAAATATTGAAGAATTTTCCTGAACTGTCTAAAATTACTATTTTATCAGTTGTTTGAGCATGTATTGCAATCGCTAATTCGTCATCATCCTTAAATTTGAAGTCACCTTTTAAGTCCGAGTGTCCTTTTAATCCCCTAATCCACCCTTTTTGTGACAAGATAATTGTTATAGGTTCTTTTTCGATTAAGGCTTCAATAGGAACTTCTACCATTTCGGCAACTTCAGAAAACTCGGTTCTCCGACGGCCTAATGCAGTTTTTTTGCCAAATTTTTCTTTAGTATTTTTGACCTCTTCCGCAATCGCAATCCATTGTTTTTCTTCACTTGCTAACAAACTTTCCAATCCATTTTTCTCATTGGTTAAGTCGTCAAACTCTTCACGAATTTGACTTTCTTCCAATCTGCGCAATGAACGAAGTTTCATATTTAAAATCGCTTCTGCTTGATTTTCGGTCAGAGAAAACTCTTTCATCATAACGGTTTTAGGTTCATCTTCGTTACGAATAATTTCAATAATTCTATCTAAATTTAAGAAAGCGATTAAATATCCCGATAAAATTTCCAATCTGTAATTAATTTTATCTAAACGGAAATTTGTTCTTCTAATCAAAACATTATGGCGATGATTGAGATATTCGCGTAAAACTTCTTTAATACTCATAACTCTTGGAACACCATCAGAATCAAGCACGTTCATATTCATATTAAAACGGCTTTCTAAATCTGTTTGTTTGAATAAATGTTCCATCAATAAATTTGCATCAACAGTTCTGCTTTTCGGTTCTAAAACAATACGAACATCTTGTGCCGATTCATCTCTGATATCGTTTAATAGAGGGATCTTTTTATTTATCAGAAGTTCCGCAATTTTCTCAACTAATTTTGCTTTTTGGACCATATACGGAATCTCGGTTATAACAATCTGATATTGTCCGTGTCCAAGGTCTTCTTTTTCCCACTTAGCTCTAATTCTGAAAGTTCCCTTACCTGTCGTGTAAGAAGTTAAAATTGTTGAAAATTTATCAACAATAACTCCTCCGGTAGGAAAATCAGGACCTTTAATTCTTTTGACTAAGGGTTCAATTTCACATTGAGGATTTTCGATTAAATACAACAATGCATCACAAATTTCGCTCAAATTATGAGGAGGAATATTAGTTGCCATACCAACAGCAATACCTGACGTTCCGTTACATAGCAAATTTGGAACTGCTGCAGGCATAACTAACGGCTCACTTTCTTCTCCATCGTATGTATCCATAAAATCAACAGCATTGTCGTTTAAGCCCTCCATTAAGGCCATTGCAAAGTCGGTTAACCTTGCTTCGGTATAACGCATGGCAGCAGGGCCATCGCCGTCAATATTACCAAAGTTCCCCTGCCCGTCAACCAACGGATATCTTACTGAAAAATCTTGAGCTAAACGAGCCATAGCCCCATAAACGGCACTATCTCCATGGGGGTGATATTTACCGATAACATCACCGACAACACGAGCACACTTCTTAAAACCGGCTTTAGGATCCAAGTGTAATTGACGCATAGCATACATCAAGCGACGATGAACCGGCTTAAGTCCGTCCCTAACATCGGGAAGCGAGCGAGACACAATAGTCGACATAGCATAAGACAAATATCTTTTGCTCAATTCTTCGGCTAATTGCACATCTTTTATTTTTTGTTCAATTTCAGACATTTTTTCTCTTACAAATCTAGATTTTCCAACAAACTAGCACGGTTTGTCGGAAATTTCAAGCTGTGGATTTGAAAAAAGTTTTTATTGAGGAAAAAAGCGGTCATCTTTAGCAAATCCGCCACTTTACAACTATTCGGATTATAATTTTTATCCACAATAAAGTGAGGATATAAGAATAGTCTGTCTTTATAAGGTTCACCCGATTCTTTACATACAGCTTTTCCGCTCTTAGGTGAAACATATTCTAAATCATCTGTTTTTCCGGTGTCGGCACATTCACTTAAATCAAGCCCTATTCCCAAATATTCAAGCAAATAAAACTCAAAAAAAGCATAATGAACAAGCCAGTTTTCTTGATTTATAAGTTGAAAAAAACTGTCTATGTAATAATAAAATCGTTCTAAATTTTCGTTTTCTTGCAAACAAGCAACACATAAAGAACACATTGCTGACAAAGCAGACAATTTTTGCGGATTATTCATAAAATTTACGGCAACCGGTTGTATCATTTCTGTTTTGAAAGACAGCATATTTTCTTCAATTCGAGCATAAGCATCAATACGAATAAGATTTCCAAGTTGATAAATACCTAAATTTTTCTTGCTCATTCCGCCTTTTACAAAACCGGTCAAAAGACCATGACATTTAGAGACAACAGTAACTATTACGGAGTTTTCTCCGTATTTTCTTAAATTTACTATATATCCTTCATCTACAAACTGCATGTAAATATTGTTAATTGGAAAAGTTAATTTTAGCAAGTATTATTTAAAAAACAGGAACCCCCTCTCTCATCTAAGAGAAAGGGGGGAATCTTCTGCAGAAACCGGCGGAATTATTTTTCCCAAGGTTTCTTCTCCGGAGCTTTGTAGTAAACGACCTTGTGCTTGCACATACTGGTCTCGCGGAACTCGAATTCCTTCTCATTGGCACTCAAGGTGATAACTGTTCTCTCCGGATTGATTTTGCGGGAGATAAGAATCTGTTCACCGTCTGGGTACTCGAAAACTGAACCAGGGAATACGCTCCAAGCCTCATCGTTCTTAGCGAGCTCAATCTTGTTGCCGGTACGAAGGTCGGTGTATGAACCATCCTCATTCTTAACAGCAGGAACAAACATCGCAAGATATGGACTGTCAAAGTCTCCGTAATGGAGCTGGCTGCATCCGCAATGTGCTTTCTCACGTACGATAACTACTAAACTCTGATTTTTTGCAATTTCTTTCATAAAGCAAATTTTTTATTTGGTTAATATTTATAGAATAATCGATTATCTGATACAGAATATACCTCTTTTTGTTTATTTTGTCAACATCTTTTTGTCAAAAAAAGAGGATTTTTTTTATAAACCCTCTTTTTGTTATTATTTTTTATAAAATATGTCTTATTTCATAGCTTTTCTAATTCTGTCAAATTCCATCAAATTAGCAACTACACTCTTCATATCTTTCAAATACATACTGTTCGGACCATCTGACAATGCTTTATCAGGATTATCATGTGTTTCCATAAATACGGCAGCAACACCTACGGCAACAGCTGCTCTGGCTAAAACCGGAGCTAATTCACGATTTCCGCCGGTGGAACCGCCTAAACCACCCGGTTGTTGAACAGAGTGTGTGGCATCAAAAATAACCGGACAACCTGTATCAGCAGCCATTTGCGGGAAAGAACGCATATCGGTAACAAGAGTGTTGTAACCAAAAGATGTTCCTCTTTCGGTTAAACATACGTTGTCATTTCCCGAATCTACTGCTTTCATGACCAAGTGTTTAACATCCCATGGAGCTAAAAATTGTCCTTTTTTGATATTAACAACTTTACCTGTTTTTGCAGCTGCAACAACCAAATCTGTTTGACGACACAAGAAAGCCGGAATTTGCAAAACATCCACATATTCGGCAGCAATTTCACATTGTGCACATTCGTGAACATCAGTTAAAATCGGACAATCATATAACTTTTTAATTTCCTCGAAAGTTCTCATACCTTCTTCGATTCCCACACCACGTGCAGATTTGATAGAAGTACGATTCGCTTTATCAAAAGAAGCTTTGAAAATATAGTTAATTCCCAACTCTTTAGTGATTTCTACTAAAGTACCGGCAATATCAATGGCATGTTGACGGCTTTCGATTTGACATGGACCTGAAATGAGAGCTATCGGTAATTCGTTACCGATTTCAAAATCTTTAATTTTAATTTTCTTCTGTTCCATAGTTTTTCCTTTCAAAAATTAAAAAGTATATTTTAACCACATAAATAATACGTTTCCATCATTTTTAACACCCGGTACATAAGCCGCTTGTAATGATGCGTTTTTATAAGTTATACCTGCAACCGGCAACGGAAGAGGAACAGGAATATAACTGTATTCATGGCGTTGAGTTACACCGATTGTATAACCTGCTCCCAATTTCCAATCTCCGCTGTCGGAAATATCCCAGTTATATTGATAAGCATATCCTATCATTGTTTCTAAATAGAAGTTAGAATCTTTGAATGCCATAGCATATAAACCATGCCATTCATTACCTTTCCAAATTCCTTTACCTAAACCGAAACCCCATGCTTCTTCATTATATTTATCCAAATGTTTGTCATCATAGGTCAAACGATTATGCCACGCATAAAACGGAACATAAGCATCCCAACGACCACAATGCCAAGTATCTGAAATATTAATCTTTAAATCTTCATACCATTCGCTAAAACTCCAAGCTTTTGCATCTGTTGTGAATACAGAAATTAAAACAGCTAACGGTAATACATATTTTATAAGTCTCATTTTTTCCTCTATATTAATCTACTATTATCAATTGCCGCCTTAACAAACGCAACAAATAACGGGTGCGGTTCAAACGGTTTGGATTTTAATTCCGGATGGAACTGAACACCAATAAACCACGGATGATCGGAAATTTCAACTATTTCCGGTAACTTACCATCAGGAGATTTTCCGACAATATTCATTCCGGCTTTTTTTAATACAGGTTCATACTTGATATTAACTTCATAGCGGTGGCGATGTCTTTCGCTTATTTCCTTACCGCCGTATATTTGAAAACACTTTGATTTTTCATCTAAAACAGTAGGGTAAGCACCTAAACGCATAGTTCCGCCTAAATCTCCGTCTTTATGACGAATCTGTTTGGCTCCATCTTTATCCCATTCGGTCATCAAACCGACAACAGCTTCGCAATCATCAGATAATTCACTGCTGTTAGCATTTTTAATTCCGGCAACATTACGTATGGTTTCAATTACGGCCATTTGCATACCGAAGCATATACCTAAATAGGGAATATTATGTTCACGAGCATATTTTGCTGCCAAAATTTTTCCTTCTGTTCCCCTATTTCCGAAACCTCCGGGGACTAAAATCGCACTGACATCATTCAAATGATTTTCGGCTCCGTCTCTTTCTAAGTCTTCAGCATCTAACCATTTGATTTTAACCTTAAATTGGTTGGCAATACCGCCGTGAGTCAAAGCTTCGGCAATAGATTTATATGCTTCTTGAAGTTGATATTTTCCAACAATCGCAATCTTAACTTCACCTTCGGGATTTTGTACAATATTAGCTATTTTTTCCCATTTGCTTAAATCTGCTTTTGCAGATGTATCAAGGTGAAAATATTTACAAACTTCAATATCTAATCCCTCTGCCGAATAAGCCAATGGAACGTGATAAATAGACTTTGCATCCAATGCTGCAATTACACATTCTTCTCTTACATTACAGAATAATGCTATTTTACGCTTTTCGTTTTGCGGAATTTCAATTTGAGAACGACAAAGCAAAATATCGGGCTGAATACCATATTCTTGCAGTTGCTTAACTGAGTGTTGGGTCGGTTTGGTTTTTAATTCTCCTGCAGTAGGAATATATGGTAACAATGTGAGATGAACAAACATTGTTCTGTCTCGTCCCAATTCATAGGCTAATTGACGAATTGCCTCCAAATATGGTTGTCCCTCAATATCACCTACTGTTCCGCCGATTTCACACAAAATAAAATCTTCATCGGTAACATTACCTAAAATCACATTTTTAATTTCATTTGTAACATGAGGAATTACCTGTATTGTTGCCCCCAAATAATCTCCTCTGCGTTCTTTATCCAGAACACGTTGGTATATTTTACCGCTGGTGACACTGTCATATTTCGTTGCCGGAATACCGGAAAAACGTTCATAGTGCCCTAAATCTAAATCAGCTTCCGTTCCATCGTCAGTAACATATACTTCGCCATGTTGACAAGGATTCATTGTTCCGGGGTCAACATTTAAGTAGGGATCAAGTTTTCTCAATCTTACTTTATATCCTCTTGCTTGCAATAAAGCAGCTAAAGAAGCTGAAGCCAATCCCTTTCCAAGTGACGATACGACACCGCCGGTTATAAATATAAATTTTGTATTACCATTTGAAATTACAGACATTTTAAAATATACCTACTCTTCTTTAAAAGTGACAAGGACACCTTAGCATTTTCTAAGGTGTCCTGCTATTTTCGTTAAAACGATCATATTTACTTCTCTGCAACCGGAGCTGAAGGAACAGCCGGAACAGATTGTTCAGCCGGAGCTTGTTCTAAAATAGATTTAACTTCACTGTTTGTATTAGCTTTATAATATAAAGACAAAGACATACTTGTAATAAAGAACAATGTAGCTAAAATAGCAGTTGCTTTAGTTAAAAAATTACCGGTACCACGAGCTGTTAAAAAGCTGGAAGCACCATTACCACCGCCTAATCCGTCAAGTGCACCGCCCGAAGAACGTTGCAACAAAATGAAAGCTACCAAAAAAATGGCAATAAGCAAATGTGATACTAATAAAACTGTACTCATTTTAATTTCCTTTTATTAACAAACAGACTTCGCAATAGCCAAGAAATCGTCGGCTTTAAGGCTAGCACCACCAATTAAAGCACCATCAACATCAGGCAAAGACAAAAATTCTTTAGCATTGCTCGGTTTTACCGAACCACCATACAAGATACGCATTCTATTTGCAACACCTTTTCCGAGTTTTTTAGCCAAAACTTTTCTTACTGCTGCATGAACTTCTTCAACATCTTCAGCTGTCGGAGTTTTACCGGTACCGATTGCCCAAACAGGTTCATAAGCAATAACGGTGTTTGAAGCATCGGCATTATCAGGTACGGATCCCATAATTTGTTTTGAACAAACATCAATGGTTTTTCCTTCATCTCTTTGTTGTTCTGTTTCGCCGATACAAATAATGGTCTTCAAACCGTTTTCGTATGCAGCAACAGCCTTCTTTGCAACCAATTCATTGCTTTCCTTATGATCAGCACGACGTTCGGAGTGACCGAGAATCACATAACCGCATCCTAAATCTTTCAACATTGCAGGACTGATATCTCCGGTATGTGCCCCCTTAACTGCAAAATGTGCATCTTGTGCCCCGAGAGCAACTTTTGCACCGCGCAAGGCTTTTTTAACCGAATAAAGTAAAGTAAACGGGGGGCAAACAACAAATTCACACGCAGGTTTACCCAGAGCTTTAACTTGTGAAGCTACTGATTTTGCGAGATTTACACCGTCCTGCAACTGTCCGTTCATCTTCCAGTTGCCGGCAATCATAATTTTTCTGGCCATAATTTTATCCTCTAAAGTTAACATATTGCCTCTCTTTTAACATACTAAAAAATTTTTTTCCAGTTAAAAAAACTTTTCAACACTAATATTTTGTAATTGCATAAAATCATAAATCTATTATATTGAGACGCAGTTATAATTAAAAGGATGGTAATAAATATGATTACTAAATTGAGAAAAGCTCAAGATTCTTGGGCAGCCAAAGTAGTTTTGGCATTAACGGCATTGAGTTTTATGTCATTATTCGGTGTTTCCGGATATTTAAATAGTGCGGCAGAGAATCCTGCTGTTATTAAGGTTAATGATAACGGATTAAGTCTTGCCGAATTTAATCAACAGGTAGATGAACAAATAAGAATCGCTCGTCGTCTTTTTGGTGACAATATTGAAGTAACCGACGAAATCAGAAATTCTATTGCATCAGAACTGGTTCAAAAAAACTTAAGCGAAATGATTGTAAAAGAAATTGCCGGAGCGAAAAAAATATATGTAAGTGACAATTTGGTTCGTAACATTATTTTTTCACAACCACAGTTTCGTGATGAAAACGGAAAATTCAATCGTGCTGCTTTTCAAAACTTTTTGAGCACTACAAATTGGAGCGAACAAAAATATATAAATATGATTCGCAATGATATTGTTAAAAGCTTTTTGATAACCAATCCGATTAACAATATCAAAGTTTCAAAAACGATGGCAGATTTGGTAGCTAAAGCCGAAAGTCAACGTAAAATTTTCAAATATATTGAAATTGATTCTGCTGAAATGAAAATTGACAGAGAAATCAGCAATGAGGAAGTCGAACAATATTATGAAGATTTCAGTTCGGAATTTATCAATCCTGAAACCAGAGATATCAGTGTTATCGATTTGACTTTTGAAGATATTGCCAAACAAGTAGAAGTTTCAGAAGAAGAAGTTACCGAGTTTTATAATGCTAATATTGAAAATTTTGAAACTCCGGAAACTCGCGAAGTTTTACAAATTCTATCAGCCGATAAAGAAACTGCACAAAAAGCTGCCGATTTGGTAAAATCAGGGGCTGATTTCTATGAAACTGCAGAAACCGTTGCAGAACAAAACAAAGAAGATACAGAGTTCGGTTTTGTTTCTAAAGATATGCTTATTGAAGATATTGCCGAAGGTGTATTTAGTGCTCATAAAGGAGATATTGTCGGTCCGATAGAATCCGAACTCGGTTGGCATGTCATTAAAGTAAAGGATATTAAAGCCGGTTCTAAAACTGATGAAAATGTTGCTCGTAAGCAAATTGTTGAGGCTATTAAAACCGAAAAAGCTTATGAAACAGCTTATGACGTTACAAAAGAAATAGAAGACAAATTGGGTGCAGGAGCATCGTTAGAAGATGTTGCTAAAGATTTGTCTTTAAGCATCAAAACAATTAAAGGTGTTAAAGATACCGATTCTGCTTCTTATGCAGAAACAGCCTTCTCTTATAATAAAGATGAAATTAGCCAAGCTGTCGAAAACGACAATGGTTTTGTTTTTGTACGAGTTGACAATATTGTAGAAGCACATCAACAAGATATCGCTACCGCAACTCCCAAAATTAAGATTTTCTGGGAAGAAAGTGAAAAATCTGCAATAGCACAAGAAGTTATTCAAGACGTTATGAACGACATTGAAAACGGTGATAAAATTGATGATGTTGCAAATCGTTACAAACTTAAGTTGACAACGACAGAAGCTCTTACTCGCAGTCAATCTTTTGCTGATTTATCGCAATCTCAAATGATAGAATTGTTTAATGACAAACTAAATGTTGCCAAACAATTTACTTTTGGAAATAAAACAGTTATTGCTATGGCTGTGAAAGATGCTAAAGCCAAAGAAATGAGTGATGAAGATATGGATATTATCAATCGTCGTATTAGTATTGATATTAACCAAGAAGCTTCAACACAACTCATCAACAGCTATGGAAATAATTATGATGTTAGAGTAAAATATCGTCAATTAGGGTTAGCTGATTAATTTGACTTGTTCAACAAAAAATCCCGAGAAAATTTCTCGGGATTTTTTAATATATATGGAGCGAGTAACGGTAATCGAACCCGCATTTAAAGCTTGGGAAGCTCTCATTCTACCATTGAATTATACTCGCTTTACTGGAGAACAGTTTACTATCAAAAAGATGATAAAATCAATAAAAAAATTAGTTTCGTCCCATAACAAAGTTTGAAATCTGTCAAAAAAAGAACTTGCTTTTTATATCGTATCGTTTAACTTAAAAAACAAGGCAGGTTGGTGTCTGCCCCGAGGGTTCGAAGCCTCATCTATGGTTGCCAATACCATTGGCGTAAAAACTCCTTCTGGTCTGTTGACTGGAAGGAGGCTAATAAGTTTATATACGGGATAAGTGTATGCTTATACCCGTTTTGAATCAATATGCCCACTATTCCATAGAATAGCTTCGAACTTCCAGTCGCCTTTGCACCAAGGCGATTTTTTATTGGGAAGAAAACTATGGGTACAGGAAATAAATACCTAACAAAAGCAAAAGATATAAAAGACGATGAGTTTTATACGGGATATGAAGATATCAAAAAAGAGTTGATTAACTATGCTAAATATTTTAGAGGAAAAGTCATTTATTGCAACTGCGATGACCATAACGGAATCGGCTTAGGAACTCCTAAATCTAATTTTTTGAAATATCTGGCAGATAATTTTGAGGCTTTCAAAATCAAAAAAGTTATCGCTACTCACTACGAAAAAGATAAAGACACTTCAACAATGTATATTTTAGATAAGGACAATACCGGCGACGGTATTGCCTGTTTTGAAGATATTGCAGAAATACCCATGAAAGGAAACGGCGATTTTAGAAGTGATGAATGTATTGAGTTGCTTAAGCAAGCAGATATTGTTATTACTAACCCGCCCTTTTCATTATTTAGAGAATACGTGACTCAATTAATGGAATATAAAAAGAAATTTTTGATTATAGGTAATAAAAATGCCTTATCATATAAAGATATCTTTTCACTTATAAAATATAACAAAGTATGGTTAGGATATAATTCTCCAAGCGATTTTACATACAAAGGAGAACCAACAAAAAAAATCACAGGATTAACCAGATGGTTTACCAATATTGAAAACAGCAAAAGAAATGAAAAATTAAATACCGGTAAAAAATATTACGGATATGAAGAAATGTATCCTAAATATGATAACTATGATGCCATAAATGTTGATAAAGTAAATGATATACCAATGGATTATTACGGAGTTATGGGAGTACCAATAACCTTTTTAGATAAATATAACCCTGAACAATTTGAAATTACAGGAATAACAAAAACATGGTTTGGAGGAGCTTCAAAAATATACCCGAAACAGATACAAATTGATAAAAACGGCAACAGAAAAGAAGTTTCAAAATTAAATGACGGAGCAACATTAGAAGTTAATCAAATAAATAATCAAACATATTATGAAGTTGCTGGCAAAAAATATATTCAATTATACGCTCGTATTTTAATCAAAAGGAAACAATAAAATGACTATGAAAACATCACAACCGCTCATTACAATTAGAGATTTAGTTAAGGGCTATCAGGATAACGGCGAAAAAGGAGTTGTCGCTTATGGCGGCAAACTAAACGTTCGTCCTGCTTATCAACGTGCTTTCGTTTATAATCCCGACGACAGGGATAGAGTTATGCTCTCCGTTTATAACAATATGCCCTTAAACAGCATATATTGGGCAATCAATCCCGACGGTAGTTATGAAGTTATTGACGGACAGCAAAGGATAATGTCTATATGTCAATTTATTACCAATGATGACGGTTACGGCAACCCTATTGCTATTGATTTTAACGGCAGAAATACACAAACATTTGAGGGACTATCTGCTGATAAGCAAAAAGATATTTTAGATTATAAATTACAAGTTTATGTTTGCGACGGAACCGATGACGAAAAACTGGACTGGTTTCATACCATAAATATTGCCGGCAAACAAATGACAAACCAAGAATTATTAAATGCAAATTATACCGGACAATGGCTAACTTCTGCGAAACAATTTTTCTCAAAGAAAAATAATAATGAAGCTATCGCCATTGCATATTATAATAATGATGATAAAAAAACTTTATTAAATCTTTCTGCCGATAGAGTTTTAGGAGATATGGGAAGTTTGGGAGAAAAAGCAAATCGCCAACTGTTATTAGAACTTGCTCTAAATTGGTGTATAAATGCCAATCCGTTGGAATATGTGCAAATTAAGGACTATATGGGAAAACATCGTTTTGATAACGATGCCAGAGAGCTTATTGAATATTTTAAAAGAGTAATTGACTGGGTAAAGCATACCTTTATAAATTATCGTAATGATATGAAAGGACTGGATTGGGGAATATTATATAATTCTTATCATCACATAAATTTTGATGCGAAAAAAATTGAAGAAAAACTAAAATATCTCTACGATTTATACGATACCGACCCTGACGGATTAAAGAAAAAAGGGTTTTATGAATATTGTCTGTCTGATGACCGAACTCTTATTTGGCATCGAGCCTTTAGTGATAAGCAGAAAAAACAAGCTTATGAAAATCAAGGTAAAAAATGTGCTAAATGTCGTAAACATTTTCCGTTAAATAAGCTTGACGGGCATCATAAAAAGGCTTTTGCAGACGGCGGAGAAACAACCATTGCCAACTGTGTAATGCTTTGCGAAAACTGTCATGCAGATTTTCACGCTCAAAAAAGATAAACATTTTCGATGTTTTCTTCACAAACAAAAAGCTTCTCTTTTTAGAGAAGCTTTTTATATGGGGCGGATGATCGGATTCGAACCGACGACACCCGGTACCACAAACCGGTGCTCTAACCAACTGAGCTACATCCGCCATCGGCTGTATGAGTTTTTACAAAATATATTTCCTGCTGTCAAGTAAAATATTAACGATGAAACAATTTATCTATATCTTTTAACTTTAACTCTACATAAGTTGGTCTGCCGTGATTACATTGCCCGGAATTTGGAGTATTTTCCATTTCTCGCAATAATCGATTCATTTCTGCCAAATTCAAGCTTCGCCCTGCTCTTACCGAACCATGACAAGCCATGGTTGCACAAATGTGGTTTATTTTTTCTTCTAATGCAAAATCTTTGCCCCATTCTTGAATTTGTTCAGCCAAATTATGAATTAAAGTCTTGACATCACAATCTCCGATAATTGCCGGAATTTCTCTTACAATTATCGCTGTTGAGCCAAACTCTTCAACAATCAAACCTAATCCGGTCATTTGTTCGGCATTTTCAAGTAACGCATTTTTTTCGGATAAACTTAAATCTACAACTTCAGGAATTAGAAGCATCTGCGTTTGAGTTTTATCTTTCGTCGCTAATGCTGATTTAAATTTTTCCATAACAATACGCTCATGTGCGGCATGTTGGTCAACAATAACTATACTGTCTTCAGTTTGAGAAATTATATAGGTATTGTGGAACTGAGCTTTTGCCTGCCCTAATACACCGACATCATTTTCTGATATATCTGCAACTTCTTCAGTTTTAACCGAAAATATATTATTCATTTCCGGAATAATGTTACTGTCAATTTTTCTTCTTATCGGTGCTGTTGGTCGATATAATGAATGAGATTGTGGCAAAGAACAATCAACTCTCACATTTTCTCTCAAAAACATAGTATTTTCCATTGGAAAATCTGCGTTTTTAATATCTTTTTCTATTATCTTATCCCAATCGGTTAATTGAGCGGTTTCCATACTGCCTTTTGAAATAGCATTACGAACGGCACTGATTAACAATCCTCTTACAGCATTATTATCATAAAAACGAACTTCTGCTTTTGTCGGATGAACATTAACATCAACCAAGTCGGGACTAATATCAAAGAATAAGGCACAAACAGGATATCTGCCTATTTCTAAAACTCCCTGATATGCTGCTTTTAATGCCCCTAATAAGGTCTTATCTCTGACCGGACGATTATTTACAAACAAATATTGCGACAATGAATTGGCTTTACTATATGTCGGCAAACTGACAAAACCACTGATTGTTAACTCGTCTTTTTGTGCATCAATTAATAGTGAATTTTCACCAAACTCACGCCCCATAACATCGCTGATTCGTTTAAGTCTGGCATCGAACAACTCCCCTTGACATGAATTCAAAGCAATACGCTTTTTCTTATCATCATATAAATAAAAAGAAATAGCGGGATTAGCCAAAGCAATTCTGTTTATAATATCAACACATTGAGCTGTTTCACTGGCTCCGGTTTTCAAAAACTTCAAACGAGCAGGAGTTGCATAAAATAAATCTCTTACTTCTACCGTAGTTCCCTTGTTTGCCGCCACCGGTACCGGTGATTTAATTTCTCCGCCTAACACCTCAATTTTCCACGCATTTTCAGAATCTGCAGTTCTTGATGTGATAGATAATTTAGCTACTGAAGCTATCGAAGGCAAAGCTTCGCCTCTAAAACCCAGAAAGTTGATATGAAATAAATCATCATCGGGCAATTTTGATGTTGCGTGTCTTTCTATTGCTAACATCAAATCATTTTCGTTCATTCCTTTTCCGTTATCGGATATAGAAATAAGACTCTTACCGCCATCGACCAGAGTAACTTCAACAGAAGTCGCTCCGGCATCAATGGCGTTTTCTACCAATTCCTTTACAACCGATGCCGGACGTTCGATAACTTCACCGGCAGCAATTTGATTTACCAGATTATTCGGTAGAATTCTTATTCCCATAATATCTCCTATTTACGGATTTTCTTTATCAAGCTAATCAAATTAGAAGTTGAACTATCATGCTTGTTATAAGCATTTCCTTGCAATTCGGGAAGAATACTCAAAGCCATTTGTTTTCCGAGTTCCACACCCATTTGATCGAAAGAATCAATATTCCAGATAATACCCTGAACAAACACTTTATGTTCATACATGGCAACCAGCATACCCAAAGTATATGGGTCAACTTTTTTAACAATAATAGTATTTGTAGGTCTGTTTCCCGGAAAACTCTTATAACGTTTCAAAGCTTTTACTTCATCGGCATTCTTACCTGATTTAGCAAGTTCTTCTGCTGCCTCTTCAACCGTTTTACCTCTCATCATAGCTTCGCCTTGAGCTAAAGCGTTTGCAACTAAAATTTCGTGATGTTCACCAATTTCATTATGCGAAATAGCCGGAACAATAAAATCTAACGGAACAATGTTGGTTCCTTGGTGCAACAGTTGGAAAAACGAATGCTGAACATCTGTTCCCGCACCACCGAAAATAATCGGACCGGTAGAATATTTGATAAATTTATTATCAATATCAACCGATTTACCATTACTTTCCATATCTAATTGTTGCAAATATTTCGGCAAGGAACGTAAATCCTGATCATAAGGAATAACGCCATATTCTTTGAAACCAAAGAAATTATTATACCATATACCGAGCAAAGCCATGATAACCGGAATATTTTTTTCAAATTCAGTATTTCTGAAGTGTAAATCCATGGCATTTGCACCCTCGAGCATTTTTTCGAAGTTTTCCATGCCAACCATCAATGCAATTGAAATTCCGACAGCTGACCACATAGAATATCTGCCACCGACAAAATTCCAAAAACCGAACATATTATCAGTGTTGATTCCAAATTTAGAAACTTCAGTCGCATTTGTGGAAACCGCAATAAAATGTTTGGCAACGGCATGTTCTCCTAACGCATCAATCAACCATTTGCGACAGGTACGAGCATTGGTTAATGTTTCGATAGTGGTAAAAGTTTTTGAAACAACAACAAACAATGTTGTTTCGGGATCAACAGAGCTCAAAACATCTTCACAAGCAGAACCGTCAATATTGGAAATAAAGTAGCAATTCATGTCTTTCGCCCAATATTCTTTTAATGCGGTGGTCGCCATATAAGGTCCTAAATCAGAACCACCGATACCGATATTTACAATATTTGTAAGCTTTTTGCCGGTAGCTCCCTTAAATTCACCAAAACGAACCGCATCAGTAAACTTTTTAACTTTTGCCAATACTTCATTAATCTCGGGCATAACGTCTTTATTATCAACATATATCGGCGTATTTTGGCGATTACGCAAAGCTACATGTAAAACTGCTCTATTTTCTGTTATATTGATTTTTTCACCGGAAAACATTGCTTCAATTTTTTCTTTTAAATTAACTTCTTTAGCCAAATCTAAAAGATAGCGCATAGATTTTTCATCTATTCTGTTTTTAGAATAGTCAAAATACAAATTTTCCAAATTAAGAGTATATTTGCTGGCTCTGTCTTTATCTTTGGCAAACAAATCCTTCATTTCATCGTTTTTGTGCCAACGATAATAAGAAGTAAGTTTTTTCCAAGCAGAAGTTTTGTTAACCGGTTTATTCATATTCAGTTCCTTTCTTATTTTGTTTTGCCCAAATTAATCATAATTAATTTTTCAGGCGAAAAATATTTTTTAGCAACAAGATTAACTCGTTCTAAAGTAACATTTTCAATGTATTGATTGCGTTTTTGTAAAAAATCAATTCCTAAATTTTCGTTTTGCATTTGTGCTAAAATTGCAGAAAATACTGTTATATCGGCAAAACGCAAATTATATGAACTTTGTAAATAATTTTTAGCTAAACGAAGTTCTTTTTCACTAATTCCCTCCGTTCCCATTTTTTGCCATTCGGCAATAAAAATATCTTTCATTTTTGATAAATTTTCGGGAGTTGTTGAAAATCCCCCTTGAATTAACGGACAAGCATTTAACAAAGACAATCCGGTATATGCACCATAAGTAAGTCCTTCTTCTTCTCTGGCAGATTTATTTATACGAGAATTTAACCCTGCTCCGCCAAATATGTAGTTTGCAATATACAACGGATAAAAGTCTTTATTTTGCCTTGCAACACTCGGAGCCGTAACCGAAGTGATTACTTGCGGCAAATGCTCTTCATAAATATCCGTATTGGAATTTGAATAGTCAATTTCAGGATTTTGTATTTCTTTAATATCGTTTCCTGCAGGTAATTTAGCAAAAATATCATCTATAATTTTAGTAGCTTCATTTTCGCTGACATCACCGACAATACCTATGTGAAGCGATTTTCTGGTTAAATTATTTTTTACATAATCTAACAAATCACTTTTTTTCAAAGAACTGACATCTTTTTTAGTGCCAATGGTCAAATATGAATACGGATGTTTTCCAAACAATAATTTTCGCTGAACTTCGTCCAATCTGGCCGCCGGTTTTTCTTGCAAATAATCTATCGTTTGTAATATTTCTTTTTTCAACCTTTCTATATCAGAATTGTCAAATCGAGGAGCAGACATCACATCTTGCAAAAGTTTTACGGCTTCCGGTAAATTCTCTTTTGTTGTTAACATTTCTCCGGAAAAATCATCTTTTTCGGCTTGAAAACTTATAGAAACCGCAAGATTTGCCAGTTTTTCCTTGAACTCTTTGCTATCTAATTTTCCCGAACCTTCAACCAACATTCCGGCGACCAGATTTGCAATTCCTTTTTTCCCTTGTTTGTCGTATGCCGAACCTCGGTTAGCAAAGATAAAATTCATACTGACAATCGGATTAGTATTATCAGAAACCAAATAGGCTCTTATTTTACTTTCCGGAGCAATAATTTCCCTAACTTCGGCACTAAATTCGCTCTTTAATTCTGTCTGCTCAACAATTTCTTGCGGATTAAATTTTGTATAATAAACAAAAAATGCAGCAACAACCGCAACTATAGACAACCATAGCCATTTTTTGTTACGTTTTCTAACCGAATAAGGCTTACGGCTCATTTTTTATCTCCTTTTTTAACCAAAGGTTCCGCAATAGCTTCAACATAAGATGATTGCAACAAATCGGCAGCGGCCTTTTTTACTTCTGACAATTTTACGTTTTTTATGTTTTCGGCAAAATTATCCACTTCTTCCGCACTCATTCCCGAACCTATCATATTGGCCACAACACCTACTGCGTCTGCAGGATTATCTTTGGCATAAACAAGTCCTGCCAATATTTTGTTTTTAGTGTTTTTTAGTTTGTCTTCATCAAATTTTTTGATAGCGACAGAAACAGCTTCCGCAAAATCTTCTTTCACATCATCAACTTTGTTTTCTGCCGTAGGAATAAAAGAAAAAGTAAAACTTCCGCTTCCGTAAGAAGTGGCATCGTATGAAGTAGAAACGGCAGTAGCAACATTATCTTCAACAACCAATTTATTATGCAAATATGATGTTTCGTCTTCGCCTAAATATTTTGACAATATCATATAAGCATAAATAACTTTTTTATCACTTAAATAGTTGGGAGCCTTATATTTACGAAGCCAACGAGATATTTCTATTTTAGGAAGTTGCATACGGATATTGATAATATTTTTAGTATCCAAAATCTCCGGCTGACGATCGTTAACAATGTTTTTTGCCGGAATTTGACCATAATATTTTTCGGCCAATTCATAAGCTTTTTCCGGTTTTATATCTCCGGCAATAATCAAAATTGCATTATCGGGAGAATAAAAACGATTGTAAATGTCATACACATCTTTTTTAGTCAGACTCAAGATTTCTTCTTCTGTTCCCGTAATCGGGCGACTATAAGGATGTTCTTGCCAAAAAGCTCGTTGAACTGCTTCATTAAACTTATATAATGGATTGTTTTCAACCACTTGTTTACGTTCTTGATAAACAATTTTTTGTTCTTTTTCAAAAGCTTCGTCGCTTATCTTTAAGTTTTGCATACGGTCAGATTCAAGAAACATTGCAAGTTCTAAACGACTTATATCAACAAACTGATGATATGCTGTAAAATTTTGTGAGGTATAGGCATTGCTGGAAGCTCCGTTTTCTTCCATAATCTTGTTAAAGTCGTCGCCTTTTATTTTTTTTGTTCCACGAAACATTAAATGTTCCAAAAGATGTGCAGAACCGCCCTTTCCCGCTCTTTCATCAGAAGCACCGACCTTATATAGAACCATGTGCTTTGCTATCGGAACCTTATGATTTGGTACAACAATTAACTTCAATCCGTTATTTAGTATGTATTCTTTCAGACCGAACAATTCCGCCTTTGCCGAGAAAGACATAAGCAAACAAAAACCAAAAAATAAAACTCCGATTTTTTTCAAAATATTACTCCTGTTCTGTTTTGCTTTGAGCCATAGGAACAACCGGACGCAAATTAAAGTTAGGAGGCAAAACCAATTCTTCTTTCGCTGTTGCCTGACTTGCATCGGGAGTTTTCTTTTCTAATCCCAAGTCTTTTTTACTCATTCCGCAAGCGGTTGCAAGCATTGCAAAAGCAATTATAAACAAAATTTTTTTCATTTTTTATCAACTCCTTTTTTATTAAAAAACAGACCGTCAATCAAAATTATTATCGCACCGACACAAATTGCACTGTCTGCTAAATTAAATGCCGGCCAATGATGTCCGAACAAATGAAAATCCAAAAAATCAAAAACGGCACCAATTCTTATTCTGTCAATAACATTGCCTAGTGCTCCGCCGATAATCAATCCCAGAGCAATTTGTAACATACGAGATTGTTCTTTTTTAAGCCACCATAAAAGCCCGACAACAACCGATATGGCGATTGTCGATAAAACAATGACACCGATTGCACCGCTGTCACTGAACATTGAAAAACTTACACCGGTATTCCAAGCGTTAACAATATTAAAAAACGGGGTGATTTCAATATTTCTGTATGTTTCGAGAACATGCTCCAGAATCCAGTATTTTGACAACTGGTCTAAAACTATTACTGCAAATGCAATACTAAGGCCTATAAGCATCATATACTCCTTGCTTTTTTCAACGCCATTATATGATTTTTTGTTTTTGATAAAAGCTTAAAATACAACATATACAAAGAAAATTTATTATTTTTCGCAAATTTTGTAACTTAACTTGATATTATTATCTAAATCTTTCCACAAAAATTCGCCATTTTCAAAAATTATATATCCGTGCCAAGAATCATTTTTAGGTAAAGATAACGAACCGGGGTTTATATATGTATATGTCTCATGCTCTACACAAGCCGGAATATGAGTATGTCCGTTTATCAAAATATCTCCCTTGTAGAGCGGAGGAAGGTTGTTTTCGTTATAAATATGTCCATGTGAGGCAAATATAGAAACGCCGTTTTCCGCCAAAATGGTATAATCTGCCATAATCGGAAATTCTAACACCATCTGATCAACTTCAGCATCACAATTTCCCCGTACGCAAACAATCTGTTCTTTCATTGAATTCAGCACATCAACAACATCTTTAGGACTATATTCATAAGTTAAGTCATTACGAGGTCCATGATATAAAATATCGCCTAATAACAATAATCTGTCAGCATTTTCTCTTTTATAAGCTTCTAACAGTTTGCGGCAATAATAGGCTGAGCCGTGAATATCCGAAGCAATAATCCATTTCATTTGAAAAAATCCTAAAACAAAAGAAGTTTAGCTAATCCTAAAAATATAAAATATCCGCCGGTATCGGTACAAGCAAACAAAAGTACCCCCGAGGAAATAGCCGGATCAACTTTGCATTTGTTCAAAGTTAAAGGAATTAAGATTCCGGCCAAACTTGCTACCACCAAATTGCAAAGCATTGCTAAGGCTATTATATAGCTTAACATAACTTGTTCAGGTCGCCAAAAATATACCGCTAAACCGATAAGAAAAGCAAATAATGTTCCGTTGCAAAGTCCAACCATAAATTCTTTGCCAATCATTCGCAAAGTATTGCTTGAGGTTAACTCTTTAGTTGCTAAAGAACGCACAACAACCGCTAAAGTTTGTTGTCCCGTCGTTCCTCCCATAGAAGCTACTATCGGCATTAGTACCGCCAAAACAGATAGTTGAGCAATCATATCCTGAAAACCGCCAACAACCGAAGCTGCAATCATAGTTACAAACAAATTAGTAACTAACCATACCGAACGAGATTTAAAAATGTCAAAAACCGAACGATAAACATCATTTGATTCGGCACCGGCAATCGCCATCATATCTTCACTGGCTTCTTCGTGGACAATTTCAACCACATCATCAATATTAATAACACCGATAAGTCGTCCTTTTGTATCAACTACCATAGCTGACATCCAACCATATTCTCTAAACATGTGAGCGACTTCTTCTTGGTCGGTATGAACGTCGACCGGAACGATTTCACCGTTCATAACCACATTTAATTTCAAATCTGGCTTTGCTCTAAGCAATTTATCCAACGTAATTTCACCGGTAGGACGCAAAGTTTTTTCATCAACCAAAAACACGGTATAGAACTCATCGGGCAATTCATCACTTGTAAGCAAAAACTGTCTGGCTTCTTTTACGGTCCAACTGTCCGGCATACTCACAAATTCGCGAGACATAATACGACCGGCCGAGTCTTCGGGATAGTTCAACGAAGATTGAACCTGATATTTCAATTCCGGATTTAAGTGTTGAATAATTTGGTCTTGTTCTTCATCATCCATATTTTCAAGAACTTCAACCGCATCGTCCGAATCCAACTCGTTAACGATTTTGACAATCTGATTTTCGTCGAGACTGTCTAACACTTGTTCTTGAACAACTTCGTTTAATTCCGGAATTACCGCAGGGTCAATTTTATCACCGATAATACTGACCAATTTGCGACGATGACTGATATCCAAAATTTCAATCAAACGAGCTAAATCATATTCATCAAGACCGGCAACAATCTTTTTTACGTGAATATCATCATCTTCGTTCAATCCGATAACAATCGAATTAACGAATTTTGGTCCTAAACCTAAATATGTTTGCTGATTTATGTGTTTTTTAGAGTTGCCGAATTTCTTTTTAGCTAAAGGTGTACGTTTCTTGGATTTCTTTTTCATTTAACCACCCTCCGCTAAAAAAAGATATTACATTGCTATATGGCAAACCTCATAGAATTTTAGAACTTGGTGCGGCTGAGAAGACTTGAACTTCCAAGAGCTTAGCTCATAACGACCTCAACGTTACGCGTTTACCAATTTCGCCACAGCCGCACAATTATCATTTAGACAGACTTGATTTACCCCAGTTTAAAAAAATAATCAAGCTTTTTTTATCATTTAAATATCATTTTTATAATTTTATTATAAGAATTAGTCATTTGTTGAACATCATCAAGCTTTTTTTCTGCATCTTCCACCACAGATAAAAGTTCATCAAGACTTGCTTCTTCTTCAATAAAGGGCTTTTTATCCTCTTTACTCACATCAATATCACCACATATTTTTCGCAATGTGTTTTGATATGAACTAAAGTCGTTTAACAGTTTGTTTTTCATATTCCCCCATAATCATCAAAATAACTTTTATCAGATTCCTTTACATAAGGCAATATAATTTTCTTTGATTGTCTTTTAATTTCTCTCCAAAACTGCGATAAAAAAGCCGTCGGTTCCGGTAGTTAGCGGATTAAATTTAAGGCAATTATTATCAACAAAAGGATATGGACTTTCTATTTTTTTATCCCAGATTGTTTGAATATCTATAAGAGAAAACTCTTTGTTTGTACTCAAAAACTTTGTTATTTGTTCGCTGTTTTCTTCTTCTAAAATTGAACAAGTAATATAAACAATTCTTCCGCCTTGTTTTACTTTTTTCGAAGCCAAATCCAACAAAGACGATTGTATTTCAACAATTTCAAGCAATTTTTTTTCACTCAGTCTAAACTTTGCATCGGGACTTCTTCTCCAAGTACCGCTACCGGAACAAGGTGCATCAATAATAAAACGGTCATAATCCTGCCCTACTTCTGCAGTTTTAACTGTTTTAATGTTGTTTGCTTGCAATCTTTTCATTCTCGGCAAAATCGCTTCTAATCTTCGCTCATCAATATCGTGAGCTTCTATTTGTCCTTTGTTTTGCATTAAATATGATAAAGTCAAACTCTTACCGCCGGCACCGCAACAATAATCTATGACCTTATGCTCCGGTCGTACATCAGCTAAAATTGCGGCAATTTGCGAAGCTTCGTCTTGCGGTTCAATCAACCCGTCTTGAAAAGTAATGCAATTATTGAGATTGATACGTTCTTCTGCTCTAACTCCAATCGGAGAAAAAGGCGTAGAAACAACATCAAATCCTTCATCTTTCATTTTTTTGATTATGGTTTCACGACTTCCGGCATTAATTCTAAAATCAGCTGTTGCTTGGCGGTTTAAGCTTTTTAGTAATTCAAAATCTTTTATCTTTTCAAAAAGCCACAGCGGACACTCCGCCTCAACGTCTTGCGGATATGGTATTTCCGGCAAATTATTAAGCCAATTTATTTCATCATCATCCAAAATCGGCATTCCGTATTGTCCGCCGCCAAAAACAACATCAAGATTCTTATTTTTTGCCCAAACAATCATTATTTTACGAATATCCGTATCTTGAGCCTCAAATTCAAGACGGCGACGATGTCTGATGATATCCCAGACATTTTCAGAAATGAAACGTCTGTCTTTTGAACCGATATATCTTCTTTCTCTAAAATATGAGTTCAATATGTTATCAGCCGGTTGTTTATCACTAAAAACCTCTTTTATAACCTCAAATATAGCCTGATAACGAGCGGATTCTTGCATTATTCCCCCTTAAATCCAATCGCAACCAAATATTCTTCCGGAGAAGTTTTTCTACTGGCATCAGGCTTAAAATGTGCAACTTTAGCAAAACTTTTCTTTATTTGAGCTAAAAATTCGGCTTCGGCTCCACCCTTAAATACTTTTGCAATAAAAATTCCTCCTTCAGCCAAAACATCTTTAGCAAAATCGTATGCCAGTTCAACCAATGCTATAGTGCGTAAATGGTCTGTTTGTTGATGTCCGGTCGTGTTTGCAGCCATATCACTCATTACAATATCCGCTTTGCCGTTTAATAAAGCTTTTAGTTTGTCTGCGGCATCATCAGTTGTAAAGTCTTGCTGAATTAATGTAGCTCCGACTATCGGCTCTGTCGGCAAAATATCAAGTCCGACGACCTGCCCTGTTCCCTTATTTCTTTGAACGGCGATTTGTGTCCAACCACCGGGGGCGCATCCTAAATCGACAATAGTTTTTCCTTTGCCTAAAAACTTAAATTTTTCATCTAATTGTATGAGCTTAAAAGCCGCACGAGAACGATAACCAACTCTTTGAGCCTCGGCAACATACGGGTCATTTAATTGTCTTATCAACCATTTATTGGAAGATTTTTTACGATATTTTCCGGTTTTGAGCTTTACGGTCAAACCACGACGGGCCATAATCGAATTTGTACTTTTAGTTTGTGCCATTTTGCAACTCCATAACAATACCGTCAACTGCACTCTTTAGTGATGCGGTCATTTCTTTAGCACCCAAATCTTTGTATATTTGTGAAAAAATAACACCTGCCGCATTAAATATATCTGCCCGAGACGGACCGACACAAGAATGATGTAATCTTTCATCAAACGGCATTTTTCTAACTTTTTCAATAGCCTTATCAAATTCTGCAGTTTTGATTTTGAGTCCGTCAGCACGGTTACGATCATATTTTTCCCAACCATTTGCCAAATGAGCCAAACGAAGCGGTGTACTTGAGGTTGCCACAAAACAAACATCATCAATAATCTCATTTAATTTTGTTTCTTGTGCAAATTTTTTACTGTAGCTTGAAATTTCATTCGCTAAATTTTGAGCTTTTGTTTCATCAAAATCATTAAGTTCGAATTTTTCGGCAGAATTTCTGGCACCCCACGGAATCGATATCGTATGTAAAATTTTAGGATTTTCTTCTCTCGTGGCTAAGGTAATTTCGGTTGAACCTCCACCTAAATCATAGACCACAACATATTTTGCTTTTTCCTCTTTTGCATTGAGCATCGCACCTTTCAAATTGAGCATTGCTTCTTCGTAACCGTCGATAACTTCTAACTTAATATTAGCTTGACGAGCTATCATATTCACAAAATCTGCACCGTTTTCAGCCATACGGCAAGCCGCCGTTGCAATAGCACGATATTTTGCAACATTGTGCTTATCCATTTGCATTTTGAAAGTACAAAAACACTCAATTCCACGTTTTATTGCTTCGTCGGTAAAACGATTTTGGGCTGACATTCCTTCCCCCATACGTGTAGAAATGGCATTTTTATAAAGTGTCTTACCTTGGTTATCAACAATCAGTAAACGGCAAGAATTTGTTCCTAAATCAATTGCTGCTACGTTTTGTGTAGTCATGCTTATTATTCCTCTTATTACGACGATTATAAAAATTACGGTGACGAGGCTTATGCGAAACATTATGCATCATATCAAGCAAAATTCCCTCTCTTATTCCTCTATCGGCAACCGTTATTTCCGATACCGGCCAAAACGAGCAAATTCCCTCAATAATTGCACATCCGGCCATTGTCAAATCAGCTTTTAACGGACCGATACAAGGGTGTTTTTTTCGTCCTTCAGTCCCCATTCTCCTGATTTTAGTGATAGAACGTGCCAAATCTTCTTTAGTAATTGAAATTCCATCTACCGCAGAACGATTATATCTAGATAAATTAAGCTGAATAGCCCCTAAAACCGTAACAGTTCCGGAGGTCCCGATAACTTGAATTTCTTGATTCCGAATGGCCTCAAATATATGATGTTTTTCTTCAAAGGTTTCCAAAATTTTGTGAGTGCGCTCAATAATAGTGTTATATGCCAAATTGGTCATGTCTTTATTCGGAAATGCCTCCGACACCGTAACCACACCATAGGGCAATGATACATAACCTTCAATAAATGTTTTCCCGCTGTTTGTTACTCTGGCTAAAGATATTTCGGTTGAACCGCCGCCGATATCAAAAACCAGCACTCGTTTAAGGTTTCGGTTTAATAATGGAACACAGCCGACAACGGCTAAACGAGCTTCTTCTTGAGAAGATATAATCTCGATATTAAGTCCGGTTTGTTTTTTTACTTCTGCCAAAAACTCTTTACAGTTATCAGCTCTGCGACAAGCCGCCGTAGCTACAAAACGAGAGCGATATATCGGCGCATATTCATTAATAACTTCAGAGCAAATTTTTAGTGCTCGAATTGTTCGTCTGGTTGCATCTTTGCTTAAACGATTGTCATTTATGATTCCTTCGCCCAAACGAGTTATACGAGAAAAAGTTTCAATTACACGAAAAGACGTAGGTGTCGGTGTGGCAATTACCAACCGACACGAATTTGTCCCTAAATCTATTGCTGCGTATGTTCGAGTTATTTCTTCATTTTTTCGCAGCTTGTCATACTTTTGCATTATTCTTTTATCGTTCATTTTGCACAAAAATCTATTTTTTGCCTATTGTGAACGATTTTAACAATTAGAGCAAGCATTTTTTATATAATTTATTCAGGAAAAAGCTCGTCACGAACAATTTTTCTCAACTCGTCAATGACAACCAACTCTTTATTTTCGTTCATATAGTGCCAATACATCCAACCATTGCAAGCAGGAGCATTTTGTGCAGCCGCTCCCATTTGGTGAATTGAACCGTTACCGAAAGTTGAAACTAATGTTCCATCTGAACGAATTAAGGCAGAAACATCTCCCCTTGCATCATAAAGTTTGTCACCGGCTTTAAGCAATCCGCATTCAATAACACTTCCGAACGGAACACGAGGCTGACGTTTTTTGGTAGTGTAACCTAAACAAGCATCATTGCGGATTCTGCTGATTTCATCAATTCGTTGCTGTGCACCGGCAATATAGGTTTTATCTTTTTCAATACCAATAAAATTACGGCCGATTTTTTTAGCAACTGCACCTGTTGTTCCGGTTCCGAAGAAAGGATCAAGAACAACATCACCGACATTTGAAGATGACATCAAAACTCTATAGAGTAACGCTTCCGGCTTTTGTGTCGGATGTAATTTTCCGCCATCTTCTCCTTTTAATCTTTCTTTTCCGGTACAAAGCGGAATTTGCCAATCGCTACGCATTTGAACATCTTCGTTCATAGCTTTCATTGCTTCATAATTGAAAGTATATTTAGATTTTGGAGATTTTGCCGCCCAAATTAATGTTTCATGAGCATTGGTAAATCTTGTTCCCTTGAAATTAGGCATCGGATTAGTCTTGTTCCAAATAATATCATTTAGAATCCAAAAACCCAAATCTTGTAAAATATACCCTACTCTGAAAATATTGTGATAAGAACCGATAACCCAAATTGTACCGTCTTCTTTCAATACTCTACGGGCAGCTTTCATCCAATTACGAGTATATTCATCATATTCTTTGAGACTTGCAAAACTGTCCCATTCTTCATAAACACCACTGACTGATGAATTGTCAGGGCGAGTCAAGGCATCACCTAGTTGTAAATTATACGGAGGATCGGCAAATATCACATCTACCGAGTTTTCTTCCATTTCGTTCATGGCTTTCACACAATCATCATTGATAATTGTGTTCAAGATTGTTTTAACCGATTTAGTCATTTTGATTACTTTTCTATAAACTTTTTATTCACTATGGAACGGAGTATTACATATAAGAAGTTACAAAAAGATTAATAAAAATAAAAAAATTTCGGCTATTTTTTGTTTAAAATAAAAATAAGCGTCCTTTTTACGGGACGCTTTAGAATTAAAACCTTGGAAGACGGGAATTATGAGGCCATAGCGAGTGCAAGCTTTGCACTGCGGGCTCTGTCGCGCTCAAGAGTTCTTCTTTTCTCTTCGGAACGGGACTTGCTGACCACCTTCACACTTCCATCGGATGCAAACTTGCAGCTGACCTTACCGACCTTGTTACCGGTTAACTTGCCGCGGAGTTCGTCGGATATGCCATGAGCGCTGATGTACTTTACGATCTTCTCTACTGCTTCACTTGTTACAAGGTGCCACTCGTTTGCGAGGTTTTTTGCTTTCTGAATCATATCTTTTAAGATTTAATGGTTTATAAAAATATCTAATGTAATCTCTTAACATTATTGGTTATCTCACATTTTTAGACAAAAGTCAATGGTTTTTTGTAAATTTTTTGGCGATTATTTAATATTTTTTATAACCTCTTGAATTGGCTTATAACTTTTTCGGTGTTCCGGTGTAATTCCATATTGTTTTAAGCCTTCTATATGGGCTTTTGTACCATATCCGGCATTTTTTTCAAAGCCGTAATGCGGATATTTTTGCGCCAATTCCTTCATGATTCGGTCACGATAAACCTTAGCCACGATTGAAGCGGCAGAAATAGACAAAGATTTTGCATCTCCTTTTATTACATATTGAGCCGGACAAACAAAATTATTCGGAACACGATTTCCATCAATAATAGCAATATCCGGTTTTTGCGGTAGGTTTTCAGTGGCTCTCTTCATTGCTAAAAAAGTTGCCTGTAAAATATTAAGATTGTCAATTTCTTCACAACTTGCTTGTCCAATCCCTATATATAGCTTTCCTTTTTGCTGTTCAGAAAAAAGTTCTTCAAAAAGCAATTCTCTTTTCTTTTCTGAAAGTTTTTTAGAATCATCTAATCCATTTAGCAATATTGAAGATAGATTTTTATCCATGACAATAACCGCACCGGCAACAACAGGACCGGCCCATGGCCCTCTTCCTGCTTCATCAATACCAACAACTAAACCGTTAAATGAATTTTCAATTTCAAAATCAGGCATTTATTTTCTCTTAAAAGTTCACTACCAAGCGTAGTTTAGACCTATACCTAAAGAAGTTGCCTCATAATCTGAGCCGAAGGTATAATTAGCCCAGCCGTATGCTGACCAGTTGTCATTGAAACCATAGTTGCCGCCGATTTCAATTCTGCCCAAGGTTTTATCTTCTACCGTATCAACTTTACCAAGTTCGGTTACATCTATTTCATCTCCGTCAACCAAGGTTTGAACAACACTCGGTTTGATATATAATGAGTAAAAACCATCGTCGGTATATTGAGTATGAGCAAATTTTGCTCCCGCTTCTATTTCAACTTGTTTCAAGTCGTTATATTCCACAGTTTTACCGGCACTGTCGGTTGCATCATCATAA
>JAGBDC010000013.1 GCA_017937705.1 Alphaproteobacteria bacterium
GTCGCAGGCTGCTCCTGATTTTCAGGAACAGGCTTTGTCTCCGGAGGTGTTTCAGGTTGCTCCTGATTTTCGGGAGCAGATTTTGTCTCCGGCGGGGTCTCCGGTTGCTCCTGATTTTCAGGAACAGGTTTTGTCTCCGGTTGTTCCTGATTCTCTGCCTGATTATTATTTAGTTCTTTTACTGTATTTTGATTTTGGCTTGCGGTATATCCTCTTGCTTCCGCTTCTAAAGCTTGGGCATCCGGACCAACAAAATTGCCTCTGGCATCAAAATGGTCACCGGCAAATTTGACCATATCTTCCAATTTGTCGGTTGGAATTTTACCTTCTTCAAACATTTTTTGCAATGATGATGATGTCATAACTCTACCGCTCGGTATATCTCCGACAGCAGGATTTTCATTACCTTCCATAATCAAAGTTGCTGCACGAGGATAACGTTTGAATAACATATCTAAATCGTGTTTTTGTTCTGATGAAAGATTATTTATATCAATATTATCGGCTGTAGCCGCCAAACCTTCACTATAATCTTCCGTATAAATCGGATTTTCTTGGGTCGAAACCTGTGGTCCTAATTGATTTAATTTGTCACCGATTAAAGTATCTTCACTACCGGTTAATCCCTCTATCCCTTCTCCGGCTTTTTCCATATTGGCAGCTGGAACATCTGCTACTTCATTAAGTTCTCCATTTTGTGTCTGAAAATCTTCAGCTCTGGCGCCAAAAGCACCGGCAAGAGCCAGCCCAAAACCGGAACCGACAATTGTTCCCCAACGACGATTATTTTTTTCTCTGCGAAGATTGTCTATCTGGGCTGTTTTATCATTAAGAACTTTTGTTTGTCCTTGATTTATTTCTATATTTTGTTGTTGCAATACGGTTTGTGCATATAAGGACGGATTTGACGAACGAAGTTTTAGCAACTTTTTATCCGTGGGTAAATTTCTCACTCCGTATTGTTGTAATAAGGCATCAAGCTCTTGCTCTGCTTGTCTTTGTTGTGAAGCAGCAATTTGTCCTGTTACCATTCCACTGGTTACACTAACTGTTGTTGATGCAATAACTCTACTGTTTTTAACAACCGCCTTTCCCATTTTAGTTGCAGTTTCGCCGACATCACTCCATGAAATATTTTTTACTTTATCAACCAAATTTCCCCAAGAGATATTTGTAGCAAAATTGGAAAAAGTTTCTCTAAAACCATGTTCGGCAATATTACCGGCCAAACCGGTTACGGCACTCACACCTTGTTCAACCAAAGCATCTGCACCGAAACCTACCGAAACTGCAGTTAAAACTCCTGAAGTAACCAAACCGACTGCATCTTTTCGATTTTCTTTAGAACGGAAAAACTCTCCGTAGCTTTTATACGGAAAATCTTTTCCTTCGGCTAATGCTTTTCGTTTATTTTCTTCAAATTGAGCCTTATTTTTTTGCACATTTTTATATAGTTTAACCCCGGAATATACTGCTAATCCGGCAACACCCGTCGTAATACCGATAGCACCGGTTGTTGCTATTGATTTTGCAAGCGGATACAATTTCGGATATTTTTTGGTTACTTTTTCATCCCAAGATTTTACTTTGCCCCATATCTCTTTAGCTTTAGTCTTAAATGCCATACGCTTCGCAACTTTAACAATATTAGTGCTGCGAATACATACAACACTGGCAACTGCAGATTTTAAGACATCTTTGCGGGAAAATGTATCCTTATTAAATTCTGCTTTTGCAGTACTTATAGCTTCTCTAAAACGATTTAAAAGATTGATTTTTGTACCTAAAACACTCAGATGATTTTTAGAAGCTTTTATATCTTCGGCTTTTACATTACTTTCCGGATTGCGTTCTGCTTCTTTTATTAAATAGGAAAGTGCTACTAAATTATCACCTTCTACTTTATCTGTTTTTCCGGCTCGAGAAATCACGTCAAAGACTTCTGATTTAACCGGTTTGTTAAACTTGTTACATCCCTTGCAAATTCTGGCTGCTTCCAAAACACTCAGTTCTTTTCCGTTAGCAATTTTTTCTTCCGCAGCTTGTATTTCTTCTTCGCTGGCGGCTTCGATATGCTCTTCCGGATTTACAAGTTTTTCGGCAGTTTCTAAATCCTTTTTCGTTACTTGCGGTAAATTCCCGTTTTCAGCAACAAAAAACTGTTGTTGATATTCTCCCCAAAGCTGTGTCGATGTTTCTTCCAAAATTCCATTAAATGTAGCGATATAGGCCTTTCTGTTAGCATTTTTATCTTCGCTCGGAGCTTTTTTAGACAATTTTTGGATAGCCTCAATCCTAGACATTTCCATTATTTCTTCATATTCTTCTTTACTTAGTGAAGAAAAGAAACCTTGCCATCCTTCAAATCCGGCTGTTATTACATATTTTTTGCTACCATCTTCGTTTTCTTTTACTGCTATCGGAGAAATTGTTTCTGTTTCTTTATCCCATGCTTCTGCATTTGCAACAACATCGGTATTTTCATCTAAATCATCAGTATTATTTTCCCTATCAAATAATAGTGCTGCAGCAGCAATTTTTTCATCTCGTTCTTTATCGTCTTTGAGTTTTCCAGCTTTTTTCAATACCTCTATGTATTCTTCATATTCTGCAGCCGCTTCCGGTGTAAGATTATCCAAATTGAGCTTATCAACTTTCTGTTGAGCATAGGTTTCAATTTTTTCCAAACCGTGAATAATATTAACTTTTTCTATAACTTTAGATCTGTCGGCTCCGGAAAGTGCATCCTTGGTCATTTCATCCAATATTTTTTGTTTTGCTTCATCAACTTTTAGACCTAAAGCTCCGTCTATCGCATAATTTAGAAGGTAAGAGTATATCTCGGATAAATTACCGGCGGTTTCAAGATTTTCCAGTGAGTTCAAAATCTTTTCTACTTCTTTATCTTCCATAAATATTCTCCATAACATAGCTGTTGTATTTTATTTGATAATAATACGATAAAGTTTAAATTTAGTCAATGTTCTTTTGTCGTTTTTGTCAACCGTGTAAGCAAAAAATCATAACCTAGCTATAATAACAAAAAGGGCAAGTTTCCTTGCCCCTTTTTTTGTGATAATAAGATGTGTCATTACCAACTATAACCTAGACCGGCACCGAGAGCTGTGGCGTCATAGCTTGAGCCGAAGGTATAGTTTGCCCAACCGTATGCAGACCAGTTGTCATTGAAACCATAGTTCCCCCCGATTTCAACTCGTCCTAAAGTCTTATCATCGATAGTATCAACTTTACCAAGTTCGGTTACATCTATTTCATCGCCGTCAACCAAGGTTTGAACGACACTCGGTTTGATATATAATGAGTAAAAACCATCGTCGGTATATTGAGTATGAGCAAATTTTGCTCCCGCTTCTATTTCAACTTGTTTCAAGTCGTTATATTCCACAGTTTTACCGGCACTGTCGGTTGCATCATCATAA
>JAGBDC010000014.1 GCA_017937705.1 Alphaproteobacteria bacterium
AAACTGTTTCTGATTGAGGTTCAACACCTGCAACAGAGTCGAACACGGTAATAGCACCGTCCAATACACGCAAAGAACGTTCAACTTCAACAGTAAAGTCAACGTGTCCCGGAGTATCGATAATATTTACACGGTGATTTTTCCAATAACAAGTAGTAGCAGCAGATGTAATTGTAATACCGCGTTCTTGTTCTTGTTCCATCCAGTCCATGGTAGCTGCACCATCGTGTGTTTCACCAACTTTGTGGTTTACACCGGTGTAGTACAAAATACGTTCGGTTGTTGTTGTTTTACCGGCATCAATGTGAGCCATAATACCGATGTTTCTATACATTTCCAATTTATGTGTACGAGCCATTGTCTTATCCCTCGATTAGAATTTGTAGTGAGAGAATGCTTTGTTAGCTTCTGCCATTTTGTGGGTATCTTCACGTTTTTTAACGGCTGAACCACGGTTAGCAGCAGCATCTAAAAGCTCATTAGCTAATCTTTCGGTCATTGTTGTTTCTGAACGTTTCAGAGCAGCACCGATAATCCAACGAATAGCCAATGCTTGACGACGATCGGCACGAACTTCGCAAGGAACTTGGTAAGTTGCACCACCGACACGACGAGATTTAACTTCTAACATCGGTTTTACGTTTTCAATAGCTTCATTAAAGACTTCCAAAGGAGCTCTTTTTGTTTTGTTAGCCAAAATGTCGAAAGCTGAATATACAATTTTCTCAGCAACGGCTTTTTTGCCATCTTCCATAACATTATTAATAAATTTAGCTACTACCTTGTCATGATATTTTGCATCAGGTAATACTATTCTTTTTTCTGCACTATGACGACGTGACATAACTTACCCTCCTATTTCGGTCTCTTAGCGCCGTATAATGAACGACGTTGACGACGTTTAGCAATACCTTGAGTATCCAAAGTACCACGAATGATATGATAGCGAACACCAGGCAAGTCCTTTACACGGCCTCCTCTAATCAGCACCACTGAGTGTTCTTGAAGATTATGACCTTCACCAGGGATATAGCTGATTACTTCAAAGCCGTTGGTCAAGCGAACGCGAGCCACTTTACGCAACGCAGAGTTAGGCTTTTTAGGGGTTGTAGTGTAAACCCTTGTGCAAACACCGCGTTTTTGTGGACAAGCTTTCAAAGCCGGAACTTTGTTTCTTTTCACTTTAGGTGTTCGTGATTTACGAATTAACTGACTAATTGTAGGCATCACAATTTCCTTATTTTAAATTAAAACATAAAAAACCGCAGTTTTGACACGATAAACCGTTCAAAACACGGGAAAAACTCTTATTTTTCAACTTCTTTGAGCCCTCTACGACTCCCAAGAATTGAGCGCATACTAATGTTTAAATTATTGAGTGTCAACAGTTTTTTATCATTCGACATACAAAAAAAATGCCGAATATAAATATCCGGCATTTTAAATAAAAACATACAAAATTACTCTACATCAAAACCAAGTTCCGCTTCATCAGCTGACATATCAACATTAGCCATAGCTTCTTGTTGTGCTAAAAACTCCTGAATGTTGAATTTTATAGGTTCTGATACTTTCTTTCCGTCAACATAAATACCCGTTTCGTTCAAAACTATCGAAACAGTATCAACTGTTTGCCCCTTATTATTTGTTGTACGTTTAGATAAGTCTATTTTGCTTCGTATTCCTTCGGTAAGTCCTGCTTTCATACAAGATGCGGGCAAACTATCCGGAGAAGTTTTTTGTTCTTGTGCGCAAATTTTAGAATAGTCAGGAATAATTTTATCCAAATTTTCAACCGTTATCTTAGCATTTCCGACAATATAATCCCCTACTTTTTTGGTCGCAACAATAAAATTCAAATTTGCATCTTCAAAAACTCCGCTTATCTGCATTTTAAATTCCATTTTTGCAAGAACATCATCAACAACCAACATAAGTTCCTTTTGATATTTATCATCAATTTTTTTCACACCGGTATTATCTTTATCTGCAATAACCTCTTCCAGCATTTTTTCTTGCATTGATGATATTTGTTTTACGGCATCAACAGGAATATTTTTGAACAAATATTTAATAACAAGTCTGTTTAACTTAAATTCATTCAACAACGGAGAGGATATGTTATAAAAATCTGTTCCGGCATTAATTTTCAAACTATTATTTGCAATATCTCTTTCGGCTTTTGTTGATACTTTCATATCCATAGTTATGGGAGTCCCCATAGCCTCGACACTAAACCCGTTTATAGCCATTACCGAAGATGAATTTATACCGGCACCAGCATCCATTATAAGTTTCGAATACTCCTTTTGACCGTTATCTTCAAAAACAGCTATCATTTTGTTCACAATGGATTTTATGGACATAGAAAACATCATGTGCTTTAAATTAAAATCGTTTGCATTCCAATCAACACTATATGTCATTTTACCATCAGACGGCACCATGGTAGACTTAAAATTCAACGATTTTAAATTAGCAATTTCACTCTTCAATCCGGTAGTTTCATCTTTTTCGGAATAAGTAACATTTTCTGCTTTTATATATTGAGATACAATTTCCTTAATTTCGGGGACAAAATGCAATTCTTCCGAATAACTTGCAGGCACAAAATTGTGAAAAGAAAACAAATTATGAGCAATATTCTGAAGTCTTGCCGGAGAATTTGAAGACAGTTTGTAGCGAGATTTTCCATTAAAATCTTCAATTTTAATCACATCCATTTCAGAAGCTGAAATTTTTTCACTTACCTCTACAGGTTCACCTTTTTCATCAAATTTCGGCAAACCTAGTTCATCAGTTGCAAATGTTATAACCTCGTTTTCAGGAAGTTTTACTTTCCATCCGGAACCAAAATTTTCTACAGTAACGGTTTCATATATGTCAGAAAAAGTTTCTGCAAGACTTTTTTGCAGTTCTTCCGTTGTTAAATCAGTAGCATAAGAATATCCCGACAACAAACAAGCTATTGCGACGGTTGATAAAAATTTTCTATTCATAAGTACCTCCAAATAATATTTGACCATATTATAATAAGCAAAAAACAATTAAACAATAATTTTAAGCAATATATTGACAAAAAAACAACTTGCCAATATCTCTAAAATATGGTATAAGATTGTGCATTGCGAAAAACATTATGATGTTTTTGCTACTGTTTTTATTAACAAGTTTAGGAAAAATAATGACACAAAACAAAGATTTGATATCAGCCTATCATACAATTGATAAGGAAATTGAGGCTTTGAATATGATGAAATCAGAGCTTGATGCATCTTTAACCGCGGCATTAGATTTAATGCAATCTGCAAAAGGTCGTGTTATCATTACCGGTATGGGCAAGTCCGGTCATATCGGTAAAAAGATTGCCGCAACCATGGCGTCAACCGGCACCCCTTCTTTCTTTGTTCACCCGGCAGAAGCAAGCCACGGTGATTTGGGTATGTTGACCAATGACGACGTAGTTTTAGCCATTTCAAACGGCGGAGAATCAAAAGAATTATCAGACATCATCATTTATTGTAAAAGATATGGTATTCCTTTGATATCAATGACCAAAAACCCGGATAGTACTTTAGGTAAAGCCGGTAATATAATATTAAGATTGCCTAATGATGGTGAAGCTTGTCCTTTAGGGCTTGCACCTACCTCATCAACAACAGCAACTTTGGTTTTGGGTGATGTTTTGGCTATTGCATTACTTGAACGCAGAGGTTTTTCTGTTAATGATTACAAACAACGCCACCCGGGCGGAAAATTGGGAGCTATATTGCAAAAAGTTGCCGATTTAATGCATACCGGCGATGACATTCCTTTGATTGATGAAAATGCAGGAATGCGTCAAATCATAACCACAATGTCTTCAAAAATGTTAGGTTGTGTCGGAATTGTTGATAAAGACGGCAATTTAACAGGTATGATTACTGATGGTGACTTACGTCGTGCAATGGTAAATTCTACCGATGATGAATTGTTTACTCGTACTGCAACCCAAATTATGACAAAGAATCCGAAAGTTACATCTGCAGATGTCTTGGTTGCTGAAGTCGTAAACTTTATGAACAGCAAAAGTATTACACAATTGTTTGTTGTTGAAGAACAAAAACCTATCGGTGTGATTCACTTACACGATTGTTTGCGTGCCGGTTTTACTGTTGGCGAAAAAGATGAAGCTTCCGCCAATGCAAATACAAATGTATACAACCTTCGCAAAGTGGCATAATTAGGTGTTTGATTTAAAACAGTTAGATAATCTTTTTAATGATAATAGCCTAAAAAAACAAATTAGCGCTAAAGAAGCGGCTTTGCAACGTCAAAGAAAGCAGATGAGAATAATTAAAATTTGTTTTCCTGCCGTTGCAGCCGCTCTTATTGGTTTGTTAGCCATTTTTCCCAGTTTACAGGAAAGAGATGAGTTTTCCATTCAGATTTCCAAACCGACAAGACAAGATTTGGAAAAATTACACATGGAGAACACGGTTTTATATGTTACTGATAAAGCAAATCGAGTTAACAGTTTTACCGCTGAAAATATAGATGAAACCTCTCCCGGTTCTCAACTTGTAAAATTTAAAAATCCGGTAGGAAAAATTCCGACATCAGATACCGAATGGATTGATATTACGGCTCCAACCGGATTTTATGATCAAAAAACAAAAATTATTTCGCTAAACGAAGATGTAAATATTAAGCACAGTACCGGAACCACCGGAAAAACCAGCGAAATGTTTTATGACTCGGACAAATCAAAAGCATATAGTTCAAAACCGACTGAAATAAAAGGAGATACGGGAACTATAAATGCACAAGGTTTCGAGTATTACACCGATAAGGAACATATTATTTTTATCGGAAAAACTGAAATTCATGCCTTATCCTCATCTTTAGGAGAAAAAACCGAGATATATGCAAATAAATTCGTTGAATATTTCAGAAACGAACAAAAAATGATTGCCACCGGCAATGCTGTTGTTAAAAGAAGCGGTATGAACATTAATGGCGAAATTATAACTGCCGTATTTGTAAAACAAAATGATAAAACACAAATAAATGATTTTACCGCTAAAGGTAATGTTTCGGTTGATAACAACAAAAACAAAGTATATTCAGACTATCTGAAAGCATTTTTTAAGTTATCCGACAAGAAAGAAAACGTTATTGACAGAATTGAAATGACAAGTAACGTAAAAACTCAAACCGCTGACGGAGAAGTATATGCAAATAAAGCTATATACTATCCTAACACGGGAAAAGTTGAACTTTTTGAAAATGTTGTTATTATTAAAGACGGAAACAAAATGCAAGGAACTAAAGCCGAAACAAATCTCAATACAGGAGCAAGCAAAATTTTTGCCGGCAAAAAGAATCGTGTATCCGGTGTATTTTATGAAGGCAGTATAGAAAAATAATACTTGGGAAAAACAAGATGTTTGATAAAAAACAAAATTCTACTCTTGAAGTTTTTAATATCGGAAAAAAATATAAAAATCGTCCGGTGTTACGTAATGTTTCTTTACATGTAAAACGAGGCGAAGCTGTCGGACTACTCGGTCCTAACGGAGCCGGAAAAACCACTTGTTTTTATTGTGTTACCGGTCTTATTACTCCTGATTATGGCGATGTACACATTGACGGACAGGACATTACAACCTTGCCGATGTATCGGCGTGCACAAATGGGTATCGGCTATCTTCCGCAAGAGGCATCTATTTTCAGAAGCTTGAGTGTAGAAGATAATATTAAAGCAATTCTGGAAATTGTTATTGATAACGAAGATAAAAGAGAAAATATGCTCGAAGAATTGTTATCAGAGTTTTCAATATCACACTTAAGAAAATCTCCGGCAATGGCTTTATCCGGCGGTGAACGTCGTCGCTTGGAAATTGCAAGAGCTTTAGCCAGTCAACCTAATTTCATTCTGCTTGACGAACCCTTAGCCGGAATTGACCCTATTGCCGTGGGAGAAATCAGAAATTTGGTATCTCAACTTAAACATCGTGGCTTAGGTGTATTAATTACGGACCATAACGTAAGAGAAACTCTTGATATTACGGATAGAGCGTATATTTTACATGGTGGCACTGTTCTAATGGAGGGAACTCCGGAAGAGATTGTTGCCAATGAAGAAGTACGCAGAGTATATCTCGGCGATAATTTTTCTATGTAATTTAACTTTTTTTTAAGTGTATTAGTCCAAAACTTGGCTTGTATTCTCTCAAAAATATGATACAATGAGAGTTCAAGGTTACAATTTATATTTTGCAAGGAAAAAATTATGAAGATTACATTTACAGGTAAACAAGTTGATATCAGTGACAGATTGCGCACTCATATTGAAGGAAATGTTTTGAACGCAGTAACAAAATATTTTAGTGACCCGATAGGTTGCAATGTTGCTTTCTCTAAAGAAGGTGAAGATTTTTCAGCTGAAGTTACCGTTCACCCTGCAAAAAACATCGTATTAAAAGGTACAGGTAAAGGTAGCGATCCTTACACTGCTTTTGATGATGCTAATGCTCATATCGTTGTCAGATTAAGTAAACACAAAAATCGCTTAAAAGATCATAAAAGCAAAATCGGTTTGGCTGAATTGGCAAGTGAAGCGGTTCTTCCGATTATTGAGACAGAAGAAGAAATGGACGTTAATGTTGATGCTCCGTTGACTATCGCTGAAACAGGTGCAAATGTTCCGGTATGTTCTGTAAGCGAAGCTGTAATGTATATGGATTTGGCTAATGAATGTGCTTTGATGTTCAGAAATGCTACAAACAATCGCATCAGTATGGTATATCGTCGCAAAGACGGTAACATCGGTTGGGTTGAACCGAAAGCAGACAAATAATACAAGGTATTTTATATGAAAATTTCTGATATATTGAATGTTGCAGACGTTATCACTTTGGATAAGATTTCATCTAAGCGTGAACTTTTGCAAAATTTAACAACTCAAGCCGCTAAGACTGCTAATGTTGACGGTCGTACCCTGTTTGATGTTGTTCTAGAACGTGAAAATTTAGGCACAACCGCTTTCGGAAAAGGAACAGCTCTTCCGCATGGTCGCATTCCTGAATTGAACAAAATTCAAACTGTATTTGCAAAAGTTAACGGCGGAGCCGATTTTGATGCCGCAGATGGTCAAAAGGTAGATTTAGTATTTATGCTACTATCTCCGGAAAATAGCGGTGCAGACCATTTGATGGCTTTGGCAGAAATGTCAAAACTGATTAAGAATGAAAATATATGCTCCCAATTACGAAAAGCAACAAATTCATCAGAAATATATAAAATTCTAACTGAATAGCAAAAAAAACTCCGAACAACAGTTCGGAGTTTTTCTTTTAGAAGAAAATGTCTTAATCCTTTAACACATTCACTTTTTCGTCACCATAAAGACCGAGCAAATTGACGACAAACCTTTCGGGTGTGGTCAATTCCTCATCTGTACGGCGTTCCAAGTGCCATTTTTCGTGCAGTCTCCTAACTTTAAAGAAAACGACACTTCCCATTCCCAATTTTTTAAGCACGGGATACGCATCGGTTAACAAGTCATAGGTTTCTCTGGAAACCCAATCGTCGAGGAAAAGCCAATTAATCAGAGTTACATTACCGGTAATGCTGGTCAAAACTTCACGAATAAAGTCAAAACACATTTGCTTTACCAACAACGGTTTGTCCAGTTTGCTATCATAAATATGATAAACAACCAAGCTCTGTTCCTGAAGAATCTTCTGATTGTTCGAAAACTCGGTATCCAAAGCTATTTTCAGCAACTCCAAAGGAATAGGTTTTTCATATTCCTGAAGATTGCGAAGATGCTTTAACACTTGCAGTTGAAACAATCTGTCCTCATCAGCTTTGCGTGTCTTATCCTCTTCCTCTGCGACTTTGTTTTTCAACCCCTCCATATCAAAGTTTTTGATATATTCTACCGCATAACGATAAAACTCATCATACTTACGAAGGTAGTTCTTAACATAGTCCATAACTTGTCCCAAAATACGACTTGGACGGTGTCCTTTACTTTGTTGCAAATAATTACGCTTCTCGGCCAAAGATACAACTTTGTCAAGGTTGACATTTCTCTCATTGCGAATTTTGAGAACAAGCTGATAAGCATAGGTTTCCGGGTCAACTCGAAGGTCGTTAATATCCCTCGACATCTTCAAAAACCACTTATCATACAACGCTTTTTCAAATTCCGCAAAAGGAGCCAACAAATCTAAGACAACATCCGTATCTTTTTCCAACTGAGAGAGAATAACAGCAACTTTTCTGGTTGCACGTGGCATTTTTGCATTAGCGATTTTTTCGCCTACTTCTTTTGATATCTCCATAATAGTAATTGTTTAGATTTAAAAGTTTATCATTTTAATTAGTTTTCGTCAATAAAAAGACGTTTCCCCCTAGGGAGGAAACGTCTGATAACAGATTTCTGACTACCACTCTACTTCATATCCGAAGGTATAGAGCAAAGTCTGGAAATAGTACAACCTTCTGGCTCTTCTGCCTGTTTGCGAAGTCCTATCAGGGCTCTTCAGTTCAAGCTCTCTGGCCAGTTCCAATCTTTCTTCCTCTTTTTTGAGGTGCTTGCGAATCTTATTCACAAGCAGCGGCATCATCTCTCTGAATGCCTCAACCGGTGTGTGTTTGCCTGTATCTCCATCGTGCTTAATCATAAGACGAATAGCATCCAGAGGCACAAAATCACGATTCCAAAGCTGAATCCACATCGAAATTGATGGCTCAGCCCCGTTATCATACCTCTTTTCCAAATACTCGAAACAAAATTTAGCGAGGTCATGATCCTTTTCAGGATACTTCAGTCCGTCAATGAGAAGATTCTCAGTTTCAAGTGAGAAACCGGGAACTCCCTCATAACGAAGAATGTACTCTTTAAATCTTGCTTTCTCGTCTTCGGTAAGAGCAGCCTGCTCAAGATTACGATGAATAAGATACTCATGACGACGATTGAAGATATAATTCCACAATGCCATCATTTCCTTTTTCATTGCATCTTTTTCGCTGTCGGTGAGAACGACGGGAATAATATCTTCGATATTCTCGCCCTCTTCTCGCTCTAAGTTAACAGGATTTCTCTTTGCCTCTCTGCGAGCGAACTCTTCAGGATGACGTGCTTTCCACTGGTTGCGAAGTTCTTCAATTTGCTCCGCTGTCGGTCTAAACTTTTTCTCCATCTGCTGTTGTTTTTTACTTGTGTGACAAAAACTTGCTCTCGAAAGAACTGATTGCTTGCAACATAGTGCTGTTATCTCTTGCACAGACACGGGCTACCGCCACAAAGGTCTTATAAGCGTCACGTGTCGTTGCATCAACGTGGGGCTTCTTGTTGTGGATGATGGCCTCAGCCTTGTACTTGATGATAGGTTTTCTAAAACCGCTCATACGCATATCCTCGGTTACTTCGTTTACTACTACGAGGATTTCCTCTACTGTTGCAGTCTTCAAGCTCTTCTTGAACTCGTTAGATGCCTTTTTAGCTTCTTCGTTTGTCATTTCAAAAAAGTTTTAAAATTAATAATAATTATCTATAATGCTTAAAATAGCTCTTTTTAATATAGACAAAAAACGGACATATTGCAAGTAAAAAATTTTATAAAAATTATAGATTTTTTGAACTTTTATAATTATTATTTCGTTTTAGAGGTATGAGTAAATTTTTATAGGATAAAAAAATGATTAAAAAAATTGTTATAATCGCTACCATCGGTGTTATTGCTTGGTATGGATTTTCTCTTTATAAAAAGGATAATACAAAAGATAGCTTTGTGACTCACAAACTCTCTCGCGGTAATATAACCGAAATGGTTTCTGCTTCGGGAACAATTAATCCTATTTCAAGTATTGATGTCGGTACACAAGTTTCTGGGCGTATTCAAAAAATATATGTCGATTATAACTCTATTGTAAAAAAAGACCAACTTTTAGCTGAAATAGACCCCTCATCTTTCGAATCAAATGTTGCAAGAGAAAAAGCTAATCTTGATGTTGCTAAAGCACAAGTTATGAGTGCTAAAGCTGCAAGAGACTATTATAAAAAACATCTCGCCAGAATAAGCAAGCTGAACAAACAAAACTACTCTGCCGATAAAGAGCTTGATGAAGCGCAGAGAGACTATGATACCGCCGTTGCCAATGTTGCTTTACACGAAGCTCAAGTTGAACAAGCACAAGCTGCTCTTGATTATAACAAAATTCAACTCGGTTATACCAAAATTATATCTCCGGTTGACGGCATTATCGTATCTAAAAGTGTAGAAGAAGGACAAACCGTTGCTGCAAGTTTTGAAACCCCTACCCTATTCAATGTTGCCGAAGATTTAACCAAAATGCAAATAGAAGCAACGGTTGTAGAAGCCGATATTTCAAAAGTTAAAGAAGGCCAAAAAGTTCTGTTTAATGTTGACAGTTTTCCAAACGAAACTTTTGAAGGAATTGTAACTCAGGTTCGCAATGAAGCGGTTACAACTTCCAATGTCGTAACTTATGAGGTGGTTATTTCAGTCAATAACTTAGAACATAAATTCAAACCCGGAATGACCGCTAACGTAGAAATTATTACGGCAAATGAAAAAGATATTTTAGTAGTGCCCAACAAAGCTCTACGTTTTTCAATGGGTGATGACATTCGTTATCAACAAAAAGGTGTATGGATTTTAAAAGACGGAAAACCGCAACGTATAAATGTTGTTGCCGGTGTTTATGATGATAATAATACCCAAATAACCAGTAATGAATTACAAGAAGGAACGGAAATTATTGTTGAAAAAGCCGATGCTATTCAAAAAGGCGGTCGCAAAATGCCGATGAGGATAAGATAATGTCATTGATAAAGCTCGAAAACATCAAAAAAAGTTACCCTCTGGGCGATGAAATGTTAGAAATATTAAAAGGCATTTCATTAGAGATAAATGCCGGAGAATTTGTTGCAATTATGGGACCTTCCGGCTCAGGAAAATCGACATTGATGAATATTTTGGGCTGTCTTGATAAACCGACTTCCGGAAGATATTTTTTAGATAATAAAGAAGTAGGAACTCTGGAAAATGATGATTTAGCAACTATTCGCAATCAGAAAATCGGCTTTGTTTTTCAAGGTTTTAATTTGCTCTCTCGCACCTCGGCACTTGAAAACGTGGAACTGCCGATGGTCTATGCCGGCGTTCCCGATTTTGAAAGACATAAAAAAGCAATTAAGGCTCTTAAAGCCGTTGGTTTGGAAAAACGTATGGACCACCAACCCAACCAATTATCCGGTGGACAACAACAACGTGTTGCAATAGCACGAGCTCTCGTAAACGAAGCTCCGATTATTTTTGCTGATGAACCGACCGGAAATTTAGACACTAAAACGAGTATTGAGGTTATGGAACTCTTCACAAAATTTAATAAAGAATTGGGAAGAACCATAATTTTGGTTACCCACGAAGAAGATATTGCGATGTATGCCGATAGAATTATCAAAGTTGTTGACGGAGAAATTTTAAGCGATACGAGGAACAAAAAATGATAGAATTAAAAACCATAACCAGTATTGCAATACGAGCCATAAAAGCTAACAAAATGCGTTCATCACTAACCAGTTTAGGCATTATTATCGGTGTTGCCGCTGTAATCGTGATGTTAGCAATCGGAAACGGAGCTCAAGTTTCAATTCAAAAAGATATGAAAAGCATGGGTTCAAATTTAATGATGATTCGTTCAGGTTCTTCTACATCAAGCGGGGCTCGTGGCGGACGTGGATCTCTTCCGACAATGAAAGCCGGAGACGGAGATGCTATACAAGAAAAAATAAGTAAAATCAAATTAGCTGCACCGGTTTTAGAACAAACCAATCAAATTGTTTATGGTAATGCTAACTGGGCAACATCTACAACCGGAACCGACAATCGATATTTTCAAATAAAAGAATGGGAACTCGATTATGGGCGTAATTTTTCCGAAAGTGATGTAAAAAATGCCGCAAAAGTTACTATTTTAGGAAAAACCGTAGTAACCGAACTTTTTGGCGATGTTGATCCTATCGGTAAAACAATTCGCATAAAAGGTATGCCGTTTACCGTCATCGGTGTCCTGGATAAACGTGGCGAAAACGGTATGGGACACGACCAAGATGACGTTGTTTTTATTCCTATCACTACCGCACAGAAAAAAATTATCGGAATTACCTTTCCCGATCAAGTAAATATGGTAATGTTGCAAGCTGTTGATAGCGAGGCCACCTATTCATCACAAGAAGAAATTACACAGCTTCTAAGACAAAGACACAATTTAGGCGAAAATAAAGATAACGATTTTATCATTATGAATATGACCCAAATGCAAGAAATGATGGAAAGTTCAACCCAAATTATGACAATTTTACTCGGCTCAATCGCTTCTATTTCTTTGCTTGTAGGAGGTATCGGCATTATGAACATAATGTTGGTATCAGTAACCGAACGCACCCGAGAAATCGGTATAAGAATGGCTATCGGAGCAAAAGCCTGGGATATCCGATGGCAGTTTTTAATGGAATCCATCGTATTGTCATTAATCGGTGGTTTAGCAGGAATAATAACCGGATTGTTAGGTGTTCAGATTATGAAAACAGTCACAACCTTTACTCTTATAATTGATTGGGCTTATGTTATAATTCCCTTTGTATTTTCAGGTCTTGTCGGGGTGCTGTTCGGATTTTATCCGGCATATAAAGCTTCTCTCCTAAATCCGATTAATGCGTTGAGATATGAATAGATAAAAGAGATTTCCATTATCACGAGAACAATTTTTATTTTGTCATTACGAGGATAATCCATAGAATTTATAAAGCATAATATTTCTGGATTGCCACAGCCCTAAAGGGATTCGCAATGACAGGACGGAGAGCAGATTGCCACGAAAATTAAAAATTTTCTCGCAATGACAGTTTTTTGTTCGTCATCGCGAGGAGTTTTCTTTTTTGTCATCGCGAGGAGCAACAGCGACGTGGCAATCCAGTAGGATAATACGCCTTATATTTCTGGATTGCTTCGCAAGACTTCGTCGCTCGCAAAGACGAGGAAGGACACTTCTCATAATAACTTTAAACAAAAAAAAGAGTCCGACAACGCGGACTCTTCAAAAATATCTCTGAGAGATATTAGTAGTTACGAGCTTTTTTGTGGAAGACACCCTTAACGTAGAATGTCAAGCCAACGAAAAATCTTTGGTCTTTGGAGTTTTTAATTGTTTCTCCGTTGACCTTAAACTCGTGTTTTACGTCGTATGTATGTGCAGAAGCTTCGATGCCCCATCTAACGGCTCCCATGAATTGTCGGTGTTCATAACCGATTTTAAGTCCATAGGCTAAACCCATTGAGGTTGGAACTGATGTTCCGTTTACAATGATATGGTCATCTTCATAGTTGAACTGTGAATCGTTACGAGCCTCCTGCAAACCAACTTTAGCTCCAACATAGAACTTGTTAGTCTGAAGATTGTTCTTACCCCACTTCGCAACAGCAATGCTGGGCTCAAAGAACGCATTAAAAGCGCCGTAACGTTTGCCAGAAGCATCGGAAATCTGAGAATAACCGGCGGTTACGTCCCAATCCATAAGCTTACCACTATATCCGAATACCACACCGAAGTTGTATCCTACAATTGATCCGGCACCTTGACCACAATCAAAGCCAGCACCAACTTTACCGCCTAAAGAGAAACCTTCGATTGTTTCTGCTTTCCAGACAATTGAGCTATCGGGAAGAATCATAACTAGCTCGTCATGTCTCATACCTCCAAGCTCTTCTATATACTCGAGCTTATAACTTCGGATATCGTTAGCTTTTGCAATCTGCTTTACCTCTTGGGCATTTGCAGCGAAAGCTGATACTACCATTAATACACTCACGAAAATATTTCTTAAATTTGCCATTTTTTGTTGATTTTAAATTATAAAAAATCTCCGCCGGGGTGCTTATTGCACCGCGGGGAGAAAATGTTTATTAAAAGAAACCTAGCCCGGACCTCGCCGTCTAGGTATAAGAGAATAACCTCCTGAACATCACAGAAAAAACATTAACGCAGGCTCAAGCTTGAGTCAGCAGTTGTTTTACCATTGTTCTTAGCATAGCTGATAGTAATTGTGTTTCCATCAATTCTAAATGACTGTGCTGAAGGAGTAGGAGTAACGTCAACACCAATGCCTAGAGAAATGGCATTGTTTTCCATTACAGTGTGGTCCCAAGAAGCATTAGTACCTGCGTAGATCCAACGACCATTGCTGGTGATGATCTTTGCAGGAGCCCACTTGCTACCGGTCCAAACACCGCTGTAAGAAGCGTTACGTGAACACTTGCTTACGCCATTAGCTGATGCTACAGACTGCTCGAAAGCATAGATAAGATTCATATCTACAACACCGTTAGGAGCCATAACGACACCATTTTCGTATGTAAACACGATCATATCCATGAAACGATCACCTGTGTTCTTCTGTACGCGAGTGTATTTCGCTGATACAGGAGCACCAAGCCAATGAGGAACTGTAGTGTCATCATCACCGTTGTCATCGTTGCCACCATTGTTGCCGTTGTTAACCACTACCCACAACTCTGCAGGAGCCTCAGCAGATGCGTTGCGACCATTGAAGGTTGCAGACATTGCATGAATGTAGCTCTTGCGGTTATAGGTGTTTCCACCGTCCTGAACGTCGCTCATATCAGACATATTAAATCCGTTATCTGAAACATTCTCATACTCCTTGTAAAGCATGTTGTGATTCATAGGATTGTAAACAGCCTTCTCATAGCGAAGAACGAAACCTCTGTTGAACTTGTTATTGCCAACAGTGTAGTTACGCTCATATGTCTGGATAGTGAAGTCACCTGTAGTATGGGTGTTAACGAGCTGCTCCTGACCGAGGCTTGCGCCATTCTGTGTCAGGTCAAAGTTGTCAACAATGCGAGTAATTGAAGCAGGAGCTACCAAGTTGTTAACAAGGTTAACAGACTTTCTGTACTTCTTCTCGCCAGAAACACTCCAGATTTCAGTAATCTCGATCCATGTCTTTGAGGTATTCTCATTAACATAGTCGATACCCTCGTCTGTAATGGTCTTTGAGAGAAGCTCGTCCTGCTCAGCAGTAACGCGGATTTCAGTCTCAGCCTTTACATTTACGTTACGACCGTTGAATCTTGCAGCGATGCTGTGAGTGTTCAACATACGATCGTACTCATAAGTGTTTGACATTGCTGTCATTGTGAAACCGTTATCTGCAATACCCTCGAAACATGCCTTAGGCATATCGAAAGTATTGTTACCATCTGACCAAACTGCAGTCTCATGAGAGAGAACGAAGTTCTTTGTGAAAACATCGTTACCCACGAGATAGTTCTGCACGTGCTGACTGATAGTAAAGTTGCCCTCAACTCTGATACCTGCATTATTCTCATCGCTCAACTCAGCAATAATCTGATTAAGATTAAAGCTAGAAAGAACCATAATCTCATAAGCAGGAGAGTTCACAGAGAAGTTCAAAATCACTTCGTAACGGCTTTTCATAGCACCACTTACTGCATAAACACGAGTAATCTCAATCCAAGACTTTGCGGTACCTGTGCCATTATCAAAATTAATAATGTCGAAGCCCTCATTAGTCTTTGAAGTTGAGATAAGCTCATCTGCAGCCTCTGTCTGAAGGGTGTGATAACCCAACTCCTCACGACCATTACCCATGAAAGAAACTTCATAAGCTGATGTGCAAAGAGTATAGTTATAAGCACCTACCTGACCTGCATCATCAGTCTTTACAGACTTGTATGACACATTACCGTTTGCTGCAGGAAAGTCATAACGTAATCCCCAAACGTAAGTATACGCATCAAGGTAGTCGATTGAACCAACCTTAGTGTACTTGTCGAACTTATCGACAAACTTACGAGTGGTCTTAGTGTAGTATACACCGTTCTCGTCATAACTTGAAGTCTCAGGAGCTGAAAGCTCGAAAGCAACATGCTCAACTGTAGGATTAACTACAGAAGTTGTGTCGTTAGGGTTGATGTTAAAGTTAACACCACCAAGAGCAACAACAACTGTTGTATCCTTTACGAACACGCCATCTTCCCACTGCTCTGCCTTGATTGTACCGTTCTCACCGTCGCGGGTGATAGCGGTCTTAATCTCAGTGTTTGTACCAGGGATTACTGTACCTCCGTTACTCTTTACAGAGTAATTAATTTCGTCCAGTACACCATCTTCACATGAAGTGAAGGATACTAAACTTACCATTGCCATTAAAACAATGATTAAACTTTTGTAGATTTTGCTGTCTGCCATAGTTATTGTTTTTTTAATTAATAATTCAATTTAGGCAATTCTCCACTCTTTTAAAACACTTTTATAACTCTTTCATTAATACAAAAAATGAAAAAGATTTCTCTAAAAATATGCGTCTCTAATCGAATAAAATAATTGCTTATATCGTTAAAATAGCACATTTGTTTTTTAATAGCAACATTTTTTTGCGAAAATTTACAAAAAAAATCATTTATTTTTTTAACTTTTTATCCTCTATTCTTTACAGGCTTTAATTTTCAAGGTTTTGAATATTTTTCATTGTTTTTGTCTAAAAATTTTTAAACAGTTAAAATATGCTATTACTTTGGCTTCATAAAGCATATTGTTTTTCAGCAGAAACCGTAAGCAACTCAAAATCCTCTAAAAACCATTCAATTTCCTCATCAGAAGCCTTTACCATTTCATAAAATTTATTACGATAAGACAATATCAATGAACTTTCAGCGATTTTTATATCGGTTATTTTTATCGTATCATTTACTTTATGCATTCTGAACTCAACAACAAACTGCATTGGCTCACTTTGTGGATTCTGTTGATATTTTATATCAGCCGTAACAAAAACATCTTTTTTTTCGCTTCGACTACTCGTTATATCAAAGCTCAATCTATTTTCAAAAGTAAGAGGAAATCCTTTATAAACGTTTATAGAATATCTCTTAAAAAGTCCCATATATTTCTCGCGCTGCTCCGGAGTCATTTGCCGCCAATATCTTCCGATAACAAATTTGCCGATATAATCTAAATCAACGTAATTTAAGAACATATTATCAAGCTTTTGATATTTTGTCGCTATATCTTTTTCCGCAAAAAAGGATAACAGATTATTCCCTTGCTCCAAAGCAAAGCTCTCGGCTTCTTGCAATGACAAATCAGCAGACTTTACCGGTTGAGCAAACAACAATATTCCACAAAAAAGAATAAAATATAAAAAATAGTTACTTTTCATAAAGAATTACCTTATATAATTAATGCTATATGGACTAATCATAACATGAATGGTAAAAAAAATGAAACTAAAATTGTGGTTATGCTGTTTTTTATTAACAATTTATAGCGGAACAGCTTTTGCATCAGAATCATCTGATGCCGGTTTATACTTCATAAACAACAGAGGGGTTGTTCGTTGCGGAACTCCCAGCGATAACAAAATTTTTGCTTATAAAGATGAAGACGGAAAATGGCAAGGAATCAGTCCTGAAATATGCCGTATTATTTCTACGGCAATTTTTGGTCGCAGTGATCGAATCAAAATGGTTTTCGTTCCGGAAACAATGGTTTCAGATGCTTTAAGTACCAATAAAATAGATGTTATGATTGGCGGAATGCCCTATTCCGCAACAAACGAATCTTCAACAAAAGCTGCTCCGGTTGCACCTATCTATTACGATCGCATGGTGTTTTTAGCCCGTGATGCAGCTAAAGCAAAATCAATGAAAGATTTTCAAGGCGAAAAAGTTTGTATTGTTGACGATATTGATGATTTAAGCCGTCTTAATGCTTTCAACGACAAACATCAGCTCAACTTCAAAATTATGAACTATAAATTATCAAGCCAAGCAAGGGAATCGTTCTTATTAAAACGTTGTCGCTTGTTTGTAGGTAATGCTATGTTATTACAAGATATGCTTCTTAACACTCCAAGCGGCATGAGCGGAGTCGAAATGTTACCGGAAACTATAGATACTCGTCCGTTTTATTTATATACAGACAAAGCCAACACCACTTTACGTAGTGCATTAAAATGGATTATGAATGCAACAAAATTGGCTGAAGAAGTAGGATTAACCCAAGATAATTATACCTTAAATTTGGCTACTAAGGATATATCTATGCGTAATCTGTTGGGAATCGACGACAAACTGTGGAATCGTTTCAAATTAGAGCCGACTTGGGTTCAAACCTTATTGAAAGAACGTGGTCACTACGGAGATGTTTTTGAAAATACTTTAGGTTCAAAATCTCGCTTTAATTTGAAAAGAGGAAAGAATCATCTGCTTAAAAACGGCGGTATGATGTTCTCTGAAGAATTTTTATAGGATTAAAATATGCAACCATCAATATCTATCATTATTCCGGTATATAATGCCGCTGAATATTTATCTCGTTGTATCAATAGCATTTTGGAACAAAATTATAACGATACGGAAATTATATGTGTTAATGACGGCTCTACCGATGAATCGCTAAAGATTTTGGAAAAGTATGGCGATAAAATAAAAATAATTAATCAAGAAAACAAAGGAGCGGCTGCTGCTCGCAATGCCGGAATAAAAATAGCCTCAAAAGATTATATAACTTTTATCGATGCCGATGACTATATTGATGAAGGACTATTTCAGCATTTTGCCGATTCTGTCGGAGAAAATGATATTGATATATTTATGTATAACGGCAAAATTATTACTCCTAACCAAAAACAAGAATGTTTTTTCTTTAATGAAAGTATGTTCAAACCCAACGTTACGGAACAGAGTGTGATTGACCATTACAGTTTTTCTAACTACTTTTATGGCAACCAATCTGTTTGCAACAAAATATATCGCCGTAAATTTTTACAAGAACACAATATTTTGCTAAATGAGGGGACAATTTTTGAGGATACCCCGTTTTATTTCAAAAGCCTGATATATGCCAAAAAAATCAAATTTACCCTCAAACCTTATTACAACTATTTATCTGACAACAACTTTTCTGTAACTAAAACCGTAGGTAATAATGCTTTCGGTCTATTCGATACCTTTTTGGCAATGGAAAATGATGTTCGAGAATTAAAATTGTGGGACTTCTTTTGTTATGCCTTATTTCAACTCGAATATGAAAAACTCATTTCGGTAATGAGCGAAATGAAAGAAGAAAGACGAGCCGATTTCTTTGCTAAATCTAAAGAATTTATAATTGAACGGGTACAAAAATTAAAGCCGGAAATATATTGCAGACTTATCAATATAAATTATTGCCAAGCACTGATAAACTATACATTTGAACAATTTAAAGATACACTATTGCTTTCAAAATCTGACTATAATTTTAAAAATACAACAAATAAAAATCCGCTATTTTCAATTATTGTTCCGGTTTATAACACCAGACGTTTTTTGCCGCTATGCTTAAAAAGTTTAATTAATCAAACTTTTGATAATTTTGAGATTATATGTGTTAATGACGGTTCTCCCGATGATAGCGGTGAATTTCTGCAAGATATTGCGCAAAAGGATGCTCGCATCAAAGTTATCACACAAAAAAACAAGGGACTTGGAGGAGCCCGCAATACCGGAATCAGAAATGCAACAGGAGAATATATACTATTTTTGGATAGCGATGATTGGATTTCATTAGAAACTCTACAAAAAATATCCGAAACCATAAAAGAAAAACCTACGGATATCGGAATTTTCGGTTTTAATGAGTTTATAGATGACAATATGCATTTATTGCCGACAAACTACATCAATCAATTTGATAAGTTTGATGTATGTAAATGTACGGATATAAAACCGCTGATGTATTTATTTCAATGTGTTTGGAATAAATATTACAAAAGAGATTTCCTCATCAACAATCGGCTGTTTTTTGCAGAAAATGTTGTGTTTGAAGACGTAATTATTCATACAAAAGCAATGATTTTGGCAAACAGCATAACATTTTGTCGTGGCAATTTTTATTATTATCGTATTCGTCAAGACAGTATTATAAAATCTAAGTATTCTCACAAAAAGATTGACGATTTGGTATATGCTTTTGCAAGTACGATTCGTTGGCTGAAAAAAGACGGATACTATAATGAATATAAAGATGTATTATTTGCTTTTGCAAACAACATCTTGGGAGTACATCAAAGGCAAGCGGGACAAACTTTTGGTCAAATTTTGGTGGAACGAGTTAAAGAATGTCCCGAACTGCGAGAATTATTAGGAATTAGCAAGTAAAATAAAAAAGAGTTGTAATGAGACAACTCTTTTTTTATTTTATGTCTTGACATTTCAATCAAAAAGTACGAAGTTCTTTTTCGAGATCGTCAATGATGATGATTTCGATGTGGATTTAACCTAACTTGTCCCGCAACAGAGGACTAAACAAGGAGAATTGATTATGCAAAAAACTGCAGAAGCGGTGTCTCTCGGACATCCTGATAAAATTTCCGATTATATCTCAAGTTACATTTTAGACCGTATGATTGAACAAGACTCTGCGGTTAAATATGCCGTCGAAGTTATGATAAAAGACAATAATGTTGTTTTGGGCGGAGAAATAAAAGGAAATGTTTCGCTTGATAAAATAAAAGAATACATCCTATCGGCTTTAGCAGAAATCGGTTATTCCGAAGACTATGCAAAAATTTGGGGCAATTTTGCCATTGAACCGTCGAAAATCAATATTATTAATATGATAGGACAACAATCTGCCGACATTAATCAGGGCGTTGAACAACAAGACGGTTGGGGCGACCAAGGAGTATTTGTCGGTTACGCTTGCAAAGGCGAAGGTCTGGTTAACAGAGAATTATTTTTAGCCAGAAAGCTCAATAATGCACTATATGAAAAAGCTCGTCAATCCGACAATTTAGGACTTGATATAAAAACACAAATTACCCTAAATGATGAAAAAATCGAAACTGCCATTGTTGCAATTCCGATGTTAAAAGATGAAGATTTGACCGATTTTATCATCGAAACTTTAGGCGAAACTCCTAAAAACATCATCATAAACGGTACCGGACGTTACACTTACCATGCGTCTATAGCCGATTGCGGAATTACCGGTCGTAAATTAGCTTGTGATTTTTATTCTACCGCCTGCCCTATCGGTGGAGGAAGCCCTTGGACTAAAGACGGTTCAAAAGCCGATTTAACCCTAAATGTCTATACTCGACAATTAGCAATAGAAAATTTGCAAGATAATGATGAATGTTTTGTTTACTTGTCATCTTGCATCGGCAAATCAGAACTTCCCAGCGGTTTGATAAAAACTATTAAAAACGGTAAAGAAGAAAATAAAACTTTTTGGTGCAATCAAAAACCGAGAGATTTAGTAAAATTTTTAGGACTTGATAAACCGATATACGCAAAATTATGCCGAAATGGTCTTATGGCATTGAGAAAATAACATTATAAAAAAAGCCGCCTGCAAGGGCGGCTTTTTTACACGTCAAGATACTCCAAAAATCCTTTGCAACCGTCAACAATATCTTGATAAGTTTCCTCAAAATTACCGGTATACCAAGGATCTCTGATATTACGAGGATCATCCGTAAAATCTAACAGACGAAAAATTCGGCCCTCGGTATCAAAACCGACTATTGTTTGGATATCCGTCACATTAGCATCGTCCATAGCTAAAATATAGTCATAACGCACATAATCTTCAGGACGAATACAACGCGAATAGTGTTCGGTAAAAGGTATTTTTTTATCAATCAATATCTTTTTTGTTCCATGATGAATGCCGGCGTGGCACATTTCGTTATATTTTTCGGTAGCTGCGGAATCTATTATAAATTCATCTGCCAAACCTCGCTCTTCGACCATTTGTTGAAACACAAATTGAGCCATCGGAGAACGGCATATATTTCCTAAACAAACGAATAAAACTTTTATCATAACAACCTCTCTTTATCAAAGCATACATAATTATAAAAATATTTCACTAATTTTTCACAATTTATTATCAAAATACATGCTAGTATGTAACATAGAGTGATAATCAGAGAACAGATATGAATATTTTTTTGTCAGAAGAATGGTGGAAGACTGCAACCATTGAAGCTATAAAAGCAGAACTTAATGATGGAGCCGATGCAAAACAAAGAAACGAAAACGGCATGACTCCGCTTATGTATTCTGTATCTAATTGGCAAAACAACAATCCCGAAACAATTAAAATTCTTATAAAACACGGAGCGGATGTCAACGATAAAGACAATGACGGAACTACGGCTCTAATGTATGCCTGTAAATATAACAGCAATCCGGAAATCATCAAAACATTGATAGATTGCGGAGCTAATATAAACGAAAGAAACGAAAGTCGCACAACTCCGTTTATGTATGCTTGTGAATATAACCCTAATCCGGAAATTATTAAAACACTGGCAAAATACGGAGCAGATATTAATGAAACAAACGAATATGGACGAACTCCGCTTATGTATGCAAGTTCCAGTTGGTGGAACACCAATCCCAAAATTATCAAAACATTAGTTGAAATGGGTGCTGATATTAATGCCAGAGATAAAAATGGTATGACTCCGCTTATGTACGCTTGCGAATATAATGAAAATGTCGAAATTATAGAAACTTTAGTAAAATTGGGAGCTAATATTCATACTCAAAACGAATATGGAATTACCCCGTTAATGTATGCTGCAACCAGCGAATGGAACGACAATATCGCAACATTAAAAACTCTGCAAAAATTAGGAGCAGACATAAACTCCGCTAATGAAAAAGGCACTACCGTACTCATGTATGCAAGTTATCGTAGTGAAGATACTACAATTTTAACCACATTAATCGAACTAGGTGCCAATATCAGAAAAAAAGATTATTCCGGAAAAACTGCTCTAATGTATTCTGTCTTGTATAATAACAACATAGAAATAATCAAAACCATAATTAAACTGGGTGCCGATGTAAATAATCGTGATAATGATGATATGACCGCCCTTTTATATGCAAGTATTGATAATAAAAATCCGGAAATTATCAAAATTTTGATTGAAAACGGAGCTGATATAACCGCTAAAGATAAACACGGAAAAACAGCTATCGACTACGCCCAAAACTAAAAAAATTTTATATTGAATTTTATAAAAATTTTGTCTATAATGAATCCATATTTAAATTATGTTGGATACTATTGTGCGTTGTTCGTTTTGTTTTGGTTTTATGACCATTGCTTTTCGTTATCGTATTAACAGTGGTCCGACTAATAATAAATCTTTTTTTTATTAATCTCATAAATTCAAAACATTATGAAAATCGGAAAAATTAACGTAGTCATTAAAAATGGTGATGTAACTGCAGAGAATGTGGATTGTATCGTAGTACCCCAGTTTAGGAGCGAGGCTTCGTATGGTGGTGTCGGTCGTTCAATCTATGGTGCCGGAATGCGTAGAGGGCTTGAGCTCTATGACGACATTGTCAATGCCAATCCGCTTAACTACGGCGATGCAGTCATTACAGAATCAGGACGAGACGGTGTATGGCTTGCCCATGTTGCAACTGCCGGTGCTAATAAAGACACGCTCTTCAAGGCGGTTTTCCAAGCAGTTTTCAATGCCCTTAAGGTTGCAAGAGCCAAAGGTGTTAAGTCGATTGCTATTCCCGAGTTAGGAACCGGCGTCATCGGCTCGCTGACACAGGAACAGTCGGCTAAAGCTATCCTCGGCGCCGTAGTGCACTTTACCAGCATTTTTGAGAATGCCGGCATTGAAAACATCACTGTCTGTGTATTCCATGGCTCAACTGCTCCGGCTGAGAAAGTCCTCACCCGTATTTCGGAGATGGATATAAACCTCTTCGAGAAAGGCGAGAAAGAGTTTGACTTCGAAGCTTGGGCGGTAGAGATGTGCTTGAATGCATCCATGAATCAGTAAACGATTACGTAATTTTCAAAGAGAGGCCAAGCCTCTCTTTTTTTTATTTATTGTCAAACAGCAAAAAATATGTTATATAAAACTCCTATTTCAAATTATTCTAAACTTATTAGCCTATGAAAAAAATTATCGATTTGCTACAAGCAAAAGATTATGAAACGGCAAAAAAAGTTGCTAAAGAGCGAAAAATCAAGAGAAGTATAGTTCACGAAAATCAGCTTCTTAATATGATTAAGCATTGCTCTCTGATTTCACCCGAAGCAGAGATTATTCGTATTCTCAGCTACCGCAAACTTTTTTGCCATGATTATAGTCAAGAAGTAGAAGTAATTGAACAATTTGCAATTACTATGCACAACTGGAAACAGGTTCAATCTCTTATCAGAGAATATCCTCTTTCCTTTAATGCGCTATTTTTGTTTATCTGCAAAGTGTATCACAATGTGAACAACAAAAAGGCCATGGAAACATTTTTCCTCTACAACGAGCTTTATGACTTCAACAAGGTTGTGTGGCCGGAAGTTTATAAAGAACTCTGTCAGGATATTGTTGCGCAAATTGCAATTAAGCACAGTTTACGTAAGTAATTCAAGGCTCCCTCCAAATGGGAGCCATTTTTTGTATATTGATATTATATTTTTTATATAATATTATCTCTAAAAAAAAGAGGTAGAAAATGATAATAAGAAATTTTGCCAAAGAAGATTTATCCCAAATTTTAGAACTTTGCCGAGAAGTAAGACAACACCATATTGATATTTTAGACGGATATTTTACCGAACAAGATGACAATTTTGAACAAATGGCATTTTTAACTTCTCTTGAAGATGAAAACACTATCGCTTTAGTTGCTGAGGAAAACGGAACAATTTGCGGATATTTGCTGGCAGATATAAAAAACGCACCTTATTTGATAGCCCCCCATATTGCCCATATCGGAAATTTTGGAGTTAAGAAAGAAATCAGACATCAGGGTATCGGTAAAAAATTGATGAACCATTTTTTTGAAATATGCCAAAAACGCAATATTGATGAAATAAGGCTCGGTGTTTATAACAAAAATGTCGATTCATACAAATTTTATGTAAATTACGGCTTTGAACCGATGGAACAAAAAATGGTATTCAAATTACCTAAGCAATAATATTCAACAAAAAACCTCCCTTGCTACAAACAAGGGAGGTTTAAGGATACTACGTTTCCAGATTAGAACTTATATCTAATTCCAAGAGAAAATTCTGTTAAATCTTCATAAACATCATCTGAACCATCATCAATTTTTGCATAACGAATCATTCCGTTCACTGCCCAATGATTATTAATATTATATTGAGCACCTATTCCTAAACGCAAAGCCATATTATCTTCATCACCGTGACCATAATAGTCTCCACCAAATTTAGCTTTAAAATCATATTTTGCAAAACCAACGGAGGCTAAACCTTCTACATTATCAACAATAGGTAAATAGCCTATAGCATCAATACCATATGCTTTATATTCTGTTGTTGTTTTTAATGTATCTCCAAAAATATCAACAGCAGATTTATCTTCATCACCAGATTGTTGATAAAATAATTCTAATCCAAAATTTTTATGTAATTTTGCACCTAAATCAACTTTGAACGAATTATATTTATTTTCAACAACACTTTTTGCTTCTGATTTTGTTCCAAAATCAGAATAAGCAAAATCTAAACCAATGTAAGGATTAAATTCCACCGCATTAGCATTAAATGCGAACAAACTTGTGGCAATACCTGCCAATAATACTATTTTTTTCATAAAAACTTCCTTTCTAAATAAAATTAATCGCCTTGATGAGAGGCGACCGGAAGTTCATACCTATTATAAGAATAGTGCAGTATATTCGACATATTCTACTGCCTTCCGGTCAATCAGACCAAAAGGCAGTTTTACGTCTGTTAACAGACAACTTATAGAGGGTATGAAACCTCACATAGGTAATCAACCTATGCAGAATTAGGCTATTTTATTTGTTATCTATTGTCAAATACAATTTTTATTTAGAAACATATATTTTATTCTAACATTGATATAAAAGACGGAGAATGAGGCAAATAATAAGAAATGAAGAAAAAATTTTTTGAGCGTACAAAGAGGTACGTAATAAAAATTTTTATCTGATATTTCTGTATTTAGTTGCCCATACGCATTAATATAAAAGACGGAGAATGAGGCAAATAATAAGAAATGAAGAAAAAATTTTTTGAGCGTACAAAGAGGTACGTGATAAAAATTTTTATCTGATATTTCTGTATTTAGTTGCCCATTATACGTCTTTTATCAGTCTTTTATAGGCTTGCACCCGCAATACCTTTGATTATAAAGATTTAAATCTTTTGTGAGAAAAAGTCGACGCTCTTGCATTCCTGATTTGCGGGCTTCTATTTCTATGTAGGGTACAAATGTTTTTTGTGAGGCTCGCTGTGCAGCTCGATTTACTTGTGCCAAATCTTTCCAACGAGAAGCCCCTAAAACGGAAGCAACCGCATCAAATCCGTTAGATTTTGCATATTCCATGACTCTGATAAGACGCATTTCAAAGCATATATCACAGCGTTTACCTCGCTCCGGTTCGTTTTCCAGACCTTGAGTTAAAGAACACCAACGTTCGTTATCATATTCCAGAGATATAAAATTCACCCCATATTTTTCGCAAACAGTTTTATTTTCTTGCAAACGTTTTTCATATTCGGCAAAGGGACGAATATTAGGATTATAAAACACCACTGAAAAATCGGCTTTTTCTTGTGCCATTTTTTCAATTACGGCACAAGAACAAGGGGCACAACAAGATAACAATAAAATTTTCATTATATTCTCCTATCGCCCAACATAGCAAAAAACAAAAAAAAAGCAAGAGACTGTCTTTGTCTCTTGCATCTTAAAATTAAACACTCAGGCATTGATCTTAGAAGTGCGTTTCATCTTCCGTATCAACTCCTCATACTTTTCCTGCAGAGTGTTGTCAATATAAGACTCAAAAACATGATTATGTCTTAATATACCGACAAACTTACGATACATCCCTCCCGTTTTGGAAATAGGGATAATCACTTTTGTTACACTTCCCATTGACTTAAAAGAAGCAATGGCAGATAAAACAGCCTTTGCTGACATCGATTCGTCAAGAGGAGCATCTTCTCCGGTTCCCAATGCAGGAATAGCAATCTCAGATAAACCACATCTTTCAGCTTCCTTTAGTGCAGCAAAAACAGCTAACTGAATTGTTTTGAAAGCCTCATTTTCCGGCACACCCAAAGTCGCTACATGAATAAGATGTGAAGGTCCGATATCGCGTTTTACATTAACAGGTACAGCAATAGCATATCCGAAAGGAATTTGCGCTACATACATGGCAATCATTTCATAGTCCATTACTGCTCGATAAAGAGGAGAACAAACCATTCGTGCTGAAACTCCTGTTTTAGATGTATCATTCCTATATTGAGGAACAACGTAACCATCCGCTTTAATCGTCGCAATATCGCCTTTAACGATCTTTACATCAATTTGGTTAATCTTCATTTTTTGTAAATTTTAAGGTAAAATAAATAGTCATAAAAATCAAAATCGTGAGTCATTATATACAACTCACGATTTTGTGTCAATATTTTTTGTCAATTTTTTTTACAATCCAAACATATATTTTATTGCTTGCTCCAGTGTAGCAAAATTATAAGTTACAACATCATCTAATTTATCACGCATTTGATATTCTTTAGCAAGATTGTCATAAACCAGATAATCAAACTCATTATCCCCCAAAACCGATATTGTAGAAATATCGCTTCTATCTAAACGCTCATTTTCATACACTGCATCTTTGAAATTAGTATTTTCTGCATCAGGTAAAATTCCGTATACGTTTATGCCATCTCCTCGTATACCATTTGCATATTTTACCATGGTAAAAAACTCGTCGGGAAAAACTGCCATTTCTTCTTCGGCTAAATATTTTCTGGCATCAATATTATGACGAACATCGGCTTTCCCGCCTAAAGAAGCTTTATGCGAATTACGCAATAAATCTATTATTTCTTTCATTCTTTACCTTTCTGTTCTGTGGCATACATCCCTGCCAGTTTATTATATGTAACACGAGAAGATTCTTGACCTCGTGCAGTTGAATAAACATCTTCCAACCCCGCTGTAAGGTAATAATCATTACCTTTTCCGTCATCAATATAAACTAATCGATATGCTGTATTACCGTCTTCGCTAACACAATCTGCACCATGTTTTAAATCATCATGTGTTTCTTGACCAGCGTAATCAACAATAACTTCAAAGTTGCTCAAACTATCAACTTTCATCTTATCGCCAAGAAATACAGCATCTTGAATATAGAATTTATGGTGCAAAGATAGAGTTGGAACCGGCTGATTGTATTTTTCCTTATTATCAGCATCCGGTAAAGTAACTGAACCGTTTTCTTTTATTTGTACTAACAAATCAGCTATAAAATTAGGATCAACATTTCTATTCTCAAGACATTTTTTCAAATTATTCCTTTTTTCTGTATCTTTACCGAATTCAAGCCAAAATCTCTGTTTTACTCCTTCTGTACAATTTTCATTTAATGCCGTTAAAGATATTGTTTCTCCTGCCTGCGGTTCACGTTTATACTTATTTGTATATAGCATATGTGCAATATCCGACATAGACAAACCATCAAAAACCTCTGCAGGCATTCCCGATTTTCGAACAATACTCTTCACTGCAGGGATTAAATTTTCTAAATTTTCACTCATTTGCATAGCTCTAATAGCAGCATTATTCTCAAAATCGTAACTTTCCGGAGCTTTTATCGTTTCACATTGTGCCCCTTGTAAACCTTGAGGGCTTGCAAAACCTATGTAACCGGCAGAATACCCTACTTCTCCGGTAGCCTTATCCTTTTCGGGAATTTTTAGGAAACCATCAAATACAGCTCTCAAAACCTGACGATCATGAACAGGAGTCTCTCTGTTAGGGATAGCGACAATTTCCATCCCGTAACTTTTCATAATTTTATTACAAATTTCTAAATTACTGTCGTTTGGATGATCCCTGAAATACTCCAACAAAGACTTTACGGAATGAAACCTTTCTTCCGGTCTTTTATCTTTCAAATATTGTGCAACCGCTTGTTCTCCATTTTCTTTTTTCGCTAAATTATAAAGCATTTTAACTTCATACAATTTTCGTTTATCAAGAGCTTGTTTCAAAGCATCTCTTACCTTTTCAGGATTAGAACAACGTATTCCCAAAATACTTGATCTATTTTCTAACATTTTGAAATATAAATCATCGCCATCTCTTAAATAATCGTAGGCTACATTTATAAATTTTGACAACTCTGTATGAGTTTCTTCTTCACTGGAACGCCATCTTTTAGTTGGATTAACTTGTCGTTCAGTTCCTACTTTTTCCCCATGCACAGGAGCTCTTTCTATTGCTGGCTGTCTTTTTAAAAATGCTATTTCTGCCGCCTTTTGTTGCTCTTGACGGCTGGGTCTTCTGGGATAATCATTTCCACGATAAACATTATTGTATGCCATATCAAACTCACTTTGTTGTCATTTTTTGTCTAAAATTAGATTAACATAGTTTTTTTAATATTACAATCATAAAAATTAAAAAAATCTTGATTAAATTTCCACAAAAAGTCATAATCGGCTCAACATAACAAATACAAGGATATAAAATGAAAATATTAGTAGGGTTAAGCGGAGGTGTCGATTCGGCAGCAACAGCCTATTTGTTGAAACAAGCCGGACACGACGTAATCGGTGCCACAATGTCAATATGGGACAAAAACACCAATTTCCGTGGCAACGAAAGTGCTGACGGCTGCTTTAGTCCGCATATCGAACAAGACATCGAATCTGCTCGCAAAATTTGTAATATTCTTGATATTCCTTATTATGTATTTGACTGTGCTGAAGAATACAAAAAAACGGTTTTGCACAATTTCAAAACCGAATATATGAGCGGTCGCACCCCTAATCCTTGCGTTTTATGTAATTCAACAATTAAATTTGATGCCCTGCCAAATACTGCTCGTGCAAAAGGATTGGAATTTGAAAAATTTGCTACCGGACATTATGCCCGTTTAGAACTGAACAATAATGGACGCTATCAAATTATGAAAGGATTAGATCCTAAAAAAGATCAGTCTTACTTTTTATATCGCCTTTCTCAAGAACAGCTTTCACGCATTTTGTTGCCCATCGGCGGATATTCAAAATCCGAAGTCCGTGATTTTGCCCGACTTGCCGGTCTGGACGTTGCAGACAAAGCTGATAGCCAAGATTTTTATTCCGGCAACATTAATGACATTTTGCAAAATGAACCTAAGGAAGGAAATTTTGTAGATAAGAACGGGAAAATTTTAGGTAAACATAGCGGATTTTGGCAATTTACCATCGGACAAAGACGCGGTATGGGTGTTTCTGCCGAAAGACCGTTATATGTAATCGGTATAAACAAAGACAAAAACGAAGTAATTTTGGGATTTGATGAAGATACCTTACAATCATCACTTGTCTGCAACAATCTTTCATGGATGGCCATTGAGGGAATAAATTCACCTAAAAAAGTTATGAGCAGAATACGTTCATCTCAAATACCTACTCCGGCAACAATTACACCTTTGGAAAACGATGAGGTATCGGTTGAATTTGACACACCGCAAAAAGCTATTGCCCCCGGTCAATCGGTCGTATTCTATGATGAAGATATTGTATTAGGCGGCGGTTTTATCTGCAAATAACTACTGCAATTTTTCGGAAAGAATTTCAAAATTAAGCAACTGCGGTAAAATAATGTATTTACCTTTATCAGAATAGTAAACATATAAAGGAACGCTGCTTCTGCCATATTTTGAGAGAGCCTCTCCTATTTCTTTGTCTTTTGAAGTCCAGTCAGCCTTGAAGAGATGTATTTTTCTCTCTTTAGCCAAATTTGTAAAATCATCGCTATATAATACAACTTCTTCATTTGCCAAACAGGTCAAACACCACTTAGCCGAAAAATCTATAAATACTTTCTCATTGTTTGCAATCAAGGTTTCTACTTTTTCCGAATCATATTTTTGCCAAATTTTATCATTAACGTTTATATTTCCCCATAATACCCACAGCAACCATGCACAAGTAACAAACATCGGTAACGCAAAAAATCTTTTTAATATCAGCATCCATTTTCCCGGTCTGGGTAGAATTTTCTTCATAAATTCGGGGAAAAATCCGGCTAAAGTAAAAGGTAAAGAATATCCTAAAGCCAAAGCTCCAAACACCGTAAAAAATACACTCGCAGGTACATTAGAGGTCAAAACAAAACCTATTGCAGCTCCCATAAAAGGTGCCGCACAAGGACTGGCAATTAAAACCGATAACAGTCCGGTAAAAAACGAATTTACCGGCATTGTGTTTATTCGAATATTAACTCGTACAACATCAAGAAACATCAATCCCAAAACAAAAAACACAATCGTCATAATTGTTACAAAATAAGATGATTGTAATTGAAATCCCCAACCTAACATTTGTCCTTGTTGCTTAAAAATTCGCAAAATAAGAGCTATTATCAAAAAGCTGAAAACAACTCCAAACATATAATTCAAACCATCAATAATACTTTGTTTTTTGTTTTTTATTCGAATAATTCCGATTATTTTTATAAATAAAACCGGAAAAACGCAGGGCATTAAATTTAATATCAAGCCACCGACAAAAGCAAAAAGAATCGCATGCCCAAATATTTCTTTTTCCGGCGGAATAAATTCCAATTTGTCTTGCACAAAAACTTCAGGTGTAAGAGTAAAATGTATCTCTTCGGGTACACACTCATCTTTACAAGACATAAAGGAAACTTCAAATTCAGGGGTAACATTGTTATCAGCTTTAATCATAGCATGATACTCGCCGAAATTTTTATACGCATTTATTCCAAATCCGTGATACAGAATATCCTCGCCGATGCTCCAACTTTCATCAATAATATCATAATCCCCTTTGCTCCATTTTACTTCAGCCGGCATCCCGAATTCTCCGGGATTATGAGAATGAATATACCAACCGTTTTTAGGTTTAAGGATTAAATTGATAACAACATTTTCTTTATCCGTTGATGCTGTCAACTCTGCAACTGCTTGCGGTGTCTGCTTTTCAATGGCAGACACCGTTGCACAATAACAACATAAACAAAAGATAAAGAATATTTTTTTTATCATCTTTATTTCTTTGCCATAATTACAAAATTGTAATATGCAGCAACAATTACACTAAATGCCTTTATCAAAGAAAGGACACCGAGAATAATGGCCAAAGGAACAAACCATTTCGGCATTAAACATAACAAAATTAAAACCACCAAAGTTTCCGAACCTTGGGCAATTCCTCCCAAATAAAACGGAGAATTGTCCAAATTGAGCTCTTGTTTAGAATTAATTTTATACGCTACGACCGAATATGCCAACATTGCACAAGCCGCTGCCGAAAAACCAAACATCAAAAAGCTTGCAGCTCCTGCATTTTCAGCATTTCCTAACGCAAAACCCCAGATAATTGCACCATAAAAAATATAATCAAGTGTCGCGTCTAAAAATACACCGAAAGTCGTAACTTTTGTAGCTCTGGCAATCGCACCGTCTAAACCGTCACAAAAACGATTGAGCAAAATTGCAACCAATGCCCATCCGTACATTTCCATTGCTAAAAAATTAACCGCAAACAAACCTATACCGAAACCAACCCAACTTACGGCATTGGCCTTTATTCCTATTTTTCCCAATTTAGTACCGGCGGCATTAAAAAAATTATATGCCTTGCCATAAATCTTCTGACATACGGAAACAACTCCGGAAGTTGCATTTTTCATTTTTTCAAAAACTTGCTTTTCTTCCGCTTTTTTCTTTAAATTTTGTAGATATTCTTTCATAATGGGTTGCCTTTCAAAAAATGGATTTTATTATAATATAAACATTAAATATAAAATAATTACTAATTTTATGGTTTTTAAGTTATGCGTATATTAAAATTTTTTGCACTTTTCATATTTTTAACCGCCGTTGTTTGGTTTTTTATCGGACCGAAAAAGACCTATCACATAGTAACCGGCAAAATTTTCGGTACATATTACACCGTAAAAATTCGCAATTCTGACGAAAATAAATTACTTCAAAAAAGTATAAATGACGAATTGTCAAAAATAAATGCGAGAATGTCTGTTTTTGACTTAACTTCCGAAATATCCGAAATCAATAAAGCTGAAGCTAACCAATGGATTGAACTATCGGAAGATATGCAATTTTTGCTCAAAAACTCTTATAAAATATATCAAATGAGTAATGGAGCATTTGACCCTACCACAGGAAAACTGATTGATTTATGGGGCTTTGGTACTACCGGAAAAATCAAAAAGATACCGAATGAAGAAGATATTGCCAATATGTTGAAGACAACCGGATTTGATAAAATTCAGTTTAATAAAGATTATAGCCAACTGAAAAAACAAGATAAAGATATTATGATAAATCTTTCGGCTATAGCCAAGGGATATGGTGTTGACAGATTGGCTAAACTTCTAAAATCGTTGGGATATACCGATTTTATAATTGAAGTCGGCGGTGAAGTTGTCGCTTCCGGCAATAAATCAAAAGAAATAAAAGGATGGAACGTCGGAGTTGTAAAACCCAGTGAAACTACAAACGAAAATGCTTTTGTAGTTACCTTAAAAGATTATGCCGTAGCAACTTCGGGAGATTATCGCAATTTCTTTTATATCGGTGAAGAAAAATATTCTCACACCATAGACCCTAAAACCGGATATCCGGCAAAAAATAATCTGTTATCGGTTACGGTATTCCATGAAAGCTGTATGATAGCAGACGGTTTGGCAACTGCAATAATGTCTATGGGAGAAGAAAAGGGACTGAATTTTGCAAATAACAATAAACTGGCAGTTATTATGTTTGTAAAAACAGAAGACAACCAAATCAAAAATATTGTTTCTCAAAAAGCACAAAAGTTAATAGGACAATGACAGAAATAGCACACAGCGGAATTATAACCGCAATAAAACAAAACATTATAACCGTTGAAATAGCTCAAAAAGAAGCTTGTGGCAGTTGTGCGTTGAAAGATGCCTGCTCACAAACAACCAAACAGCACAAAATAGAGGTAGAAGCTGAAACTCCCGAAAATTATAAAACAGGGCAAAAAGTGGAAGTTATAATCAGTAGCAAGCAGGCTTTTTATGCCGCCTTATACGGCTACATTATCCCATTGTTTTTAGTAATTTTTAGTTTATTTTTGAGTTTTATATATACTCAGAATGAGACCACTTCGGCATTATGCGGATTGTCAATATTGTTCCCATATTATATTTTGTTGTGGATTTTTCGTAATAATTTGAAAAAAAGTTTGATTATTAAGATAAGATAAATACAAAAAATAGCTTTCAATAAAAAAAAATGATGCTATTTTATCGCCAAGTTTAACAATAGAAATACGGATATGACAGAGATAATATTATTTAACATCGCCATTTTATCGGTTATTGCCGTCATTGCTGCGATTGTATTGTATTTTACCGCCAAAAAATTTAGAGTAGAACCTAATGTATTAGCAGAAGAAATTGCCGAAATTTTACCGCAAGCAAACTGTGGAGCCTGCGGTAGCGCCGGTTGCCAAGATTTCGCCAATCGTTGTGCAACCTCCACCGCCGAAGAATTTCGTTCATTATATTGTCCGGTCGGCGGTCGTAATGTAATGACAAAAATTGCTCAAAAATTAGGTTATGCTGCCGAAGACCACGAGCCTACGGTGGCCGTTTTGCGTTGTAACGGCAGTTGTGAAAATGCTCCCGACAAGGTAGAATATGTCGGGTTAAAAAATTGTCGTTTGGCATCAAGAGTCTTTGTCGGCAAGACCGGTTGCCCTAACGGTTGTCTTCGTCTGGGAGATTGTGTTCGTAATTGTCCTTTCGGTGCTATTGAAATGAATCCCAAAACAGGCTTACCCGAAGTGAATCCCGATAAATGTACATCTTGCGGAGCATGTGTTCGTATCTGTCCGAGAGGATTGTATGAAATCAGACCTGTGGGTCCGAAAGGCGTTCGTGTATATGTTGCATGTAACAACAAACAAAAAGGTGCAACCGCACGTAAAAACTGTAAAGCAGCATGTATCGGTTGCATGAAATGTACAAAAGTTTGCGCAGATGTAAAAGTTGAAAACAATTTATCATATATTCCTACATCTGTCTCAGCCGAACAATATGGTGCAGAACTTGCTTCTGCTTGTCCGACAGGTGCTATTGTTTATACAGGAGAAAAGAATGAGCAAAATTAAAACCTTCACAACAGGGGGTATCCATCCTGATAAATTTAAATTGTCCTCAGATGTTGCCATTGAAGATGCAGGAATCCCTGAGGTTGTTACCATTCCGGTAAGACAACACATTGGTGCTCCGGCAAAAATTTTAGTAAAAAAAGGTGATAAAGTTAAGGTCGGAACACTCATCGCCGATGCCGACGGTATTGTTTCTGCCGATGTTCACTCCTCCGTTTCTGGTGAAGTAATAAAGGTAGAAGAAAACGAAACCGGCGGCGGATATCTTGAAAAAATGATAACGATTCGAGTAGAAGGCGACGAATGGGAAGAAAGTATTGATAAAACCCCCGATATTGTCAGCGAAATCACCGCTTCTGCCGAAGAAATAGTACAAATTATCCGTGGTGCAGGTATTGTCGGCATGGGCGGAGCAGGATTCCCTACCCCGATAAAAGTAACTGTTCCCGAAGGCAAAAAAGTTGATTGCCTTATCTTAAACGGAATTGAATGTGAACCGTATTTAACCGCCGATGACCGTCTGATGCAAGAATGTGCTGAACAAATCGTTATCGGTGCTAAAGTAATAAATAAAGCCTTAGGCATTCAAAATGCAATTATCGCCGTAGACGAAAACAAGCCGGAAGCGATAAAAGCTCTGCAGCAAGTAACTCGTCGCTATGTGGGAGTTAATGTTCAAGTATGTGCCACAAAATATCCGCAAGGAGCCGAGAAACAACTTATTGCCGCAGTTACCGGTCGAGAAGTTCCTCCGGGATGTTTACCGATAGATGTTCATTGCGTGGTACAAAATGTTGGAACGGCATTTGCTATTTATGAAGCTGTTCAAAAGCACAAACCTTTGTTTGAACGTATTGTAACAGTTAGTGGCGATGACGTTAAAAAAGCAGGAAATTTCCGTGTTCGTATCGGAACTCCGTCATCTTATTTAATTGAAAAAGCAGGAAAAAAAAGTGAAATCGGAAAAATCATATTCGGCGGTCCGATGATGGGGATTGCCGGAGTCAATTTAGATGCTCCGATTACCAAAATAAGTTCGGGAATTTTGATATTAAAAGATGAAAGTGCATACAAACCGGAAGTTAACCCCTGTATCCGCTGTGCAACTTGTGTTGATGTATGTCCGCAAGGTCTTGAGCCATATCTCATACATAGTTTAATTCGCAACGGAGAATATCAGGAAGCTAAAAAAATTCATGTACTTGATTGTATTGAATGCGGTTGTTGTGCATATTCTTGTCCGGCTCGCATTCCATTGCTTGACTATTGTAAATTGGCTAAATATGAAATAAGAAAAAACAAATAGGACTATAAACTATGCTAAAAGTTTCGACTGCCCCTCACATGTATTCTCCGACAAACACCATGTCAATAATGCGTGATGTTATCATCTCATTAGTACCTGCAGGACTGGTTGCAATTGCTTTGTTCGGATTGAATGCTTTGATAACCATTGTTACCGCCGTTGCCGGTTGTGTGGTAATGGAATACATTGCCTGTAAATATATTTTGAAAGTAAAACCTTCAACAAAAGATTTATCTGCGATTGTTACCGGTTTGTTATTGGCGTATAATTTACCTTGCAATATGCCGGTATGGATGACGCTCATCGGTTGTTTTGTTGCAATAATAATTGCTAAAGTTGCCTTTGGCGGAATAGGAAAAAATCTATTTAATCCTGCATTAATCGGACGTGTATTTTTGTTCATATCATTTCCGATTCAAATGACAACTTGGGTAAAACCTAAACTTTTCGATTTTATGAATGCAGATGTTTCTACTTCGGCAACAACTTTAGGAATTTTGAAGCACGCAGATGCGGGAACTTCCGCAACATCTTTAACATCTAATATTCCTAATTATTTAGAAATGTTTTTAGGTTATACCGGTGGTTCAATGGGAGAAGTATCTGCCGTAGCTTTGCTTTTAGGTTTGGTTTATTTATTATATCGCAGAGTAATATCTTGGCATATTCCGTTCTATTATGTCGCAACATTTTTTGTTTTAACCGCCGGTTTTGCCTATTATACCGGAGATGCTTCTCTTGATCCGCTTACCCATTTGTTGTCCGGCGGTTTATTCTTAGGGGCATTTTTTATGGCTACCGATTATACAACTTCTCCGATGAGTAAAAAAGGCAAAATTATATTTGCCATCGGTTGCGGTGTTTTAACTTTTGTTATTCGTCGTTACAGTGCCTATCCGGAAGGTGTTTCTTTTGCAATTTTGATTATGAACGCATTTGTTCCGCTTATTGATAAGCTTGCTAAACCTCGTATTTTCGGCACAGGGAGAAAATAGATGAAACCTGTAAAATCAAGTCTTTTTAATATGATTATGGCGATGACTGTCGTCTCAGTATGTTCAGCTGCATCAATCGGTTATGTATATCAAAAAACCAAAGAACCGATAGAAGCATCTAAAACGATGAAAATTTCTAAAGCCATCGAAGAAATGGTCGGCAATTTTGATAACAAGCCTTTTGATGAAAGAACCACTCTTTCGGGAGGAGACTTAGAACTTTATCCGGCCAGAGAAAACGGAACAATTACTTCTGTTGCCATAAAATCTTACAGTAACAACGGCTTTGGCGGAAAAATAGAATTGATTATCGGTATCTTAATGGACGGAACGGTAACCGGATATAAAATCATCCAACAAAACGAAACACCGGGATTAGGAACTAAAATTACCGAAAATAAATTCAGTGAACAGTTTGTCGGTCTCAATGCTCATGATGACAATTTTGAACTGAGTAAAAACGGTGGCGAAATTGATGCTCTTACCGGAGCAACAATAAGTTCAAACGCAGTTGTAGAAGCTGTAAAAAAGGCCGTAACAGCATATAAAAAATTTGCAGGAGGAGCCGGAAATGACCAGTAAAAGCATGCAAAATTTAACTCGAGGTATTTTTAAGGAAAACCCCGTATTTGTTATGATGCTCGGAATGTGTCCGACATTGGGGGTTACAACCTCAATGGCAAACGGTATCGGAATGGGACTGGCTACATTATTTGTTTTAGCTTTATCAAACATGGCTATCTCTCTGGTTAAAAACTTAATTCCGGCCATGGTTCGTATTCCTTGCTATATTGTTATTATAGCCTCTTTTGTAACCATCATCAATTTGCTGATGGAAGCTTATTTGCCGGCATTACATGCTCAACTCGGAATTTATATTCCGTTGATTGTGGTTAACTGTATCATTCTGGGCCGTGCAGAAGCCTTTGCTTCCAAAAACAATATATGGCAATCATTTTTAGACGGTTTAGGCATGGGTATCGGATTTACCATTGCTTTAGCCTTGTTAGGCGGTATTAGAGAAATTTTGGGTGCCGGTTCTATTCTCGGGTGGAATTTTGTTGGCGAAGACGGCTACCCTATCCTGCTGTTCATTATGCCTCCGGGAGCATTTTTAGCCTTAGCCGGTTTGATTATGGTATTTAACAAAATTAGTGGAGCAAACAAATGAGTTTAACTATGATTTTTATCTCTGCCATTTTGGTAAACAATATTGTTCTTTCGCAATTTTTAGGAATTTGCCCGTTTTTGGGAGTTTCCAAAAAAATATCTACCGCAGCCGGAATGGGTTTGGCCGTTATGTTTGTTATGACCATCGCCAGTATTGCCACATATTTGGTATATTATAAGCTTTTGGTTCCCAACGGATTAGAATTTATGAATACGGTTGTGTTCATTTTGGTAATTGCTTCATTGGTTCAAATGGTTGAAATCATCATAAAGAAAACATCTCCTGCACTCTATCAGGCATTAGGTATTTTCTTACCGCTCATCACAACCAACTGTGCCGTTTTAGGTATTGCCATATTATCAATTCAAAAAGAATACAGCCTGATATATTCGGTATGTTTCAGTTTAGCAAATGCAATGGGCTTTACCTTAGCTATTATCCTATTTGCCGGACTCCGTGAACGCTTAAACGCTTCTATGGCAAGTATGCCCAAAGCCGTCAGAGGAGTTCCTATCGTATTAATAACAGCCGCCTTGTTATCTTTGGCATTTATGGGCTTTGCCGGTATCGGAAGATAAGATAAGACAATATAAAAAAACTCCTCGCCTAACAAAACGAGGAGTTTTTTTATTAATAACCATCAACTAAAAAATATTTTTCAAAAAGCCTTTTGCTTCTTCTTTTAAGCTGTCTGCTTTATCGTTGAGAGCCTTAATACCGTCGTTTGCAACATCTTTCAAACCGCCTAAACCTTTTTCTACAACTGTTTGATAAGATGTGTTCAAAATCTTTTTCAAGATAACAACAACAGTTTCTGACAAACTCTTTCCGCTATCGCCTTTTTCTTTTCCTATATCTTTGATTTCGATAGTCGGCAAAGGAATGGCCGCTCCTGCTCCTTTTCCGGCAATAGATGCCGCAATATTAACCTGTCCTTCACTGACACTAACCAAGTCAACAACAACCTTTTTGCCTTCTCCGGACTTTTCTTCCTTTTTAACTTCTTCCTTCGGAGTTTCCGTTTTATCAGCAGAAGCCGTATTTTTATTAATATTTGCCAACAAATCGGAAACATTATTATTGGTAACATTTTTCAATTCATACGTAACTTCAGGTTTTACGACACTGACTTTTTCAACAACAATAACCGGCTCGGTCAAAGATTTTACATTAAGTTTTACAAAAATTTCCCCTAAACTGATAATATACGGTTTTGCATAACCCTTTGGATTTGCAACGGTCAAATCGCTCAACTTAACTTCACCTTTGAGCGGTGCAAAATAAAATCCGCCTAATTTAACTTCGGTACCGGTAACTTGACTGCCATATTTATTAACCGCAGATTTTACAATATTTTCCAAATTGTGTGAAACATAATAAACTCCGCCGGCTATCGCTCCGATTACAGCCGCAAGAACTATATATCTTTTTTTCAATTTCATTATTTTGTCTTTCTCATAAAGTTTAAACTGATTATAGTTATATGCAAAATCATATTTTTTTCAATATTTTTATTATGTTGGATTTATTTTTATTTGTGATATAATACCGATGCGGAGGGTAAGAAAATGGATTTTTATTATAGCAAAAAAGAATTGAGAAAAATTTTTATAATCAGTTTAGTGGTTTTTATCATTTCACTGACAATAACATTAACCGCATGCAACAGTGTAACAATGTCACTGATTTTAATGTTATTCCCTACCCTGTTTATGATAGCAACAAGTTTCGTTTTATTTGTTCCGCAAAGGCTTGCTCACATTGACGAAAGAGGGATACAAATTGACCACGCGGTACCGTTGTTATGGATAGATGTGGTACAAGCCCGCAAAATTAAAGCAAAAGTTATGTGTGGCGGACGAGAAGCTATTGTTTTTGACCTAAAACCACGTGTTGTTTATCCGCTTACTTTTATGCAAAATCTATGTAAAAATTGCGAATTCACCCCATTTTCTATCCCGCTTTATGCAATGGAAGAAAAAGATAAAACGGCAATTTGCGAAGAAATTGCAAAATATTGTAAAATAGATTAGTTGATAGAGTTTATCCAACTGATAATTTTGTTATTCACGGCTTTGTTGTATTTTTCCGGCAAATTATTAAACGATTCTGACGGACGAAATTTAGCATTATAAGCCATTTTATTAAAATCAACAAAGAAACTGCCATAATTGCTGCCTTGAGTAGAAAAAGGTACTACTTTTTTGGTTTTGAAATCCGCTTTTTTCAAAAATGCTAACAATGGAGTTGCCGGAGCATACCACCAAACCGGACCACCGACAAAAATTGTATCATATTTCGAAAAATCAGGTAATGGCTCTACGATTTGAGGGTATTTTCCCTTTTTGAGCTGTTTGCGTACATTTATATAAAACGTAGCATCAATCTTAAATTTTTCGGTGGTTTGAATTTCAAAAATATCAGCATTGGTATAATCAGCAATTTTTTCGGCAATTTCTTTGGTGTGACCGGAAAGAGAATAATAAACCACCAAAGTTTTTCCGGTTTTAGTCTCGAGTTTAATATCCGTATTTTCAAATTTTGCCATTTCATAAGCATTTTTTTGCGCAACACGATAAAGATGAATACCGCTTCCGAGCAATACCAACAATGCTACAATTACCACAACCAAAACAATTGCCTTAATCATATCAAATTCTCCTCTTATTTTGTTTTGATAATATTATATATCAGAAAAATTTCAAACAAAAAAGCCCTGTTAGAAACAGGGCTTTTATTTATTCTGCAGCTAAAACATTATATGTTTCCATATTAATATGCGGAATCTTATATGAATAGATACAACAATCATCCTTATCGCCATAATATCCTTTTAGGCAAGCCTCCTGCATAAAACCGCAAGATTCATAAAACCGACGTGTCGGTAAATATTGTTCCGTTCCGTCTGTTTTTACAAACAATTTTGTACCTCCTGATTGGGAAATTTTATCAATCAGTTGCCGCATTAATAAACGTCCTACACCACAACCTCGATATTCGTTATGAGTTGATAACCAATATAACTCATAAGATGACTCCGTTGTCGGAATTTTTCCGAAACAAGCATAAGCAATCGTTTTCCCTTCCATTTCGACCAAAAGGAAATCTACATCGCATTTTCTATTGTTTTGGTTGGTTTTTATCCAATCATGAGCTAATTGATAGTTTGTATCAATATCTTCTTTATCAAAAAATCCGGTCGATGCCGCAATGTTTTTAATGATTTGAGGATCGTTATCATTTAAACCTTCTCTGAAAGTAAGCATAATTACACTCCTTTCAGAACAGTTTTGCCCTCACATAATATAAAAGTTGAACAAAAAACAGCAAACTGTTTTGTCTGCTTAAAAATGCTGTATTTAGCTACAGCGGGCCTTACAAATAACATAAAAACTCCATACTTGTTAATCCAACGTAAGCCGATTTTTTACAAAAACCATACTTACGAAAAATAGAGTAACACTAAAAAACAAAAATTTCAAGAGGTATAAATTAATAAACTATTTACAAGCTATGATTATTATGTAACTATTGTAAGTATGATAACATAATAATGCGGAGAATATTATGAAGAAAAGTATACTGTTTTTAGGTTTATGTATGTTAGCCTTAAATGCAAATGCTCAAACATTTGGGGGCAAGTCAGGTGTAAGCAATAGTGTAAAAGCCACAAACGTAGAAATGGCAAAACCTAAAGCTGAACAGGAAGCATCACAACCTCACGTTTTGTCTCTAATTAAGAATCAGGACGATTTTAATTATGATGATTATCTAACTCAAAACTTAAAAACATCAAATGGAGAAAAATTAAATTGTAAAAAGCAAGATGACGTCGTTATTTGTGTTGATAAAAATCAAAAACCTTTTACCGGAGTTGCTACAGGAACAGCAAATAATGCTAAAATGAAATTTATAGGTCATGCAAACTACAAAAATGGTATGTTGAACGGAGTTTCTAAAATTGTGTACGAAAGTGGTAATGTAGTTTTTGAATCAAAATATGTTAACGGAAAAAGAGAAGGAGTTGCCGTAACTTACTCAGATAAAGGGTATAAACAAAGCGAAACAAACTATAAAAACGGTAAAAAAGATGGACGATTTGTTGCTTATTTTCCTAATGGGGCCAAAATGGTTGAAGCAAATTACAAAAATGATAAAGCAGAAGGTGCCCAAAGAGTGTGGCATCCTAACGGCAAACTTCAATCTCAATCTCGTTTTACCAATGACGTTATTGATGGGAATGCTACTACCTATTATACAAATGGGAAACTGGAAACTCAAAGAATATATAAAAATGGCAAAGAAAACGGTGTAATGAAAATCTATGATGATAAAACAAATAAAGTTGCAGCCGAAATACCATATGTAGATGGAAAAATCCATGGTATGTTAACGGTTTATAACGATGGTATACCATTTAACAAAATGCGCTATGAAAATGGCATAAATAATGGTGAATATATCTTTTATCATCAAAACGGTAAAAAATTTATAGAAGCAACTGCTAAAAACGATAAATTGGAAGGTGAAGCCAAAATATATGATCCAACAGGAAAACTGAACAGAATAGAATATTACAAAGATGGAAAAAAAATAAAATAAAAAGAGGGAGCGAAATGCTCCCTTAATTTTTAGATTAGGATATTAGTAATTTATCCAAACAACTCTGTCACGAGAGATTCTGTCCGCATGCAAAGCCTTAGCCGCAAGCACGAGAAAAAGAATTACCCACATAACAAAAAAAGCCACCGGTCCTACAAAAGCAATAGACAGCCAGTTACCTGCAATCACTTCAGGCAGAGCACAAAAAATGAGTACAATCATCGTAAGAGCCAGCGGCCACAAATACCATACCATCATCCAACGAATGATATTCTGACAAGTTTTGTAGGCAACAATTTCTTCTTTAGAATGTGCGTACAAAAAAGCATTCTGTTTCTCATAAATGCCTATTTCGGTAAGACCGCACTCTTTCGGTGTTTTTTTATACACAGCTACAAATTTTTCCGTAGCTTCGTCAATCAATCTTTGTTCCATTTGATTTGTATTTTAAATAGTTAGACATAATTACTTCAATTTTGCTTTATATAATAACAATTTTACACAAAATGCAATAAAAAACTTTGGGCGTTTTTTTATTTGAACTAAAATTAATTATTAGAAATACGCTATTTTTGCAGAAAATATTGACAAAAAGTACGTTTTAACTTAGTATGAATATACAAAATAAATTAGTAAGACTTAGTATGTATATCCCTGATGCCTTAGGCAAGTATCAAATCGGGATTAATGCCTAAAAATAACAGCTATGATAAAATCAATTAAAGGATTAGAGATTGAGAACAAGGCTCCCAGAGCCGTAGTGTGTAACCGCATTCCTTCAGAAAATTATTTCGGTTGGAATAGCAATAAGGATATGCTCAAACTTGGTAGAGTATATCACATTGAGCGTCTGGTAGTTCATAACTGCAACACTGAGGTCTTTTTGAAGGAATTTCCAGGTCTTTCGTTTAATTCCGTTTGTTTCGGTGAAGTCGCAAACTCGAAAGCAGCATCTCGCTTGCAATCAATCGTTGACACGGCGAAAAACCGAGGAAGATCCATTAAAAAACTTCAGCATCTGTCTTCTCCGAGAACTGTCAACATTCAGATGTCTCGTTTCCGCGTTAAGTTAACATCTGAGCGTATGTCACTTTTGAAAGATGGTGATATTTTGGTAATCGGCCGCGATGCAAGCTGTGACATTAACGTTACAAAGACAGATAGAGGCGTATCAAGATATCACTGTGTAATTGTAAAAAATTCGCAGGGATTTGATTTGTACGACATGTCTCTCTCGGGAACTACCGTGTGGTTTGACTAAGGTAAAGGACCTGGTTGCATAGGCAGTGTTATTTAAACGAAGAAGCACTCTCACAAGAGAGTGCTTTTTTTATGGTAGGCGCGTGGGGGCTTGAGGAAAGAAAACAGTCCTGTGAACTGTTTTCTGACGAAAGGCGAACATTTGTTAGTTTGCAAACAAGATAACATCGCAGATTGCAAACGTTACAAATAGAGTGACCGAAGCGAGTTAGCGAAAATATTGAGCTTATGAGCAAGAAGAACCCTCGGGTTCGAGCCCCGGAATATTTTGATAAAAATAAAAGACCTTCAAACTTGTTGAAGGCCTTCATTTATTATGGTAGGCGCGTGGGGGCTCGAACCCCAGACCCACTGATTAAGAGTCAGTTGCTCTACCAACTGAGCCACGCACCCATAATCTTTCTTACGGGAATATAGACCGCTAATATTTTTTTTGCAACAACTTTTTTATATAAACCTATATTTTTTTTCTTGACACAGTCCATCAAAAAAATTAAAAAGCAGACAACGTATAATTTTTAAGATGATTTTTTTGTTTCTTTGCCATAGATTTCTTTAATTGAGAACAATTAACTATTTATTTTTTTGTTGATTGTCCTCACAAACAGTATGGGCTGTGAAGTTCGTACTGTTTTTCAAAGAAAAAACAGATTATCAAATATAAGCCGGTTATTTAACCCGCTACTACACATTTTTTGCTTGTGTTCTGGTCGGAGAGGGATGCTTTTAGCATATTGTATACCTAACCATAGTGATGAATAATTTTATACCCCTCTCCCATCCTTGCGAAGGCGACTTTAACTTTTTGTGGTTAATGTCGCCTTTTTTATTTTTTCCTTTCATAAAAAAAGGCTTTGCATTGCTGCAAAGCCGATTAAAACATAATATATTATGACGCAAATGCACTATTTACGCATCATCTTTTAATAAATCTTCCATATATACTTCATTATCTATATCTTTAGCATATTGTGTTGAATACGCAAACGACATAACTGCAATACAGTATGCTAAAATTATCAGATACCACCATTTTGTACCAGATTTTATAAAATCGAATTGCAAAATAAAAATCATCATTGCATACGTTACAATTCGTAACAGTAAAATCATCACCGCATATAAAAACGACTTAGCAATAAATGAAAATGTCACGGGTACCGCAAAAACAAGTACTAACTCTAAAAATCCCATACAACATGCCAACAAAAAAATTATCGGAATTTTCCATATAAATGTAATCGCTTTTACTTTTCGATTTTCCTTATCTATTAAAATAGTCCATAACAAAAATGGAACAATAATACAAGTGTATAAGGGGGGGATGAAATAAAAAAACGTTCCCAAAAGTTGTATAGGGAACAATAACGTTGTTAACAATATAAAAATACTTTTTAATATTTTTATTTTTTCCACTTTTGTCATTTAATTTAACTCAAATAAGTAAATCTTACTGCATAATAATAACAATAATAATTAAATGTCAATTAATCTGTTATATTCTATGGATATATTTTATTCCTAAAACTTTCAGGCAATAACTTTTTACATTCTTGAGGTGAATTTGCCCAAATTCCGGTCCAAGCTCCTTTAATATTATTTCCCATATCTTTTACACCATCTTTAAAAATTCCTATTCTGCCGTTATATGCGACAATATCTTGAGGATTTTTTACCTTTTTATTATAATCATTATACTCTTTATATATACCACCAGCCAATATTTCTGCTGCAGCTAAAATCCCTCCGTTAGCACCAATACAACTAACATATTGATGTTTATTAACATCCGGTATAGGTATTGGAGTTAGTAAATCAGACATTTTCATTGCTTCTTTCACAGATGGCTCTCCATACTGTTGCACAGCTTCAACTACCCCATCTTTTTTATAAACATCATACATATTCTTTAATTTATCACACGTATTTTTCATTACGCCTACACCATAACCAAGTGGATATGTAGGAATATATGGAGAAACTTCATTAATTATGTTTTTTCCATAATTTTTTAATTCATTCAGTAATTTTTCTTTTTCAACTCGGGCAAATTGATATTCCAATTCGTCACGAGTAGTAAAGTTTTTATGATTGACTCCATAGCTATCAATACCATCATTATTGATATAATAACCCGATTTTGATTTATATTGAGGATACATATTCAT
>JAGBDC010000015.1 GCA_017937705.1 Alphaproteobacteria bacterium
AAGTTATAGTTGACCGTCTAATTAATCTCTGATACATTTCCCAAAATATAACTTGTTCTTCTGTTCCGGTTATAGTTGACCGTCTAATTAATCTCTGATACATTAAATTATCCGCAACAAAATAAACCATTTCTGTTATAGTTGACCGTCTAATTAATCTCTGATACATTAAAACGTAAGGTAAGTAATATTGTAAAGTAGTTATAGTTGACCGTCTAATTAATCTCTGATACATTATAAAATAACAAAAACCCTTGAAAACAATGACTTTCAAGGGTTTTTGTTATTTTATAAATATGAAAAAAACGAGCTAAAATAAAATTAATTGACCATTTTTTTCGCGAATCGATTCTTCGTTCTCTTCAAAATTTTTTCCTAAATAGTTTTCAGTCATAGTATATTGTTTGTCAGTTATGTATAAAAATGAAACTGAAGAATTGTCAGGAATATATTTTGATAAAGATTTTGTTACAGTTTGACCTGCTGTAAGGCTTTTTACCGGTTTTATATAAACCGAAAATTGTTTCATAACAAAGCCTTTATCAAGCAGAAGATTTCTAAAACGGGTTGCTTTTCGCATTTCAGTTCTGGTGCGGACAGGAATATCAAACATACATATTATCCACATCATCGACCATCCGGTTAATGTTTCAAGCCGCTGTCTTCTTGCCATCCCAAAGAACCTTGTGTTTTTTCTTAATTTTACCGAAAGCTGTTAGTTCAACTTTACGAGCTTTATGTTTGGTATAAAAGGATAGCCCCTTTCTTAAGGAATTAACAAACATATATTTAATTTCTTTATTTTGAGGGGATGTCATTCTAGCATCACTAATAAAATCGATACAAAGTTCACCATCACTAAATTTCTTTACTTTTGCAAAGCAACGTTCTTTGTCGGTATATTTTTTCCATTCTTCAGGGGTGTTAAGTTCTAGAATATCCCCTTGTTGAATTGACCAAATAATTTTTCCACCCTCTTTTTTCCAATTTGGGATAAAATCTTTTTGGTTTATATCAAATCTTTTCATAACCTCCCAGTTTACTTTTTTATCTTTTATATAAAAATCTATACAGTGATTATTTCCTGATTTATAAGCAACACCATGCCTTTCTATATTAATTAGTGATGAGCTGTTTTCGTATTCTCTGAATTTGTCGCCTTTCCATAATTTTTTTTCTTGAATGATTTTAAATGCTTTGGATATTATTCTTCCTTCTGTGATTTTAATTTCTTTTTTTCCTTCAGAAACAGCTTTCGCATTTTCTGCAATAAGAATCTGTTCTGCTGTATTTATATATAAACCAAAATCATTAAATAGTTTTTCTTGTTTTATTTTATCTGTTTCAATATCTTTATGCCATTCATTTTTTATTGAATTAGGAATCTTTAGTTTTTCTAAATCTTTTATAGATTTAATTGTTTGTGATATTTTACGAGAATACACAGTGATAATTGATTTTTTGTCTTCTGGATTAATTCCTAATACTGTTTTTCCGGTTTCTTCATGAAATTGCCCTGCTTTGCTATGGTTAGGTTTGTGTGAAACATTAATTTTTTGCAATTTTTCTACAACAATTCTTCTAAATTCTCCAACAGATTTTATTGTTGATAATGGTAGAGGTGTTTCTACGTGATTAATCTTTTCTTCGTTAGCGAGTTTTTGTATCAAAGAACGATTAACACAAGCAATAGTTATAGCGTCCATTGCATGGTGGCGGTGGTCTATACGTGGTTTAGGCATCCACTCTTTGTTTTTAGTTTTATCGAAAAACTTCCAATTTCCATCTATATCCGGTTGGTTTATTCCTTCCTTGATTTCCCCAGTGTTCATTTCTTGCCAATATGGAGAGCATGGGATATAACGTGGAACAATATGATTTAACCCCATTAAATCATATTCCAAACCGAGCAAGTTCCAACGTTTGCGGAGTTCTGCAGTTTGCCCACCTTTAATTGGCAAAATGCGGTTATGAATAGTATTTTCATCATTTTCAGTATTAACAATACCCCTCAAATAGCGAGCCGCTAATTTGGATACATAACGTGTGTCAGTCAGATAACGTGTAGTTTCTTCGTCATCACCAAAATCTTCAAAATGTTCTCGGGCATCAGGTTCAAAACGCCATTTTTTTTCTTTTGGAAGATTACGTGCATTTTCCAAAATTTTACGTATTTCTTCCTGATTTTTAGTGGAAACGAAATAATCATATGCAAACATATTGCCTTTTTTATTATTATCACGACTATTAACCAAACAAAGATTATTAAAAGTGTCCGTTCCACCTTTTTTTCGAGGAATAATATGCTCAATTTCAAATCCGCTGAAGTTTCTTGGTATTGTTATGGTAGGATTATAGGCATCGGTATGATTCTGTTCTTGCCATAATTTGTATTTAATAATATTATCGCGATTAATAGGAAGATTATTTTCTCTCAAATGTTTTACTGCTTCATCATTTTTCGATTTGTTTGTTTTTTGTTTTTTCTCCAATTCTTGCTTTTTCTTCGTTGACAGTCCGACATCACGCCCGAGTTCAATATTAATATCATATGGTTTGCCATAAATACGTATAATGTCATTAACGACCAATCTTAACTGATTAAGTATCATGTGTACTGCGGGATTGGCAACTTTACCATAATTTATTTCATTTAGTAGACTTTCTTTTTCTTTGCCGTTTAAGGTTTCTGCCAATTTTTTCTTATACTCAGCAATAATTGGAGGCAAAGGCTGGGTATCTGTGGGCAAAATAACTCCATAATACGGAAGGTTGTCGCTTTTTCCTTGCATTGAACGGGCAATTTCTTCCGCTGCTTCAAAATGAGCATCCTTCTTTTTAAGTTTGTCAGTCACTTCGCGTTGTGATACTACATCTTTTTTCAATTCATCCAAAATCGTCTTCGTTGCAGTAATACCAAGCATAGCTCGCCCCTTTGGTAGCTTTGTCAAAATATCGCCGATGACCTTTTCGTCCGTAATGTTAAACATAGTTTTTAATTTAGCTATAAGTTTATCTTCATTGAGTAACCTACTGTTTTTATCATTAGGTTTTTCCTTCGGTTCAGCTAAAAACTCAACAAATTTAATCAATTCTTCTTTTGAAAGATTTTGAATATAACTAATATTAGCAAATTCTTTTTGTTTATATAAATAACCTTTAATAATTCTGTTATCGGCAAGAGATATGCCTCTCTGCCTGCTTAACCCTAAAACTTCTCTTATTTTATTTTTGCCGGCACTTTCACCTTTTAGTAGCACATCATCGATAATTCTATCCCTCTGGTCTTTGGTCAAACGCTCTTTCCCGGTCAAGGTCAAAATGCGTATATTATTAACTTCTTCGTAAATGCGGCGCATTTCTGAAAGAGGATGAGCTTTTAACAATCTGTCTTCATCACGAAAATATATACATTTTCCGATAGCATAAGGAGCGGGTGCTTTTTCGTAGAATAAAATATCATAGATTTCTTTTTTTAATCCTTCTTTTTGCATTTGCGGAAAATATTGAGCCTGTTTATCCCAAATTTTATTAAATTCATCTTTAACTAAATAACGAGGGATTGCATAATCAACAGCACATTTATTGTCTTTATTTGTTTTTTGGCGGATAACTCTTTTTTCTGGATATATTTTTTCACCTTTTTCATTTTTTTCGTAACTTTCTTGTAGTCTTTTGTAAAAGAATTCACCTATAGTATCGGAATTCGTCTTGTCGAGGTGATCTTTCATCATATCATAAGAAGATTTCTTTTTTTCTTTTTTATTTTTTTTGTTATCATCTTCGTCATCTTTATTATCGTCTTCTATTTCTTCTGCTGCTGATACAAATCCTGCTCCGCGGTGTTTGGCAATATGCAAGATTGCACGACCTATATAATTCGGGTTATCCAATTTATCATTAATGGCATCATAACGAATTTTATATGGAGATTTTGAACATAATTTATCTGTTCCTTTAGGTGTTTTATTTACCCAAAGTTGGTTTTCAAAAAGTTTTTTTGCCAATAGTTGTAATCTTTTTCTGGTTCTTACTAAATTTTTTCTAGCGGTTCTTTTGCTTCTTCTGTCTGCAGCTCCTTCAGATACCTCAAATATTCTAACTCCGGCATCTATAATATTTTTAGCATTATTATTTTCATCTAACTCAATTATTGCGCTACCGATAGAACCAACACCTAAGTCAAGACCAAGACGATATTTCATATAAAACCTCCAGTTGTATAATTCAGTATATTGCAATACTATAATAATATATTTGACAATTCAATATTTATATGAAATATATAAAACATATATGATGTTTGATTATAATTTTTTGTCAGAGATTAATTAGACGGTCAACACATATATAATAAGGCTTTATGCCGTAAGATGAGGGGGCGAGAAATCGCCCCCATTACTTTAGAGGAAAAATGATGTTTGAGGATTTGGTTGAAGATTATAAAAATAATATTGCAAAATTGATTTCTCTATGTGAAGGGAAAACAATAGTTTTTGATTTTGACGGAGTGCTGACAAAGTTTCAATATGCTGAAAACAGAATGTTGCCTTGTCGTGATGATGATGTGCATGATTATGCTTTGTCGGGTGGAAATATCTATCAAAATGTCCCCATTCAAAAAACTCTGCAATATATTATTTCACAGCTTCCAAAAGAAAATATATGGGTATTAACTCAAACAATTCCGATTATGCGCAATATAAAAAATGAGGTGATTATCAAAAATTTTGATATTCCTGTTGAGCGAATAATTCATAGCGATAGTGCTTTGCATAAACTTGTTTTTCTAAAAGAAATTTATGCTCAAACCAACAAGCCGATTTTGTTTGTTGAAGATACGGTTTCAACCTTATTGCGAGCAGAAGAAGACATGGACTATGTACAAGGATTTCACATATCCGGTCTTATTCCATAACAAAAAAGTCAGGATAATTCCTGACTTTCGTTTTTTTATGCAAATTTTTGTTTGAAAAATGTTCTTTTAAGTTTAGGGCAAGTAAAAGATTCATATTCTTTCAAAATCGGTTTGGCATATTCAACAATTTTGTTATCGTCAACTTCCTCGGGGAATAAAAATCCTTCGTTAGGATTTTCGAGCATATAACGAAAAGCGGTATAAGCCGAAGCCGATACTTGTAAAATTGTCGGGGTTTCGTTTTCTATCGGGGCAACCAATTTATTGCCAAAGTAACGAGTTTCAAAATTTTTGCCCTCGAGAACAATGCCGACAGATTCTCCGCCTTGTGCAATATCTTCCGGTCTGATTAAATATTCTTCAAAGCCTTTAAAACCTTTTTGGTGACCGTCTAACAACGAGTTTACGGCAATTTTTGAAGGCATATATACAAAATATACTGATGGTTTATAAACAATTTTGTCGTTCTTGCGAACAGTTAAAAAGTCACCGATAGAATATATTTCTTCGTGCGGAACAATGTATCCGTCAAAACTTCCCCATGGTGAAAAAGATTGGTCAACGCAACTTACGGGGATTTTATCTAAAATAAGGTGATTGTCGCTTTCGCTACAGTCTTTGATTTCATTTCCGAATGTGCTGAATTTTATATCACTTCCTAAAGATATTTCGCAATTTGCCAAAGTTTCATCAGAAAAAGCTTCTACGTTCCATGTGGAATATACGCAATTTTCTTTAGGTTCAAAGTTGGTTTCGGTTGTATCAATATCGGATATATGTACAATTTCAACTTCTAACATCTGAGCTGCTTCAGCGAATTTGTTGTGTGAAATCAAATCTTGTAATTTTTCTCTGTTTTCTGCTACAAACGGTGTGTTATCATTTTTAATAATTTCCCTAATTCCCTGTTTCATAAAACTTGAAACCATACCGGGATTCATGCCAAATTCGATAATGGACGTCGGTCCGTTAGGTTTATTTATTTTTTTCATTTCTTTATATACGCAAAAGTCGTGATATTCGTGGATTATAACACCTTCCGGTTCGTAGGGTAAACTACTGGTTGAAAGATAGTGAATATCTCTGTTAATGCAAATTTCAAGAAAATCTGTGTTGGTTTGTGAAGAGCTAAAATCTAACAGATAATCACCCTTTTCTAAAATAGAAAAAACAGATTCATATTGTTTTTGTTGAATATCTGCAAGTATAAAATGCGATTTTTTGCCACCAACGGCCTCAAAATTATTAAATGCTTGCGGATCTTTATCAATTGCATACCAGTCATCGGCATCAAATAATGAATTTTTATGAACAATTCTTAAAAAAGAACTACCGACCATACCTAAACCAAAAACTACAAATTTAGCCATCAGCGTCTCCCAAAAAATTAATACACCTCGGACAATAGTAAAAAAAATGTCTAAAGATTGAGTTAATCAATATAAAAAGCTTGAATTTTGTTCGGGTATATGTAATATGTCCGTACGTTTTGTTATATTTCTTAAAATTATTAAACTATGAAAAAGACTATTAAGATTACGGGTATTTTGGTTGCGAATACTAAAATTGTATCTGTTGGAGACAAAGTTTATGCTCCAATTATTTTGAAGGTTGTCGCATCGGAAACAAACCAATTTCTCGGTCAAACAGTGGAGTTTTGCCATGTGCACACTCGGGTGTTTAATCCTCACAGCGCTGCACAGTTCCTCAAGTCACGACTTTACTATATTGCAATGTCGGAGAAGGGAGAGATGGTTTCGGTTGTTGTTCCCCTTGATGAAAAAGGAAATCCGCAGCCACAAATTATGGATTTTAAGAATCATACACTGGGAATTGGTAACGACATATAGTCGAGCAATTCTTTCAGTTGATATTCAAAGAGGTCGTTTTCGACCTCTTTTTTTGTAATTAATTCTTGAATGTTTTTATGCTTTTATATATATTGCCGACTGATTTTGAAATTAGTAAGATATTTTTATAACTTTAAAATTTTAGCTTATGGGAATGATTTTTGATTTTATTATGAGTAGCGGACTTTGGATTATTATAGCTCCCGTCCTGCTGCTAGGGTATGAAGCTCTTGTTCTGTGGCGTTGTAAACGGGTCTATGAGCAAAAGTCAGGTTTTTGGATTTTGCCGATTTGGGCTATTCTTTTCGGCGGGATGATGTTTTTGTATTGGCGAAGTGTAGGTATAAAACGTATGCGTGAACACTGGCACAACGTTAACTATGCTATGTACATCAATTATGAAGACCATTCTCCCGGTATGCTTGTGGCAATTCTTTTGGTGTATACGGAACTATGTGAATATTTCTTTGCACTTCAAAAAACCGAAAGAGTTAATTAAAACAGTTATTAATTATTAAAAATTTTAGTATGAAGCTGATTTTTTTGGTGATAATACTTCTCGTAATTACTATTCTTGCCTGTTGGCTGGTTAAAAAATTGGTGGAGTATATTATCAACTTGTGGAGCTTGCGAAGGCAAGACGGTACGCATTCTGCACCTTATTTCAGAGAAGGAGGCGAAATAGCGTATAATAAAAAAACAAATAAATTGGAAGCTAACGGCGGTAAAAATGTTTTGCCGTTTGAGTGAGTTACGCTCGGTTATGTTATTAAAGCGACAGTATACAAACTGTCGCTTTTTGTTTGCAATGTTATATCTGCTTTAGAATAAGAATATTGACAAATGTTTTTTTGTTAAATATATTAACGGTGTTCGGGTGCTTGAGGGCAATAGGCACGAACATAACGACTTGGCCGGTCATCGATAGTATAGAATAGGATGTTTTTCTATTCGGTGGGTTGGCCTTTCTTATGAAAGGTTTTTTTATGTTTAAATATCAACATGGTTTTTGTATTATCCGCTGTCAGCCTTTTCATATCGGACACGACAGATTAATAAGAAAAATGATGGAAGAATGTGCTTATGGCACGGTTTTAATCGGTTCTGCACAAGAAAGCGGAACTGAAAAAAATCCATTACCATACTTTACTCGTAAAAAAATGATACAAAATGTATGGCGTAAAAATGAGGCATACAATCGTTTGAGAATTATAGGTATAAAAGATGCAAATAATATGCCTTGGAATTTTCATGTGTTAGAAACAATAGCAAAAGAGCAATCGGATAAACCCAGTCCTGATATTATTTATGTTGGGAATGAAAGTGAATATTTATTTTTTAAAAATGATGTTCCTAATGTCGGAGTTTGTTCTCGTACAACTCAAGATTTTCCGTTTTTATCCGGAAATATGGTGAGAGATATGATTGCTTTAAAAGATGCACGATATAAGGATTTTGTTCATCCTGAAAATATAGAGCTTATCCAAAAAAGTTTTTATGAGGATGAAAAAATATAAAAGAAGCTATGGAGTTTCTTGGTTGATTTGGGTCTTGTAGGGACAGTCGAGACAAATCAATAATTTATAAACCTACTGTCAAGGAGAAAAAATATGGCTGAATTTAGTCAAAACACTTATCTGACAATTATCAATTTTTCTAAAATATAGGGGGTTGATATGAGTTTAGAATTAAAGAAGAGATTTCAAAAAATTTTATATACTCTTCGTCACAAAAAAGCTTTTTTGAAAGTTGAAAAACAACTTAGAGGAAAAAATACATGGCAAGGATATTTTCATGATGCAGATAAGCCTTTCTTATATATGGCTTTATGGATAAAGCTTGATGATATTCAAAAAATTCATCGAAAAAATAATAAACATCATGTCAGAAACGATTTAGCTAAAACCAGAGATGATTTAATAGATACAATTATTGATTGGGAGTCTGCAAGAATTACAAAGCCGGATAAACCTCTAAATGCTTATGAAACACTGCTGAAATTTTATCCGGATAAAAAAGATGATTTTTTGCCGTTGATAAGAGAATTTTTGCCGGAGCAAATTAAAGAAGCGTGCTTAAGAGAAAAATGCAGATTCAGACTAGAAAAGTTGCGTTTTGCTAATGAAACGACAAAGCACATTTGTTTTATGCAAAAACTTCTTCCGTATAATTTTAATAATTTGAATACGGGGCGATAAAACAATGATGATATTGGAAATAGGAACGACAATCTTGGGATTGTCGCAAGGAATACTTGTGCTCTTAAATAAACGGATTAATTGGATATTCTATATTGCACAAATTATTTGTTTACTTACTTTTTCGTACTTAAACAAGTTGTACGGCGATGTTTTGGGTAATGGCGTTTATTTGATTTTTGGGGTGTTAGGTTGGTTTTTATGGAAAAATGAGAGCAAATTCCTTATAACAAAATGCACAAATAATGAACGATTAATATATTTTTCGGTTATAGTTTTAGGTACAATAACTTTATTTATACTATTGGGCCATACTCAAGATCCATTACCTTTTATTGATTCTTTCACAACAACAACATCTTTTGTTGCTACTTATTATATGGTAAGAAAAAAGCTGGATACGTGGATAATTTGGTTTATTAACGATATTTGCTACGTTTTTCAATATAGTTTATTGGAAAGACAAGCATATTATTTGATAGCCTTAAATATTGTTTGGACATTGATGGCTGTAATTTCATTTTTCAATTGGAATAGAATTATGAAGGGGGCATCAAAATGAAAAAAGTATATTTTGCAGGTAAATTTAATAAAATAAAAACACAAGGAATTTCGCCGGAAAAATCTTTGATAAATGATTTTCGTTCGATATTGCTGGGTAGTTCAAAATTGCTGACCTACTATCAAAATAATCTTGTTATAAATAACAAATTTCAATATTTTGGTCCATTTTATTGCGAACAGGCATCAAACGGCATTTTTACATCAACAGATTGTAATAAGGTGTTGAATGCTGAGTATAAACAAATACAAAAATGTGACGTTTTTGTCGTGGTTCTGGGGGAAAGCTTTTCTGTCGGCTCTGTTGTGGAACTGGGATGGGCTTTAGAGAATAATAAGAAGATTATTATTTTTTACCAAGAAGAAGACACTGCCTATGACATAAAATCAGAATATTGGTTTGCTATTGCTAATGCCATAAAACGAAGTAATGATTTGATAATTCAAAAATATAAAGCTTATTCGGAACTTATACCAATGATACAACAAACTTTAGAGGAGGTCATTTAAAATGAAATATAAAGAATTTGAGCTTATTTTGTCATCTTTTAAGTGTAATAAAAATTGCCCATATTGTACGGCTAAAATAACAAAATGGCCTATGGTTGATGATAAACTTGAAGAATTTGAGAAAAAATTACAATATTTGAAGGAGAAGGGTATAAATTTCAGATATTTTATTTTTTGCGGTAACGGAGAACCCTCGCTGCATGATTTTGATACGATAAATAAAATAGTCACTGCAACAAAAAATGTTAATATATTTGAAGAAAAACGTTTTCAGTCTTCAGGAAATATCTTTTTTGAAAAAGACAAACTAAACTTGATTAAAGATGACTTTACAGTTGAGATTACAAGAGTTGATTTTGACAGTTCAAAAGATATGCAAATTTTAGGGTATAATGAGGACTATATTAATTCTCCGCTATTTTATCAAGCCAATGTACGATTAAATTATGTTTTGATGAAACATAAAAGTTTTGAAGATTATTTAGCAGAAATAAAAAGATATATAGATACGTATCCGAACATAAAAACAGTCAGTTTAAAAACATTAAATTTGAATACATTAAACGGAAAAATTGACAATCCGTATTCTCAATGGATTATACAAAATGCTCTTACTAAAGATGATGCTAAAAAAGTGATTGATTTTATGAGCAAAAATGCTGATGTTGTTCACCAAGATAATGAATTTTTTGATAGAATAGAGTGGAATTATAAAGGGGTTCCGATAACTTTCTACATTAAAAAGCTATCTTACGGTATATCTAACATTGTTTGTTACGGCGGGGAACTTGTCGATTATCATTTAAATAAATTAGACATTTAGTTTGCCGTTGGTTATAGGAATTTAAATTCAATAAAAAGAGGGGTTTCCCTCTTTTTATTTGTTATTAATATCTTGAGTTATATATGTAACCTAAAATCTTAATGATTATAGATTGACAAATGTAATAACAATATATAGAATTAGTACGTTTTTCATATTTAAGAGGTACCTGATTTTATACTATGACACCCATTTATGTTTATGTTATTAATATCGCATTAGTGTTGTTTTTGGTTTTTGCTAATGCTTTCTTTGTAGTATCTGAATTTTCTATTGTAAAAATAAGACGAACTAAACTTGAAGAGCTTGCTCATCAAGGAAATAAGCGTGCCAAAATAGCATTAAAAATAAATGACAGACTTAATACATATCTTAGCGCAATACAGTTAGGTATTACGATTGCATCACTCGGTTTAGGTTGGATTGGAGAACCTGCGGTTTCAAAGTTGTTAGAGCAATGTTTTAGCGGATGGTTAGCAGATAATCCGGTGTTGCTACATTCTTTAAGCTTTGGTATTGCATTTACATTTATAACTTTGTTACACGTTGTATTAGGAGAATTGGTTCCAAAATCTTTGGCCATTCAAGATACCGAGCGTTATGTTTTGCGCATTGCACCGGCATTATATACATTTAATCGTCTTTTTGCTCCGTTTATTTGGGTTTTTGATCATGTTTCGATTTTGATTTTGAAAATGATGGGAGTTCCTCAAACCAATGAAGATGAAAATGCCCACTCTGAAGAAGAAATTAAAATTATTGTCGATGCTTCGCAAAAAGGCGGAATTATTGATGAAACCGAAAGCGAAATAATTCAAAATGCGATAGATTTTTCGGAAATTTGCGCTTATGAAGTTATGATTCCGAGACAAGACATAAAATGTCTCTATACAAACTATACTTTTGATGAAGCTCTGGATTTTATCAAGACCCATAATCATAATCGTTTCCCGATTTGCAATAAAGATAGAGACCATGTTGTAGGAATGATACATATCAGAGATTTCCTAGAGCATAGCGCCGAAAGAGATGATAAAAACTTTTTATCAAAAATTAAAAGAGAAATTATATTTGTTCCGGAGAATAAATCCGTTTCAGAAATTTTACACGAAATGATGTGTAAACGAATTCATTTGGCAATCGTTGTTGATGAATATGGCGGAACCGCAGGTATGCTCACTATGGAAGATATTCTGGAAGAATTGGTGGGTGATATTTGGGACGAACATGACACATTATGTTGTGAAGTAATCAAAAAAATTGATGAATGTGTATGTGAGTTTGACGGAGCTGTTTTGATTGAAGAAGCTTTTGATTGTATGGATTTGCCGGATATTGAGCATGAAGAATCTACGGTAGGCGGTTATGTGTTTGGCCTTTTAGGACAAGTTGCAAAAGCCGGTGACAAAGTTGAAGATGAATTTTGTCATTATGAGGTTATTGCAACCGACAATATGCGAATAACAAGAATCAAAATGACCAAGAAAGCTATTCCGACAGAAACAGAGGAAGAAAAATAATATTCTTTCTGATGAGAGAATAAAAAAAGAGAGCTTTAGAGCTCTCTTTTTTATATTGGTCGAAGTGACTGGACTGTCCTCGACATTGCTTATGCAATGCTCGTTCCACTACTCTCATTCGCTATCGCTCACCGGCGTACTTCCGTCCGCCTTTCGCTTGTAGTCAAACAGCTTTTTCGCTGGTTCGAGCCCCCGCTTGTACGGTTCAACAAAAAAATCCTGCTCTATAAAAGCAGGATTTTTTTATTGGTCGAAGTGACTGGACTCGAACCAGCGACCTCTGCGTCCCGAACGCAGCGTTCTACCAGGCTGAACTACACTTCGTTAACGCACTATGTTTACCACAAAAAAAATAGATAGCAAGATTTTTTTTATTGAAACGTATGTTTTTTTATTTTACCTTATGCTAAATACAAAATTAGGAGGCAGTTATGTATAAAAAATTATCGTTTGCATTAGTTTCGATGTTAGGCGTGGGTTATTGTCCTTTTGCATCAGGAACCGCAGGTTCTTTGGCAACAATTCCGGTCGCATTTGCATTGGGATATTATTTCGGTGTGTGGGGAATATTGGTCGGTAGTGTTATCGTTTTTCTTTTGGGAACAATGGCGACAAAAGAAGTTTTGAAATACACAAAACACGATCCGTCTATTGTTGTAATTGATGAAATGGCAGGACAACTCTTAACTTTTGCGTTAGTAGCTAACGAATTGGCCGGCAATAGCAATTTAAGCATAATTTGGTTGTATGCAATCGGATTTGGTTTGTTTCGTTTGTTTGATATTACCAAACCCCAACCGGCAAAATGGGCGGATAGCAAAATAGAGAACGCATGGGGCGTGATGTTAGATGATATATTCGCCGGAGTTTATGCCGCTATCTGTTTATATGCCATAAATAAGTTTTTTGTTTTCTAAAAAATATGTGCCAAAATCTTGTATTTTATTTGTTGATGTTTATATCAAAAGCGGAGGTAAATATGAAGATTTGGCACATAATAATTGCGATAGTATTTGTTTTTGCGATAGCAATTTCGTTATTTTTTTGAAAAAATTACGATTTTTAGCTTGACATATAAGAATAAATAGCATAATACTCCAACATCAATTTATCGCGGGGTGGAGCAGCCCGGTAGCTCGTCAGGCTCATAACCTGAAGGTCGCAGGTTCAAATCCTGCCCCCGCAACCAAAAATGAAGAGGTCTCTTTTTAGTGGCCTCTTTTTGTTTTTGAATGATGCGGTCAGATTTGAACCTACGAAGAAGTAGGTTTATTACCAACGAAAGCCGGACGGAAGTATGGCGGTCGGCTTTGCCGATGAGTGCCTGTGCGAGCCAATTTGTAAAAAAAACTCCAATCCTGACCCCGCAACCAATAAAATCAAGGCTTTCGAGAAATCAGAAGCCTTTTAATTTTGCTCACATGGGACAATTATGGGACACTAATAAGAAAAAAACTCAATAAACACAAAATAAAGAAAATTAATTTGCTCTACAAAAAATATGTTTTTTGTTTGAGTGTTTTTTGATGTGATTATGTTGATAACTTGTTTATATAAAACAATAAGTTATGCGATAGATGATATCGTTTATCTAAATTTATTGATATTGTTTTAGGTGTGTTTTATAATATTTTACATGGTGATTATAAAAAATTATGAAAGGCACTTATATGGGCTGGCTTCTTTTTCCGTTTGTAATAGTAATTGTATGTGTTTGTTTTTATTTAGGTAGAAAAAAGAAGAGCATACTTTATTACGCTATTATCGGTTTGTGTTTTGCTATTTGTATTGATTATACAGGTGTACATAATTATAAATTTTATTGTACTAAATCTATTAATAGCTGTTCTTATTATGAAAAAAACAAAATGGATACAGATTTTAAGAAAGTCGGAGATTTAATATTATCAGATATAAAATATGTTAACACTGAAGATATAAAAAGTAGTACAAACAGAAAAAGAAGAAGAGTAAGAGGAAAAGCAAAAGTAACTCGAATAGTGGCGAAAACAATAGTTTTTAAATTAAAAGATGGAACTGTCAAAAACTTTAATTCTTTTATAATACCAAAAGATACAAAAAAAAGTAGAGATATTGTAAATAGTATCAATGAATTCTTACATAATAATGAGGAGTTTTATTTGTATGAAACAAATAAAAGTAACAAACCTGACTTTTTCTTGTATTTTATGGTAGTTTTTTGGACTTGTTTCTTTTTGGGGATGTATAAACTATTTATTTTTGTTAAAAAGGTAGTTAATTCTATCAGACATTAACTGTTTTTAAAACAAAAAACCTCCGCTAACATAGTTTAGGGGAGGTTGGTGTTTTAAAATTGTTTAGAATGCAACACCTATTCCGGCTCGCAGTACAAGACCGTTTAAGGCTTCGCCATTCTTAACATTCAACGGGGCAACATATTGAAGTTCTGTGTTTAGGTACATATTTTTGTAAACAAAGAAGTTGCTGCCGAATTTGAATTTAGGATACCATCTGCTGTGGGAATAGGTTGCTGTTTCTGCGTTCAGATAGGTGGTTCCTTCCGGGTAGTACATTGTTCCCCATGGGGTTGCACCGACGGTCATATAAACTTGGGTCTGTTCGCCTACACAGAAGCCGACCGACGGACTGACATAGTACAGATGGTTTCTGCCGGTAAGTTTTCTGTCGGTAAAATAGGTCCATCCGGATTCTATCTCTCCATACAGAACTCCGATTTTAGCTCCGACGGAAACACCGACAACCGGTGCAAATTCAAGACCGTTAAAGGCTCCGAAAACAACAAAATTTCCTTTTACTTCTTTCCACGACGATTGCGCAAAAGAAGGGGTAACCGAAACGGTTACGAGCATCAAAAGCAGTAATAACTTTTTCATAGTATTGATGGTTTAGATTTTAAAATAATGATGTAAATTGTAGATGTATCATTGCTATTATAAACAAAAAAAATTTTTTGTCAAATAATTCGAAAAAATATTGTATTTAAAAAGCAATGTGTTACAATGAATGCCTAACCAAAATTTTTAGGACTATGAAGAATTTATTATTTTTTCTTTTGGCTTCGGTTATGATGATTTCGTGTTCTGTTTCTCCGGAGTTGCAGGCTTGTCGTGATGAGTGTGCGAGATTGGAGCAGGCGGAAACAGAAATTCTTGATGTTGTAAAGCTTGAGCACGATATGGAGATGAAATATTCATACGGGCTGAAGTATAACGGAAAAATGGGCTATCGTTGGCGTCCCGAAAGTGTAACTCGTGTAGTTCTTTCCAATGGCGACAGTACGGTTTTTGACTATAGTACAAGTTGTGAAAAAGTTGAAAAGAAGCCTTGTTACCGTCCGCAACTTCAAGAGGATGAGATTACCTACAAACCAGAGTTTGTCAGGTGGACTTATTCGCCGGTGCGTAAACAGAAATAATCACAATTTTGATTTTTCGGGCTTTGAAAGTTTTTTCAAAGCCTTTTTTTGTTGCGTTTATTTTTTTTACGAATAATAATGTATATTGTTTTAACGAAGGAGGTAGAAATGACTGTTTTTTATGTTGTTGCAGGTGCTATGATTTTATACTTTATCTTGGCATATAACGGATTGGTTGCAGCTCGTCAAAGAGTGAAAGAAGGGGCAGCCGATATCGATACGCTATTGAAACGTCGATACGATTTAATTCCTAATTTAGTGGAAACGGTTAAAGGATATGCAGCTCATGAAAAACAAACATTGGAACAGGTCATTTCGGCTCGTTCTCAAGCAATGAATATATCAGGTCTTGGAGAAGATAAAACACAAGTTGAAAATGCTTTGAGTGGAACATTAAAAAGTCTTTTTGCTTTAGGTGAAAATTATCCTGATTTGAAAGCTAATCAGAACTTTTTGGAATTGCAGCAAGAATTGAGTGATACCGAAAACAAAATTCAAGCTTCTCGTCGTTTTTATAATTCAACGGTTTTAGCAATGAATACTAAGGTAGAATCGTTTCCTGCCAATATAGTAGCAAAAATGTTCGGATTTTCAAAAGAAGCATTTTTCGAATTAAGTGAAGAAGAGAAAAAATTGGCTGCTCAACCTCCGAAAGTTTCGTTTTAAGGTATAAAAATGGCAGAAGCTATAACTCTATATGACCATATAGCAGCAAATAATCGCAAAACTTTTTTGCTGGTTGCTTTGTTTCCTGTGTCATTATTTGTGTTGGTGACAATAGCTTGTGTTTTTGCAGTTTCGCTAAATGCTGACAGAAATTTTACATTAGAAGTAATACATTATGTTCTTTCTGTTTTTCCCAATGTAAAAAATTATATCCATGAGGGTAATATAAATTTGTGGAGTGGTATCGGATATGCTCTTACTTGTTCTGCTCCGATAACGATTATAGCTTTAGTTTGGTCTTTTGTTTCTTTTATGCTCGGTGATAAAATGATGTTGGGGTGTTGCGGAGCATTTGAGGTTAGCAAAAATGATAATCCGAAAATTTATAACATGGTTGAAAATGTGGCAATTTCTGCCGGATTACCAACACCGAAATTATATATCATAAATGATAGTTCATTAAATGCTTTTGCTACCGGTCGTTGTCCGAAAACTGCATCTGTTACTTTAACGACAGGAATTATTGAAAAATTGGAACCGTTAGAACTTGAAGCGGTTATAGCACACGAAATGGCTCATATCGGAAATCGGGATATTAGGCTAAATATGTTGATAATAACCGGTTTGAGCGTTTTTGGTTTTGCTGCAGACATAATTCGTCGAAGCATTTTTAGGAGTTCTCGGCGAGGTTCGGATAAAAAACAATCGCAGATAGTTGTACTTTTGTTTTTTGTGATGATAGCCTTGTTGCTGTTTAATATGGTTGTTGCTCCTTTAATTCAGCTAGCCATATCCCGAAAAAGGGAATATGCGGCAGATGCAACCGGAGCTTTGATTGTGAGAAATCCGTTGGCAATGGCATCTGCTTTAGAAAAAATTTCACAAGACGCAAGAGTGGAAAATTTAGACAGTCAACCACGAATGGCAATAGCTTGTATTGCAAATCCGTCTTTGTCGGCAGCATTGAAAGTAAAAGAACTTTTTTCAACTCACCCTTCTATTGAAAGTCGAATTTATCGTTTACGTCAATCCGCCGGAAGATTTTAAAATTATTTGACAAATTTTGTCTAATAGAGTATGGTATAATCTATATTTTATCATAAAGGGGAACAGGTATGGGAAGCGCTCTTAATCGTTTTAATGCAAAAGACAGACACTCATGGCCAAGACGTATGTTAGCTTTTTTAGGTAGAAAAGTTGACTTACCGGATGATGAGCATGCTTGGTCTCATCGAACAATCAGAAAATATGGAAATGTTGATGAGAAAGTAGCCGCTTATCATCGTAAATATAAAACCATTGATGAAGGCAAAGAGCTTAAATATTATGACGGAGTTATGAGTGAACAAGCTAAACTTGTTCGAGATAAAGGGTATGATAAAATTGATGAAATGACATTGGAACTGCTGGAAAAGGGATATCGTATTGTTAAAAGCAGCGCTATTACTCCTAAAGGAGGAAATTATGAAAGTAAAACTCCTGATGCCGATAATATGTTTTATGAACAACAATTTAATCCGGAAGAGTTTATAGGGTTATATGATTACTTCGGTTGTTATCAAAATAATTTTCCTGACTATTTTTCTGAAAAAGGCGCTTTTGAAGAATATGCAAAAACTCATGATATTTGGGTTGTTGAAGAAATAGAAACCGGACGTCCCGTTGCGTTTTCTACATATTGCATAAATGATAATTCGGAAGACCGAAAATTATATGGAACAAAAGATAATCAAAAATTGTTATATCATGATACCGTTGCCTTAGATGCAGAATTACAAGGTAAGGGTATTGGCATGAAAATTATGGATATAATGGATGCGTACTACCTCAGAACTATGGGGCGTGATAATATTAATTTTGCTTTGTGTACCGGAGATATTAATTCTAATGATAGAGGTGTTATATCTAAGGGCTTTCACGAAAAACGAGGTTTTGGTAATTGGGTTGAAGGAACTGCTCCTTTCAAAAAATGGGTTGATCGTTTTGTGAACGGAGTTAGTAAAAAATATAAGGGTAAGTCTCCTGAAAAACCAAAATTAATGGTTGCTTCTTATCGTAACGGGGCATCTATCTGATTTTTGATATAATAAAATCGCGGTAGAGTTTTTTGAAGTTTTCATCTTTTTCTAAGCTATGGAAATTTGGCATATCGGTTGCACGAATATCTTTTGCTTTGTTGAAAATGTCAAAACAGATTTTGACAGCTTTATCAAATTCTTCGATTTCTTCCGTTGCAATAGTTTTGTCTCGTCCGTTGCTGTCGCAACGGCAAACTTCTATAAAATCACACATTTGATTTTCGTCTTTAAAGTTTTTACTGATACTTTGTATCAAATCAAAAGCTTTTCCTATCTTCATTTGCGGAAGTAAGCGAAAACGCATGTGTTGTTCGCAACATAAAAGAGCAAAATTGCGGTATTCGTTAGGAATTTTAAGTCTTGTACAGATTTTTTCAATTATGGATAAGCCGTTTTCTTCATGCTCATGGTGTGCAGGTAAAATATTTTCAGGAGTTTGTGTTTTTCCTATATCGTGCAATAGCAAAGCAAATTTTACTTTTGCAGATGTATTTTTAGCTTGTTGCAGGGTTAATATTGTATGTGCTCCGCTATTTCCTTCCGGGTGATATTGTAACTTTTCAGGAGTTTGCCATAATTGTTCAACTTCCGGTAATATAAATTGTAACGCTCCGCATTCTTTAGCGGTTATTATAAATTTTTCAAAATGGTTGGTGTGTAGTGCTTTTTTTATCTCTTGCCAAATTCTCTCGGCAAAAAGATGGTCAAGCATTCGAGAAGCAACCATTCTTTTGGCCAAATCCATTGTTTCAGGGGCAATATCAAAATTAAGTTGAGCGGCAAAACGACACATCCTTAACACCCGTAAAGGGTCTTCAACAAAATGGTCGGAATTTATATGACGAATTATACGTTTTTGTAAATCATCTCTTCCGTTAACTAAATCAATAATTTCACCATTTTCCGGATTTCGGGCAAGAGCATTAATTGTAAAATCACGTCTTTGTATATCTTCTTCTAAAGTAACGTCAGCGGAAAATATAAACTTAAAATCGGTGTGTTTGTTTCCGGTCTTGATTTCTTTACGAGCCAAAGCATATTCTTCTCTTGTTTCGGGATGTAGAAAAACCGGAAAGCCGACACCTACCTGCTGAAAACCTTTCGTAAGCATTTCTTCAACCGTAGAACCAACCACCAGATAATCAAAATCGTGTGGTGTTTTATTTAATAACATGTCTCGAACGGCACCGCCGACCTGATAAATTTTCATCTTTTACCTTAAAAGTTTGTTTGTTATTTTTTTGTTTTAATGTATAAGGTATATAGTAATTATTTTTTAAAAGTTTGTAAAGTTTCATAATTTGGAGATGTAATGAAAACCTGTTTAGTTTTAGAAGGCGGAGCCAAAAGAGGGATTTATACTGCCGGAGTTTTAGATGTTTTGCTTGAAAATAATATTATAACCGATGGTGTTATAGGTGTTTCTGCCGGAGCAATTCATGGTTGTTCTTACGCATCGTTGCAATCCGGTCGAGGAATCAGATATAATATGGACTATGGCAATGATTATCGTTTTATGAGTTTGAAATCGTGGTTATTGAGCGGCAATGTGGTTGATACCGAATTTTGTTATCACGAATTGCCGGAAAAACTTGATCCTTATGATAATGAAGCTTTTATGAATAGCGGAATAGAGTTTTATGCTGTTTGTTCAAATGTAGAGACAGGAAAACCTGAATATATAAAAATAAAAGATATGTTTGCCGAAATAGATTATCTTCGGGCATCAGCCTCATTGCCCTTGCTTTCAAAAACCGTGGAAGTTGGCGGAATGAAACTTTTAGACGGAGGAATAACTGACAGTATTCCTTTGAAAGCTGCTGAAAATTTAGGTTTTAACAAAAATATTGTAGTATTAACGAGGCCGGCAGGATACCGCAAGAAGCCATCTTCTTTGCGGCGGTTAGTCGGTTGGTTCTATCGAAAATATCCGAAATTTGTTGAGGCAATGAATATTCGTCATAATATGTATAATGATGAGCTGGACTATATTGAACAACAAGAAAAAGATGGAAAAATTATAGTTTTACGACCAAGCAAAACCATAAAAGTTAAAAAAATGGAACAAGACCTTAGCCGAGTTAAAGAAATGTATGACTTAGGACGTCTTGATGCAGAGGATATGTTAGAAAAAATAAAAAAATTTGCAGGTAAATAATGTCTTATATAAAAAATGAGTTAGTAATAGGCGAATATATTGAATTGGAGGCAAAGCCACATAAAATAAGGTGGTTGAATGTTATCTTGATATCTTCTGTTGCTTCGTTAATGGCCGCTGCTTGTTTGACTATGCGTTATGTTCCTGAAATTGTGGTTGATTTTAGAAATTATATTGTTGCTCTTTTCTTTGTTGTTTGGGGAGCATATAGTTTTTTCAACCTATTTTTAAGCGAAATGGTTGTTACTAACCGCAGAGTTGTTTTTAAAACAGGACTGATTCGTTCAACAATTAAAGAAATGGCCTTATTTAAGGTTGATTCCGTAGAAATTAGACAATCTTTTTTAGGAAGAATTTTTAATTATGGTACGGTTTGTTTTTGGGGTTCAGGGGTTACAAGAAAACAGTTTTTCAGTTCGGATATGCGAAATCCTAAAGATAAGGATATGTGTATAAAATTTGTTAAGGTTGTAGATCCTAAGGTAATAAAGAATCAAGTTGATATTTTGATAGATATGGTTGTTAATAAATAAAATTGTCAAATTTTAGACAAAAAACTTGCATAAAAGATAAAAGTGTTATAAACTGAAAACAATTAAACAGATTATTCACAAAATTTTTATCTATATGGCAAGTACTTTCAAATTTAGAGTGAAGCAAACTAAAGAAGTTATGCTTTACAAGATTGGTGTTAATTCCGGTAAAAAGTGGCTTGTTGAAGGCAATGTTTCAGACAAAGAGTTTTATCTTTGTGAAGTTAATATGCCGGAGAACAAGGTTAAAGTTTTTTCTGATGAAGTGTCATTGAAAATTCAAACCGCAAATGGTTATGAATATACAATCACCAACAAAGGAAAGGACGGAGCAGAAGTTGTTTTTGCAGGACCGGTTAATGCTCTTCTCAATCAGGCTCTTGTTCCTCGAATGACTTATGTTGAGGGAACTCTTGTGGGAAAAAGCGATGATATGAGTGATTTTGCTCCTATCGGGGAGTTTATGAAACTTCGTGCTGAGCGCTACGGAGATAAACCAAATCCACAAGATCGTCACGGATGGCGAGTTAATATGAATTTTAATAACGAGCTCTATCCTTATCTTCCCGAGTATCGCGGCAACAAGACTAAAGTAAAAGAAGTGAAAGAGAAGCAAGTGAGAGATAACAAACGTCGTCGCCGCTAATTCTTTCCGGTGTTTTTTAGAGGTTCGGATGTATTCCGAACCTTTTTTATTGCCTATACTTTTTGTCACCTTGTTTTGAAGATTTTTATTACAATTTAAACATATAAAAAGGAGTGAAAAATGACGCAAGTTGATAAAACAAAAGAAAATCTCAAAAAATGCCAATGTATTTATTGTCCGAGCTACAGCAAAGGGTGTAAAATGCACTCAATGTCAGGAAATATTGCTCGTATAGCCGAAGGTTTAGCAACTCAAAAACATTTTGAAGGAATGTTTTGTGCTTTTGAAAAAAGTGATTGCATCAAAATAAATAGAGGCTGCATTTGCACTGATTGTCCTATTTATCATAAATATCATTTAGATAAAAAATCATATTGCCTACGTACTCATGGAGAGTGAGCAACATTAGAAACCTAATGCTGCTCCATAAGTTTGAGCCTGTAATTGTAACTTTGTCACAACCGCTTGGTCACGATTTATGATTTGGCGAAGCTGTGTATAATATTTTCCGCCTTCACGCAATGGAGCACCATAATCTTCCGTGTCTCTAAAGCGAACTAAATCTTTAGCAGAGCTTTTTCTTAAATATTGGCTTTGCTCTTCACTTAATTCGTTGTCGGTAACATAGGTATAAAAACGATATGCCGTTGCCGCTTCAAAAGTTTTGTCAGTAGGTAAACTGCTTATTGTGTCAAGCAAGTTATCATCAACCGTTACATTGTGATTGGCCAAATCACGATATGTCAATGGTTCCGCATTTCCTTTAGTTCCCCATATTTGAGCTTGTGCAGTTCTATATTCAAAACTGTTCATTATTTGTTGACGCTCATTAAGGTTAAATGTATCAAATTCAGGATATTGTTTGGCAACTTCAAAAACTTTATTCATAGAATTTTTGATACGGTTTGCATAAACTATTTGAGAGCTTCCTCCTTCGATTTTAGCGCCGGTTTCCATTAATAAAACACCTAACATAAATGAAACCTGAGGCATTGCTTCGCCTTTGCGGAGTTTATTTGCCATTTCATGAGAATTCATTGAATAGTCAAATTCTTCACCGAGGCTTTTTGAAAATGCGGGAAATTTAGAACTGGCAGGTGTCATTTCGTTCATTAAATGACTATAACTTCCGTCACGTTTAGTTGTGTGAATATGATTCATTTCATATTCAAAAACTTGACGAGTGTGAGGATTGTTCAATATTTGGTAAGTTAAAGAATTTTTATCTTCCAATATGTCAGCCATCAATTTATATATCGGCTTTTCTGCTTCAATGCTTATTTGAACTACTGAAGAATTTGACAAAACATCGTTAGCCTGCATAGCGTGCAAAGATGCCAGTTGATAACGAGCCAAATCTTCCGGAGCATGACCGGCTTCGGCTTGTTTGTTGAGTAAACTTGCTACTTTATGCAGCATGTTTACATCATCATTAAGGCGTTGAGACATATCCTGTTCAACTTCATTTAAGAATTGTCTTGAAAGTTCTGCAATTTTAGTAGCGGTTTCTACTGATAAATCACCAAAACTCAAACCTTGCGGCATCAGTTTTTTATTTACTAAATTATGCCATTGATTTTTTACATCTTTAAATGTTGCGGCTTTTCGAGCAAGAAAATCTTTTTTGATTTCTTTTTCATGTGATAAAATTTGTTGTATTCTGGCTTTATCTAATCCGGGCAACGTCATAGAAGTAACTTTTAAAGCATTTTTAGAATAGAGATATAATGCAGGACCATAATTGAAAGGGTCACATATTTCCGGACCGGTAGGGTTATCAGTATTAACACGTCCCGACATCAAAGAAAAGTTAAACTTTTTACCGTTAGATTTTGTGCGTGCTGCTTGGTTGACAAATTTATAGCAAGAATGAAATAAATTATACCCGTTTTCATCAGCAGTATTATCTCCGCCTCTTTTATCCCTTTGACGCATTCCGCCTAAGTGGTCAGAAAAGTCAAAGAAAAAATCATTTTCAAGCTCATTACGCAATTCGTTACACAAAGTATTACAGTCTTCGGGAGTTAATACTGCACGATATGTTTGGCGAACATCGTCAATCAATACTTGTAAAAATCTTTCGGCATAAGGGAACGTTTGCGGATTAAACTGAACACTTTTTTCGGTACGATATGTTGCATAAAGTGGTGCTGATGTATCCATATATGAAAATTCTGGTTTGTGATTTATAACTTCTTGACTGTATTTATTCATTTTTTCCTCTGATTCTGTTTTATTTTACGCACAACGGCAGCCTATCTGTTTTCACCCTCTGGACGTCTAGGCTGCCATAAACGGGCAAAAACGTCAGAGGCTGATAATAAGGATAATGTTCAGAATCAGAGCAATGCTTATAATGGAATTTTGCAAAAGGAAAAGCTCGCTGTTATTATTAGCAGCGGCAGACAAAACCGATATGTTATTAAAATTTGTCATAAACTTTTTCCTCACAATTCTTCATTGTATTATATTAAATAGTAAATGTAAACAGAAAAAGAAGATGAATATAACTTATTTTTTTAAAAACGGCTCAAATACATTTTCGGGGGGAAAAGCACCGCGACGAACAATATTTTCAACTCTAGTCAGAATTCGGTTGTCAAAATAGACATAGATATAACGTATGTCATAGTGTTGAGCTCCGGTAGAATACTCTTCATCAGGAATTCCCGATACACTGATATAGCGATATTCATAAACCTGTTGTCCGTCTTTAGTAAAGATTTGCTGTGGTTCCCCATATTGTTGTATGAGTTCTTCCGGAGTTGAAATATTTCCTGAGATATCTTTTTGTACTTGTATTACGTTGGCTATTTGCACAGTTCCATAAGAGTGAGAGCAAGCAGAAACAAACAATAAAAGTAAGGCAAAAATTTTATTCATTTTTGTTTTCTCCGGTTATTAATGTGTCTATCCATCTCATCAATCTTGGTTCAAGACCTTTGTTCGTTTGTTGTTGTATTGCTCCTAAAAATGCCGTGGGTAAAGATGAAATATCTTCATTTATGTTTGTTATGGTAACTACTTTTTTCTTTTGTTGTTGTTTCTCCGTAATATCATTTTTTGAAAAAATACTATTAGTACTGATTTTTCCGATATAAACAACATCTTCAGGAGCAACAGCAAAATATGCTTTGTAGCGTTTGCCGTAATTTATATGCGCACTCAAATACCCGCTTCTTCCGTATAACTCAAAATTTTCTAATATATATGTTCCGGGATCAAGCATAAAAATACCGATATTTTGTACATCAAAGACAAAGCGTCGTCCTTCTTGATTTATAAAGGTAAATCTGCCATGAAGTTTTATTGATGAAGGAACATTGTTGTCTTCTTCGATTACAATTAAAGATTTTCCGCCTCGCATAAAAATATCTCGATTAAAGGTTGTTTCTGCTCTAATCACATCATTAGCATTCGGAATATGAAAGGTGCATCCGTTAATAAGGAAAAAAATTAGAAAAAAGACAATTTTGAACATTTTTATAACTCACCAATTTGTGATTACAGATTGTAACAATTCGGATTTTTTATGCAAGACATATTTGAGGCTGTCACATAAAAAATATGACAGCCGAGAGGAGAAAAACATTATTATTATATTGTCAATGTTAGCATTTTATGATAATCAGTAAAGTAGGTACTTTAGGGAGTAATAGTTTCTTCGAAGAAACTATTGTATAATTTTAAGCAAAAAACAGGGATTGATGCTGTGAAAGAAAAACAAAAATCATTGACCGAAATTGTTTTTGAGGTCATTGGTGACAGATGGAAAATTAAAATTGTTGAAAATCTTCTCAACGGAACAAAACGTTTTGGAGAATTAAAGAAATCTTTGGGTGATATAACTCAAAAGGTTTTAACTTCCAATTTGCGTAAGTTGGAAGAACATGGAGTTTTGATACGCAAAGTTTATGCTCAAATTCCCCCAAAAGTGGAATATACCTTAACCGCGTTAGGAAAAAAATTGAAACCTACTATCGATTCGATGCTAGATTGGGGAGCAGAGTATAAGGCAAAAATGGATGATTTATCAAAAAAGATATTTTCAACTGATGAAGATCATAAAAAAGACGATGAAACTCGCGATGAATAGCGAGTTTTTTTATTATGTAGTATCTTTAACTTTATGTTAAAAATTATGGGAGTATAAAATATTATTACTTTCTGGAAAGGTTTTATGATGAAAAAAGTCAATAGTTTGTTATGTTTTATATTGTCCTTTGTTGTTTTTAGCAGCATAGCATCGGCTGATGAATGGGCTTCATCGGGCATGGTTGCTCAACGTTTTTATGACCATGCACATCGAAATAATCCTCAAGCAATTGCCAGAATGCAAAGAAACGGATATCATATAGACAGTATGGATATGTCCGGAGATACTGCATATTGTCTTGCTGTAAAGAAAAAAGATAGACGAGCTATTGCATTGCTTAAATTGTATGGGGCAAATATTGAACATAATTGTATGAGACAATTTTCAGAAGCAAAAAAATTAGAATATAATAAGGGCTTTGTCTGGAAAAACAGATATATTGTAGGAGGAGCTCTTATAACCGGAGGTGCTGTTGCTTTGGCTGCCGGAATGGGCGGTAGCGGAGGCGGTAGCTCTGGAGAAGGCACAGGAACAGGAGATTCCGGCGGAAGTGGTGAAAATCCTGAAGATAGTGGTACACCGGGAGGAGATGATTTTTCGGATGGTGAAAATCCTGGAGATGGTAGTACACCGGGAGGAGATGAAATTCCTCCGGTTGGAGAGTTGACATATTTAGATCCGATAGATTATGAAACCCCTGAATATAAAAAAGGTAATTTTTTGTCTCAAATTAATGCATCTACGGCATATTCTCGTTTGTACGGAATAGATGAAAGCGGAAAATTAGCTTCTTATCTTAAAAATGTAAAAGTGGGTGTTTTAGATACAGGTGTATATGCTGCAAATACTGATTTTGCTAATACTAATATTACCGGATTTAATCAGGATTATGGTCCTTGTCGAGGTAGTGATAGAAGGAATTGTTGGTATTTTGAAAATGGAGAAGCAATAGCTAATATAGATGGTTCACCGGAGGACTATTTTTTCCCGATTAGCCAAGAAGATTTCAATAAATGGGCTGCCGAATATAATGCAGATTATGATTGGGACAGTAACTCGACAAACTTTAATCCTGAGCGTCCGATAGTTAATGGTGACGAGATTACTAATTCTGGTACTATGCACGGAACACATGTCGCCGGTATTATTGCCGCCGATAAAAATGAAGAAAATATGCATGGTGTAGCTTTTTCTAACGTAAGTATCGTCGCAGGGAGATGGGATCTGAAAACTCCGGTAACCACGGCAATAAATAAGATGGTTGATATGGGAGCTCAAGTTATAAATATGAGTTTTGGAACTGATGTCAGATTGTCAGATGCTTCATTGTTGGATGGTTTAGCTCCCGGTGATCGGATGTATGATGATAATGTGGCTCCAATATATGACCAATATATGCTAGGATTTGAGAAAATAGCTGCCAATAATGTAATTGCAGTAATGGCTGCAGGAAACGAAAGCCATAATAATCCCGGATTGTTTAATGGAATCCCGTTATTGGAAGTATTCAGTAGTAGTTTGAAGAATTTGTTTGTTACTGTGGTGGCAACAGATAGTAGCGGAAAATTAGCTTCTTATTCCAATAAATGCGGAGTTACCAAAGAATATTGTATTGCTGCTCCCGGCGGTAAAGATGGTGATTTTATTTGGTCAACGGGAACTTATAATTATTCAATGGTTGGACAGGCAGGAACTTCACAGGCTACTCCAGTAGTTTCAGGCAGTATTGCATTGCTTATGGGAGCATATCCTTATTTGACCCCGAAGCAAATTGTCGAATTGATATTTGAGACGGCTAACAAAACCGGAGAATATGCTGATGCAAACACTTATGGACAAGGTATGCTTGATTTAGGTGAAGCTACTAATCCTCAAGGATATTTAGGTACCTTTGGAGGTAACAATGTAGGTTCGGCAAGCGAAAGAATTAATATTGCTTCTTCTTCGATAACGGTCCCGGCGGTATTTAAGGAAGCATTGGTCTCGAATATGCCAAAGAGTTTGACCGCATTTGATAAATATAATCGTCCGTTTGCGGTAAATTTTGCTTCATTGGTACGCACAACACACAGTGGGGAAAAGAACTTCAAAAACGACTTGTATAACTTTACACGTCGTCAACCGAAACAAACGGTTCAAGCAGATGGTTTTTCGTTTGGTTTTGCCCCATCATCATATAATAACACCGATAGCGGATTGGGTATAATAGATGTAGCTTATGAGGGAGAAGTTCATAAAACTTCGTTCTTCTTTGCCGAAAACAGCCAATACAGCAGTGGTTCATATACCGATAAGGCAATGTTCAACCC
>JAGBDC010000016.1 GCA_017937705.1 Alphaproteobacteria bacterium
CGAGTGTTTCCCGCGCTTAATGTATCAGAGATTAATTAGACGGTCAACTATAACACTAAACAGATAAGCATACAACCCTTTAGCAATGTATCAGAGATTAATTAGACGGTCAACTATAACAACGGCGTTGTCGTGGCTGTCGGCGATAGAAATGTATCAGAGATTAATTAGACGGTCAACTATAACCGTCGGAGAATAAATTGTTTTTTTTGTTTAATGTATCAGAGATTAATTAGACGGTCAACTATAACTGAAGAAAATCTTGAACAAGTTAAACAAGAAATGTATCAGAGATTAATTAGACGGTCAACTATAACACCTGCTGAAGGTATAAACCGAGCGATTTTAATGTATCAGAGATTAATTAGACGGTCAACTATAACGAATAGGATACTTTAATTCTACCCTTTTATTTTCAAAACTCTTTACTAGTGTTCCAACAAAATCATATATTGCATCAGATAAAGACTGTGTTCCTTTTTCCGTTTCAACCGGATAACTGATAATTTGTGTTAATCTTCTTTTTATATCTGGAGTTAAATCAATTTTATCTGTATTCACTAGTCTATTTATTTCTTCAAAAACAAATTTATCTGCAACAGCTCTAAATGGCTCTATTAAATCATCAACTAAAGGCATTGTATTAGTTCTTGTACAATGTTTTAATCCTAAATATGGTAATAATCCATTACCTATTACAGCTCGAGCAACGATAGCTCTTAAAACTGTATACGAATAATTTAATAATATATTTATATCTGTTTCATATCTATCTCTAATAAAATTCTTTCCAAACAATGCTTTAAAATAAATTCTTGCAGCTTGACCTTCATTATTTGATGTATCTCCGCTTAATGTTTCCCTTGCCAATCTATTTAATTGATTTATTGACGGATTATCTCCAAAAAATTTTTCCAAAACCAATGCTTGATTCCATATTTTATTTTGCACTAAACTTTTCCACAAATTCTTTTTTAACGGCAACGAACAATCTACTTGATATTTTATTCTTTCCGAAACCAGCCAATGTCCCTCTGTTGATACCGTTATAGCTGATGGAACATAATTTTTTCCGCAAAAAATTATATTTGCTCCTCTTTGACAGAGTTCATGAATAATATTTTTTGAAATAAGCACATTATTTGCTGATAACACCAATGACAAAATATTATCTAACGGCACTTCTTTTTTTATATTTTTTTCAACATTTTCAACTACTAAAAAACCTCTAAATAAGGATAGCTTAAAACCATCGTTGCCAACCTCAATTATTTGTTTATCCATATTTATACTCCCACAAAAAAACAGGCCGGAGCCTGTTATTTTTTTACGATTTCTTTTAACATTCTACGGCGACGCACACCCAAATATGTTTCATAGCCTATCAATGCTATTGCCGAAACAATCAATGGTAACAGATAATATATAATTCGATATGCAATCAATGCGCCAAACAGCATTAGGCGGTCATTATCACCGGGAATTATGAACATAAACAAGCCCTCAAAAACTCCTAATCCTCCGGGGACTTGACTGAAAACTCCCAATACCTGAGCAATAATAAATACCCCCATAAAGGTCATAAACTCTATATGCACAAAAGGAATTAGCACAAAATACAACACCAACGATGCCATCACAATATCAACAGCACCTAGCAACATTTGCGCCAATGCCATCGAGAAAGAAGGCATATCTAACGATACTCCTTTCACATCTATCGGCTTTTTATAAAAAATGCTTAATCCGAAATATCCCAACAAACCTACAAATGATAACAAAGTCACAATTTGTGTGGTCAATTTAGAAACAGTACCGGCCCCAATTGCTTGTGACGGAGTCAAGACATAACCGACAATAATCAAAAAGAAGCAAGCGACCAAATATGTAAATCCTGAAAAAGTAACCATACGCACAATTTCTGTCGCTCTAAAACGCCAACGAGTATATAAACGATATCTTATAGTTCCACCCGAAACAATCGCATGTCCGGCATTGTTGCTTACCGAAAAGCCTATAAATCCGGCAAATACCCATTTCCAAATTGCAACACGTCGTTTTATGTAACGAAGAGCTAAATAATCGTATGAAGATAAAGCAATATATCCGCCAAACGATGCCAATCCTGCCATAAATAAATTTTTATGCGGAATATCCAGCAAGGCATTTTTTATGTCTTCTAAACTATATTTTGAAAGCTGATGATAAAGCATATATGCAGCCAGAGCAAAGAAAAACAATCCTGCCCATGAAACAGCTTTTTTTAATACTCTTTTAGTTTGAAATGCCATTCATAAACTCCGTTAATTTTTTACATATATAATCACTAATTACTAAAAGATTATAAACTTAATAAAAAAAATCTAATAAAATTCCGCTCACAACCGCTGAAACATATAAAATCGTTACAATTTTCAGATTTTCGTTTCGATTATGATTGATACGAAATAAGACCAAAAGCCCTACTCCTGCTCCTGAAAGCGTTCCCGCCATCATAGAACCGAAACTCATTGCTCCGTCAACATATAATTGTGTAATTGCCACCGAAGCCGAACAGTTAGGCACCAAACCGACAAAAGCCGATGTAATCGGACCTAAAATCGGTCGATTAAAAATAATATCATTCAAAAAACTTTCGCCTAATATAGTCAACAACCCATTAAGAACCAACGTCACTAACAACACAAAAAGCGTTATTTTCAAAGAGTGAACAAATGCAGGTTTTACAATTCCGGTACCATCACAATGACAGTCTTCTTGTTCACACAGAGTTTCAACATCAACCGGCAAAGATGGTCTGCGAAAAAGAACATCGCATAACAATCCGAAAAATATCCCTAAAAACAGCTTAAGCGCTAATATTTTTACAATCAACAGCGGCTCAACCGTATTAGAAATTAAAATCGGCAACATTTCATCTGAGGTTGTTAAAAATACTGCAATTAATGTTCCTAAAGAAATTGCTTTTACGGCATAAAAATTTGATGCAGCTGCGGCAAATCCGCATTGAGGTAACAATCCGGCAAACGCTCCGACGATTGTTCCTAATTTTCCTGCTTTTCCAACTAAATTAAGCGATTTTTCCGACGATTTTCTTTCCAACCATTCCAACATCAAATATGTCAGAAATAAAAAAGGAAATATCTTTAACGCACTTAAAAAACTATGTATTATCATTTTCAATTAACAGTTAATATTTGTCGCAAGTCCGGCTAAAGATGTTTCTTTATATTTTGAATTCAAACTCAGACCTGTCTCATACATCGTTTTAATGATATTATCAAGATTTACGATATGCGGACCATTGGGATTACGCATAGCTAAACGAGCCGCATTAACCGCCTTAACCGCCCCCATTGCATTACGTTCAATACACGGTACCTGAACAAGTCCTTTAATCGGGTCGCAAGTTAATCCTAAATTATGCTCCATCGCAATCTCTGCTGCATTTTCAATCTGACGCAAGTTACCACCTAAAACTGCCGCTAATCCGCCGGCAGCCATAGAGCAAGCCACACCTATTTCTCCTTGACATCCTACTTCAGCACCGGAAATAGAAGCATTTGTTCTATACAAACTGCAAATAGCTGATGCAGTTGTTAAAAATACTATATTAGCTTTTTCTAAACTAAAAGGTGATTTTTGAATTGCAAAACGTTGATAATAACGCATTACTGCCGGAAGTACACCTGCCGACCCCATTGTCGGAGCAGTAACTATTTTTCCGCCGCAAGCATTTTCTTCTGCAACCGAAAACGCCCATAAATTAATCCAATCAATAATCATCAAGGCATCAACATTGTTTTCGGCAAATTTTTTAGTTAAATCATTATAAATTCCGGCAGCTCTTCTCTTTAGCTTTAATCCCCCGGGTAAAATTCCCTCTGTTTTAACACCTCTGTCAACCGTTGTCTGCATAATATCTGCAATACGCAAAATCTCTTTTCTTACCCTAGCAGGAGACTGCAATTTCTGTTCATTTTTCAGTACCAACTCCGATATTGTTAATTGGTCTTTGTGGCACATTTCCAAAAGCTCTTTACAGGAATTAAATTGGTACGGAACTTTATATGGCTTACGTTCAATTCGTTGTGCCATTTCATCTTGACGGGCAATAGTACCACCGCCTACCGAAAAATATGTTTCTTCTAAAATAACATTATCATTGCCGTCATAAGCAACAATTTTCATACCGTTTGAATGTTCGGGAAGAAAAACCTTTTTCTCTAAAATTATATCTTTATCAAAATCAAAATCGATAACTGATTTTCCGCCTAAATTAAGTTTTTTGCTTTCTTTAACTTGTCCGATATAGTCAATATCCAAATCTATATTTTGAGCCTCTAAACCCATTAAGCCATAGACAACCGCATTTAATGTCCCGTGACCTAATCCGGTCAAAGCTAAAGAACCATACAAAGTAGTTTTGACAGTTTTGACATTATTCAAATCTGTTTTTTCTGCCAAATTATCTACATATCTTTTTGCTGCACGCATCGGACCAACAGTATGAGAGCTTGACGGACCGATTCCCACCGAGAAAATTTCAAACAAACTATAATACATATTTCACCTCATGAGGCGATATTAGTCTTTCTTTTTTATTTTGCAAGCTCCAACATCTCTCTTTTAAACAAAAAAATCTGCAAATATTTTTTAACTTTTATCTGTTATTTATTGTGAACAAGAGGGAAAAATGAAGTCTGCAAAAAATAAAACTATTGATATAAGCTTAACCGACGGAAAAGAATATTTAGAACGTTGTATATATATCAATCGTAAGATGGAAGAAAAACAGATACTCAACAAAACCATCATCGGAGATTCTCTGAAAGTGATGGAAAAACTTCCTCGCTCATTTGTCGATTTATTAATTGTAGACCCTCCATATAATTTAAGCAAAAATTATCATGGAAATAAATTCAATAAAACAAATAACAATGAATATGAACAATATACCGTTGCGTGGATTGAAAAAGCATTACCTTTGCTAAAACCTAATGCTTCAATTTATGTGTGTTGCGATTGGAAATCAAGTTTAGTCATCGGTCCGGTTTTGCAAAGATATTTTCAAATTCAAAATCGTATAACTTGGCAAAGAGAAAAAGGCCGAGGAGCAAGCCATAACTGGAAAAACGGCATGGAAGACATTTGGTTTGCAACAATGAGCAATAATTATATTTTTAACCTTGATGATGTAAAAATTCGCCGCAAAGTTTTAGCCCCATACAAAGAAAACGGAAAGCCAAAAGATTGGGAACAAACCGAAGATGGTCGTTTTCGCAATACTTGCCCATCCAATTTTTGGGATGATATATCAATCCCTTACTGGTCAATGCCCGAAAACACCGCTCATCCGACACAAAAACCGGAAAAACTTATTGCTAAATTGATATTGGCAAGCTCAAATAAGGGAGATGTAGTCTTCGATCCGTTTTTAGGCTCCGGCACAACGTCTGTTACCGCAAAAAAACTGGAACGGCAATACGTTGGCATTGAACAAAATCCCAATTATTGCATTTGGGCAGAAAAGCGTCTTGAACTTGCAGAAATAACCCCGCAAATACAAGGTTATTCTGATGGTATTTTTTGGGAAAGAAATGTTCAAATTAACAAAAAAGCTCCGAAATAATTTTCGGAGCTTTTTATTTTTTTATCAACACTATTTGATAAATTTACGGGCTTCTTCAAGCTCTTCCAATGTGTCAATATCAGCAGGAGCATCTTTGTTCAGCTTAAGTTCACTAACCAGTTTAGCTCTGATAACCATACCATCTTCTAAGGCACGAAGTTGTTCCAAAGATTCTCTTGCTTCCAAAACACCAACCGGCAAATTTACAATACGTTGCAATGAAGCTGCATTATAAACATAAATACCTATATGGTGATAAAAATCCTTATTATCACATTTTTCAGGATTGCGAATAAATGGAGCGGCAGCACGAGTAAAGTATAAACAACGACCTTCTGTTTCTCCGTCACGAAGTCCCATTACAATTTTAACATTATTAGGACTATCAATGTCTGCTTGTGATTTGAACACCATACCGACTGTTGCAATGTCACAACCGGTTTCTTCTACAATCTTGATTAAATCATTATTAATTTCAGGATTAACATTGATGGCATCACCTTGGAAATTAACTACGATATCATACTTATTACCTTCAGGGTCAAGTTCCTTCAATGCAGCTGCAATTCTATCTGTACCGGAAGGAAGTTTCGGATCAGTCAAAATAGCCGGTGCACCAAACTCTTTACAAGCGTCGATAATAACCTGATCGCCGGCAGCAACATACACATCACCGGGAACAACTTTCTTCACGTTTTCATAAACACGTTGCAATAAAGTTTTTCCGTTAATATCCAACAACGGCTTATTAGGCAAACGAGTAGATGCCATACGAACCGGAATCATAGTGATAATTTTAGACATTTGTTTCTCCTCATAAGTTCTTGCAAATATTTATTGTATATACTATAACAGCTACAAATAAAAGGACAAAAACAATGCAAGTGGATATTTTTGATTTTGAATTAGACCGAAGTTTGATAGCTTCTCAACCGGTTAATCCCAGAGATACATCTCGTTTGCTTGATTTGAGCAACGAGAATACTATTAATGACAGACATTTTTATGACCTGCCTGATATTCTACAAAAAGGAGATGTACTGGTTTTTAATGATACTAAAGTTATACCTGCACGTTTATACGGAGCACGAGGAGAAGCAAAAGTAGAAGTTACTCTTTATCGTCCGGTTGATGGCATTAAATGGTGGGCATTCATAAAAAATGCGAAAAGATTGCATCCTGATGATACTATTTATTTTTACACCGATGAAATAACTCCGGAACAAAGCGATTTTTCAGCTAAAGTAATAGAAAAAAAAGATGATGACGGAGTATTGATAAGTTTTAATTGTCCGGCTGAAATATTAGCAAGCAACTTACAAAAATATGGCTTAATGCCTCTTCCGCCATATATCAAGAGAGATAAACCGACACCAGGCGGAATATGGGACAAATATAATGATAAAGAAAACTATCAAACCATTTATGCTCATTATGAAGGAGCGGTTGCAGCTCCTACCGCAGGATTACACTTTACTCCTCAAGTTTTCGAAGCTTTGGAAAAAAAAGGAATAGAAAAGGCTTTTGTTACGTTACACGTGGGAGCAGGAACATTTCTGCCGGTAAAAACCGATGATACAAAAGATCACAAAATGCACGCTGAATATGGTGAAATAAATGCTCAAACTTGCGAAATTATAAATAAGGCAAAGGGCGAAGGACGTCGTATTATTGCCGTAGGAACAACATCGCTCCGTCTTTTAGAAACAGCAACAGACGATAACGGAGTCGTGCATCCTTACGCAGACAGTACTAATATATTTATTACTCCGGGGTATAAGTTTAAGTTAATTGATATGATTATAACCAACTTTCATTTACCTAAATCAACTCTTTTTATGTTAATTTGTGCCATTGCCGGAACAGATAGGATGAAAAAGGCATACCAACATGCCATCGATAATAAATATCGTTTTTATTCTTATGGTGATAGCTCAATTATTAAATGTGTAAATAAAATTTAAACTTATCATAATTATAATCACTTTCCAGAAGGTGAAAAGTGATACAAAAATGTAAATATTATCTGCGGCAAATTTTACCGCTAATGCAAAACTCATGGCTTCCGGCTGCATTATTGCTGATTTTCGGATGTATCCATTTGTTGTTTGATCCCCTTCCCCTATACTTGCAGAATATTTTTCATATTTTATTTTTTGCAATCAATATTACAAGCATTGTATTATTAGGGATGTACAACCGAAACAGATCATTATTCAGTATAGTTATAATACTACTGACGTATATTGCAATTAATTATCAAAAATATACTTTCGGAGTTATTTATTACTTAACTCCCGCTTATATGAATATGACATTTTTACTTATTATCGGGTTGATATTTTTCTATTTTTTACCTAATCGTCCATTCTTTTCCTTTGACACCTTAAGTTTTTTGATTGTTATTTTTGCTGCTTTTGCTTTATGTGAATGGTTAAACTCACTGCAAATAAAAATGGATTTCAGTCCTTTTATTGAGTTTGAAAGCGGACTACAAATTTTTAGCATTTCTTTATTCATTTTAGGAATTTTGATAATGCTTTTGCATTCTTCCATAAATAATAAAATATTAAGCACATATAATGCTTATACCGCAATAAATATTATGTTAGCTCTCTATCTTTCTAACCAATCATCAAGCTTGTCTTTATTTTTTGTATCTGCTTCATTAACAGCCTTGAGCGGAATTATCAGTCAACATATTTTTACCATATATAAAGATCCTACTACCGGTATTTTCAACGGAAAAGCATTTATAAAACATGCCGGAAAAATGAATAATAAATACGGACTGGGGATTATTTGCATAGATGACTATAAACATTTGTTGCAAGCTTTTAGGAAAAGCGGGGCAAATGATGTTGTCAAAATGATAAGCAAACGAATTTCATCTATTGATCCGAGCGGAATTTTATATCGTTGCACCCCAAACGAATTTGTTATTATTTTTCCTATCATCGAAAAAAGAACAGCCTATAAAAGGATGGATGACATTCGTCGTCAGATTGCAGCATCTGAATTTATACTTCCCAAAATAAAACGACCTTTAAAAATTACGGTTTCTTGTTGTATTGCCGTCAGAAAACGTGAAGAAAAAGTCGCTAATTTATATATGAGAGCACTTAAAAAACTACAAAAAGTATCTCGTTTTTCACAAAATATTACCTCTGAGGCTTCCTAAAGCAAAAATACCATAATAAGCATAAACCAAATAACAATACCGGCAATGATAAAATTTGCCCCATAGTTATATAGTTAAAGAAAAAGCCCAGTTGTTCGTCAGGTTGTCTGTAATATTCCATAACCATACGGAAAAAACCATACATAATCACAAATAATGCGGAAATAACGCCATTATTTTTACGAATTTTTTGATTTTTCCAAAGCAAATTAAGAATGACAAAAATAACTATCCCCTCCGTGAAAGCTTCGTATAATTGTGAAGGATGTCGAGGCAAAAAACCTCCGCTGGGAAAACGAACCGCCCAAGGAACATCGGTAACACGCCCCCATAACTCATCATTTATAAAATTAGCTATTCGGCCTAAAAAAATACCTATCGGAGCAAATAGTGCGGCCATATCAGTAAGTAGCCAAAACTTAACTTTCCGAGAATGTGCGGTATATAAAATTCCCATAACTGCCCCTATTGCTCCACCATGGAAAGACATTCCGCCCTGCCATATTGCAAAAATTTTCAGCGGATTATATAAATAATATTCTCCGCCATAAAAAAGCACATATCCCAAACGTCCACCGACAACAATACCTATTGTCGTAAAAAATACTGCATCTTCTACTTGTTGGCGAGTAAGCGGCAAATCATATTTTTTTATAAATCGTAATATTAAAAGCCATGCCGATACAATTCCTACCAAATAGGCCATTGAATACCAACGAACAGCTATTGGACCTATAGCAAAAATAACCGGAGAAATTGCCGGAAATTCTAAACCTGTCATTTTTATCTCCCAAACCAATTAATTGGTAAAGAGTATATTAATTTTCTAAAACATATCCACATCAAAAATTTTTATTTAACAGACTAAAAAAATATCACATTGTTTTTACGTGTTTTTTATTTTCAAAAAAAAATAATTAATAAATAAAGTGGAAAACTTGAATCGGCCGATTGTATTTTGCGACTCGATGATGTTATCTATAAATATATAAATTTGCATTTTAAAATAAAAATCGGAGCAATTTATGAACCCGACGAACGGAACAATTTTTACTAATAATCCAATTGATGAAGTTGAAAACTTTCTCAATTTACGTTCCTATGCAACAGAACGTCGCGGTTCAAACGAAGTTGTTGTAGCTGTTCAAGGAAAATGGAACGATATGCTGATTTTTTTCTCTTTTGAAGAAAATATGCGCTGTCTTCATGTTTCGTGTCTTATAAATATTGAAAATCAAATTGAAAATAAAAGTAAAATATTCGAGTTATTAGCGTTGATAAATGATGATTTATGGATGGGGCATTTTTCTTATTGGGCAGAACAAAAAATGATGGTATACCGTCACTCGTTATTTTGTAATGAAAAAAGCATTCATTTTGAAGGACAAATCGCTCAGATTATGGATATTGCAATAAAAGAATGCGAAAGGATGTATCCGGTATTTAATGTCGTTATGACTAAAGGAATGGAGCCGACACAAGCTTTGTATCCGATGATGATGGAAACAGTCGGACAGGCATAAAAAAAGAGCCCTTTTTCAAGAGCTCATAAAGTTAAACATTGAAAGACTAATCTTTCTTATAATTCTCAAACTCACGGCTCAAACGGCGGTAAGTGAGTTGGGTCTCGGACATTTTTCCGCAACGGCGCATATCGTTATATCGATAAGGAACTTTATGCCTCATCTCAATAATTGTAGGAGCCGGGACACGAAACTCCGGAATAAGACCTTGAGCTACCATAATAAAATTAAGGCAACTAATGATTTTGTTGTAACTTAACATGTTAGATAATTTTAGAATAGTACGTACATTGGTGTTGATTGTACACCATTATAACATACTAATCAACTATTTATTTTTTAAAAATTTTCTATACAACAAGACATTATCGTTATGTTCTGATAAAGTCTTCGCAAATCGATGTCCGCCGTTCCCTTTAGCTACAAAATATAAATAATCGACTGAACTGGGGTTTGCTGCAGCATAAATAGCATCTTTTCCCGGATTACAAATCGGAGCCGGAGGAAGCCCATAATTTTTATATGTATTGTACGGACTATCATATTCCAAATCTTTTTTCAGAAGAGAGCGCCCCAAACTTTTTTTACCTAGAGTTATTGCATATATTACCGTCGGATCGGTTTGAAGTCTCATTCCTTTATTTAATCTGTTAACAAAAACTGCTGCAACATCATTGCGTTCTTCCGGCAATCCGGTTTCTTTCTCTATAATCGAAGCCAAAATAAGCAACTCATTTTTGTTTTTCAACACACCAACACTATTGTTTGCCCAAGCATCACCCAAAACTCTTTCCATTGCTTTTTGAGCTTGTTTCACAATACTGTTGCGACTATCTCCTTTGGAGAAACTATATGTTTCGGGAAGCATACTGCCTTCTTTTGCGTCTATAGTAATCTCTCCGACTAAATTAGGTTCATTATTGATAAAATCTATCATTTGTGTTGAAGTCCACCCTTCATTTAGGGTAATTCGGCGATAATAAACTTCTCCATTTTGTAACTGTTTGGCAATTTGCATCATATTTGCTTTAGGCGGAAACATATATTCTCCGGCTTGAAGCTTTTTATCAATACCCAGTCCTCTTACTACCAAACGAAAAAGCAAGGATGAATTTATCACCCTTGCCTTTTGTAAATCTTTAGATAAACGGCGTACACTTACACCCTTTGCCAATACGATTCCTTTTTCTTCGGTCAACTCATTCGGACAATTAATCATATAAATGGCTAATGATGTAATTGTTATAATAAAAACCATAAATAAGCTGACTAAAAACTTCATCATTAGTCTTCAATTTTTTTGAAAATTACTGATGAGTTAGTTCCTCCAAAGCCAAATGAGTTTGACATAGCAGCCTTGATTTCACGTTTTTTGGCTTTCAACGGAACTAAATCCATACCTTCAACTTCAGGAGCAGGATTTTCAAGATTTAATGTCGGAGGGCAAATTTGTTCATTAATCGACTTAATCGTCAAAACAGCTTCTACTGCTCCGGCAGCACCTAATAAGTGACCAATTGCAGACTTTGTAGAAGACATCGAAACATTTTTGATATTGTCACCAAATAAACGAGCAACAGCCATTGCTTCACCAACATCTCCGGCCGGTGTTGATGTTCCGTGAGCATTTACATAGCCGATATCTTCTAATTTTACACCATGCTCTTCAGCATGAGAAACAGCCATTTTCATCGCACGATAAGCACCATCACCCGAAGGAGCCGTAATGTGGTATGCATCTCCGCTCATACCATATCCGACAACTTCTGCATAGATTTTTGCGCCACGTTTTTTAGCATGTTCATATTCTTCCAACACTAACGCACCGGCACCTTCTCCCATAACAAAACCGCTACGACCTTGATCCCACGGACGAGAAGCTTTTTCCGGCTCATCATTAAATTCGGCAGTAATTGCTTTCATTCTGGCAAAACCGGACAAACCTAAAATATTAACGGCAGATTCTGCACCACCGGCGAGCATTAAGTCAGCATCACCACGAGCAATCATCGCAGCAGCATCACCGATAGCATGTGTTCCGGTTGAACAAGCTGTTACGCAAGCATGATTCGGTCCCTTTAATGCAAAACGAATTGATAAATGTCCGGAAATCATATTAATCAAGCAAGACGGTATGAAAAACGGAGATACTTTATGAATACTCTTATTTTCGGCAATTAATACCGAATTTTCATGAATCGCGCTTAAACCACCGATTCCTGAGCCCATCATAACACCGGCTCTATAACTGTCTTCTTCATCAAGAGGAGTCCAACCGCTATCTTCCATAGCATCAATACCGGCAGCCAAACCGAACAAAATAAACTTATCAACACGACGTTGTTCTTTAGGGGGCATAACGGTATCCGGATCAAATTGGTTTGGTTCTTTACCAAAAGGAACTTGTCCGGCAATTTTTACCGGTTCATCATAAAGTTCAATATTTTCAATTTTTCTGATCGCAGATTTTCCGGCAATAACATTGTTCCAGTTATATTCAACACCTCGTCCGAAAGGAGATAGCATTCCCATACCTGTTACGACTACTCTTCTCATAAAAAAATTCCTTATTTTATTATCTTTACAAGCAATTTTTATATGAAAAAACTCGCTTTATGTCAAGCGAGTTTAATCATATATTCTCTTTGAACAAGAATTAAGCGTTTTTGTTCAAATAATCAATAGCGTCTTTAACTGTCAAGATTTTTTCAGCTGCTTCATCTGGAATTTCGCAACCGAATTCTTCTTCGAATGCCATAACCAATTCAACGGTATCCAAGCTATCAGCACCTAAATCATCGATGAAGCTTGCAGTATCAGTAACCTTAGATTCTTCTACACCAAGGTGTTCTGCAACAATTTTCTTAACGCGATTAGCTGTATCAGTCATTTGATAAACCTCTAAAATATTAAAACAAATAAAATTCTCGGGCACAAAACTCGGACCCGTGGCTATCTGTTATCACAATTTTATACTAATTGACAAGCATTATTTTTATTTTTACCGAAAAATTATTATCATAAAAACCCATAACCCTTTATTTTTATGGAATTTATCATTGTTTTCCGGTGTGTAAAAAAACATATTTTTTTTATGACCTGTTGCTTAAGATATTTAAAATTCCTATTTATATAATGTACAATTTAAGGAGATAAATGATGAAGATAGGAATTATCGGAGCAGGAGGAGTAGGAAGCTCTACCGCCTTTGCATTGATTATGAGAGGTGTTGCCAGAAAAGTTGTCTTAATTGATCAAAACCAATCTCGAGCAGAAGCAGAAGCAGAAGATATTGCCCATGCAACCCCGTTTGCTTATGCAAACAAAATAAAAGCCGGAAAATATGAAGATCTGAAAAATGCCGAAGTAGTAATCGTTACCGCAGGAGCTAATCAAAAGCCCGGACAAACCAGAAATGATTTACTCGCAACAAATGTTAAAATTTTTGAAAACATAATCCCACAAATAAAAAAATATGCCCCTAACACTATATTATTGATTGCAACTAATCCTGTTGATGTAATGACAAAAGTTGCACTTAATATTTCCGGTTTTCCTGAAAACAGAGTTTTTGGAAGCGGAACAGTATTGGATACTGCACGTTTTCGCACATTATTAGGATATCATCTGGGCGTATCCCCAAAATCGATTCACGCTAATGTAGTCGGCGAACACGGAGATAGCGAAGTTCTTATATGGTCAAATGCCGATGCCGGTACGGTACAAATCGAACAATTGGCAAAAGATATAAGCAAACCGTTAACCGAAGAAATAAAATCAGAAATTGATAACAATGTACGCAATGCAGCATATCATATAATAAGCGGTAAAGGCTCAACAACTTTCGGAATCGCCGGAGCTTTAACCAGAATATGCCAAGCTATCGGTTCAAATGAATATGCAATTTTGAACGTATCTTCTCTTCACAATGAAGTAGAAAATATAAAGGATATTTGTATCTCTCTTCCTTGCATAATCGGTAAAAGAGGTATTCATGGTAAAATATATCCAACTTTTTCGGAGAAAGAACATAAACTGTTGGAAAAAAGTGCTCAAACAATAAAACAATATACGGATATTGCTTTTGAAAATATAAAATAAGAAAAAGGTGTCACTTTCAAAAGTGGCACCTTTATCATAATTGAGAGTTGGCTTAAACAGGATGTAACTCCATATAATAAGCCCGTGTTTTTCTATCGGCTTTAACAAGAAATTCTTTATAAACTTCGTCACAAAATTCAAAAACTTTAATAAAGCGACGAATATCTTCATTGTTTCTTTTAAGCAGATATCTCTGTGCAAGTCTTCCCGGACAATGAGCATACTTATAGTAAAGTCGGCTCAAGTCAGAGTTTTCTACAATCAGTGATTCGTTTTTTTCATGGCAACTGCACAAACGAAAATAGATTTCCTGCAAATCACGACGATGAGTTTCAAGCAACTTTCTTTCGTCTTCCAGTTTAAGCTGACCATGTATTTTTACATAGTATTCAAATTTTTCAGCTCCACGATGAATCCGAGGCTTTAACAACTCGACGATTGCTTTGCTTCTTAATTTAAATTCATTCGTATAACGAACAAACTCTATCAAACTGTCCCGTCTTACAAGATCAATTTGATCATCCAAAGTTTTAACGTCCATAATTAAGTGAATAATTGTTTAGGTATCTGTAGTTTACAAAAAATATTTGCATATATCAAGATATTTTATTATTGAAAATTGATACATTTGGTTATACAATATAATTAGCAAATATCATAGGAGATAAATATATGAATAACTTCGTAAAAACTATACTGGCATTATTGATTGTCTTTTTTGCTGCCAATGCTAATGCCGGAGTTCGTTTTTTGATTGATTCCCCCACGCATACTCATAGAGATGTCTTAAAAGGAGATGCCGGAATTAAAATTAAAAAAATGTGTAACAACAGAGGATATAATAAGACAGAATGCAGACGAAATGAAGTCGCTTTGGAATTTTGCCCGCAAAACAGCTCATATTTTAAGTATTGTTGCCCCGAAGGTTTTTCTTCAACCAAAGAAGAATGCTATGATGCAGGATTAGAAATAAGCAGTACATCTTGCCACGGATATTATCGATGCGAAACACCGGAAGTATCAGACGAAAAAGAGGATTTTGAATACGATTATAATGACGAATATTATGAAGATGATGGAACGGAAGAAGAAGAAGATTATAATAGAAGAAGACGTTTACATCCAATGCTACAAACTCAACAAATAAGATAAAAAAATCTCCGGAGTTCCGGAGATTTTTTTTTGAAATTACTTTAGATTCAGACTAGAAACCTTCTGTATCTAAACGTTTGCGAAGTTGCTTACGTGATCTGCGAATAGCCTCAGCTTGACGACGAGCCTTTTTCTCACAGTTCTTTTCATGACAACGTCTCAGCTTCATTTCACGGAAAATACCTTCGCGTTGCATTTTCTTCTTCAATACTTTTAAAGACTGACCGACATCATTACCGATAACAGTAACTTGAACCACTTAAATCACCTCTTTTCAACTTCAATAAATTGTTAAAACTAGCCTTTGTTACCACACAAATTTTTAAATTGCAACAATTTTTATGCAATGATGTTTGGCATAATACGAGCTTCAACGGTTGCTATTTTCTTTTTAACCCCGCTTCGCAAAGCATTAAGCTGTTTAGCTTTTGCAAAATCAATCATATTGTTGCGAGCCACCAAATGGCGAATATCAGAACACACACGTCTTTCTTCCAACTTCAGTTCACAAAGCTGATGTTGTAGTTTACTGATACTGTCGTTTTTTATCATATTTTATAGTTCCTGTATTAAAAACATAAATAAATTTTTGATAACCAAAAAATTTTACTGGAAATTTTTATGTAAAATTTGTATTGAAATGTATCACATTTATGGTAATAAATCAACCTATAAAATTAAATAGGAGTTCAAAAATGAATAAAACTAAAAGAATCGGTATCTTAACAAGTGGTGGAGACTGCGCTGGTCTTAATGCTGTAATTCGTTCTGTTGTAAATGCAGCCTCGATGAAAGGTTGGGAAGTTTACGGCATCAAATTCGGAACAGATGGTTTGACCAATCGCCCGTTACAGTATGAAGTATTAACTCAAGATAATTTCTCAAATACACCTTGGCCACGCTTGAGCGGTTCTTATTTAGGTTCCTTAAACAGCGGTGTTAAACTTGAATCTATGGAAACACTTTCTAAAAAATTTGGCGAAGGTGCTCGTGAATTAGGTTTAGATGCATTAGTTGTTGTCGGTGGTGACGGTTCAATGAACATTGTCAGCAATTATTGCCATTTGGCAGGTATAAAAATGGTCGGTATTCCAAAGACTATTGATAACGATACTCCTATTACCGATTCGTCTGTCGGTTTTGCTACAGCTTGTCAAGTTTGTACCGAAGCTTTAGACAGTCTTTTATTAACAGCTCGCTCTCATAATAGAGCGTTGATACTGGAAGTTATGGGACGTGATGCCGGCCATTTGGCAATGCACTCTGCTCTTGCGGGAATGGCTGACGTTTGTTTGGTTCCGGAAATTCCGTATAAAATCGATTCGATTATTGCAAAACTTAGATCTATTAAAGAATCCGGAAGAAATCACGCACTTATCGTAGTTTCTGAAGGTGTAAAACGTGAAGACGGACAACATGTATCTTCTGCAACAAATAAAATAGGTGAAACCGTTTATGGCGGTATAGGACATTATTTAAGTGCCGAATTGAATAAGCGTTACAAAGAGTTTCAAACTCGTGTAACTTCCTTAGGACATACACAACGTTCCGGCAATCCTTCACCGATTGATAGAATTTTGGCTACAATGTTTGGTGCAAAAGCGGTTGAACTTCTGGAACAAGGTAAGACAAATCGTATGGTTGTATGGAAAAACAATGCAATCTCAGACTATGATATTGATGAAGTTGTAAAAGAAGGCACAACACTGCTTGATCCGAACAGCGATTATGTAAAAGCGGCTCGTGCAACAGGTATGTATATCGGAGAATAATAAAATAAAATTTTCAAAAAGACCGCAAATTGCGGTCTTTTATTTTGTCAAAATATTTGACAAAATAAAAATAAGTGTCTATACTTACATCATATTCATTTATTATACGGAGAATCGATTATGGAAAGAAAAATGCCTGAACACAAAATGTCTTTTGAAAACAGAGTACGTAAATTATTTGGAAGAACCCCAAAAGATGAGAGCCATACCGTAGAAAACCCTGATGGAATTACTACAACAAAGATAAAATATAATGATGATTTTTCTGTCCATAACATGACTATAACATCTATGGACACAAATGGCGACACTTCCATGAAAACAGAATATAGAGACGATGGTACCGCAACCGAAACTCATTTTGATTATAGCGGCAATATAACAAGAGAAATAAAACAAGACAAATATGGTAATGCAACTGAATTAACAAGACAATCTGATGGAAAATATGAAGAAAAATATTACGAAAGAGGAAAACTTTTCACCGGAGAAAGAATCTTATCTAGCCATTCATATTTGTTAAAGCCTGGCAGAAAATCTAGTCGTGTTACCGAAAAAACTTCTGTAGGAATTTACATTGATGGACATAAACTAGGACCAACTATATTTAATCCCAGATATATAAAAGATGCAGAGCAAAAGAAAAACAATGCAATAGAAGAACTAAGACAGATAGCCCTATTGAAAGAAGCTCAAGAAGCTATCCGCTCCGGCAATATAAAAGCTTTGGACCAAATAAAAGCAAAGGCATTAAAGCAAGAAGAATTATTACAAACCCCTGAATTTCAGAGTTTGTTAGAGCAATGTTATAAACAATCACGAGAAGGAAAAGATTTTGCTAAATTACTGGAAGAAGGTAATTATATGGAAATGCAACCGGTTAGTAAGATTGAATCAGCTTTAGCAAGAGGAAGAGAAAATATCGCCTCAACTAAAGAAACTCCGGTTGCAGAAGCTCCGGTTACAGAAACCAAAGAAACACAGCAAACCAATGTTTCTAAGACGCAAATAACAAAAATGATTGCAAAATCCAAAATAAATGAATAAAACTCAAGAGCCTGATTTTATCAGGCTCTTTTTAATGCATCTAAAAATCCTTGTAAGATATATGAAGCAGCGGAAGCATCTAAAATTTTCTTGCGTTTTCCGCGTGACATATCAACTTCTTTTATCAAAAAACTTTCAACTGCAGAAGAAGACAAGCGTTCGTCCCAAAAAGCACAAGGCAAACCAAATTCCTGTTCCAATTCTGTAGCAAATTTTCTGACCTCACCGGCTACATCTCCTTCCTGTCCGTTCATTTGCAAAGGAAGTCCGAACACCATTCCTCCGATTTCTTTGTCTTCTATAATTTTTTTTATTTGAGAAAAATCTTTGTTTTTATTTTCTCGATAAATTATGGTATATGAACTTGCAATAGTCAGGGTTAAATCCGATATGGCAACCCCTAATCTTTTGGTTCCGAAATCAAAACCGATAAGAGCTTTTTTAGCGGGCAATTTTTGTTTAAAATCCGACAAATCCATAACTTTTCCTTTGTACTGCTAATGAAATCTTAACAATATTATACTATCTTATACGGCAAGTAAATTTAAATTTTTGAAAGTATCGAAATAATGAAGAAATTTTCTTTTTTATGCTTAATTTTAACAATAATAACTTTTAGAGCAAAAGCAGAACTCACTATTGATGTTAACGGCGCTATGCGTGACCCTATGCCTTTAGCCATTGCTGAAATGGTCAGTTCTACCCCCAGTGCGGCAAATTATGGGGAAAAAATTCGCGAAGTTGTTATTGCCGACTTGGAACGTTCGGGATTATTTCGCATAATATCGGAAAAAAGCTATATTCAAAAATTCAAATCCATTGATGAAATGCCAACCTTTACAGATTGGCAAGCTATTAATGCGCTTGGTTTAGTGCAAAGCGCAATTACCGAAACCTCACCGACAACTCTTAAAATAGAGTTTCGCTTGTGGGATGTTTTTTCTGAAGAGCAACTTAAAGGCCAATCATTCTCAACTGAAAAAGATAACTGGCGCAGAGTAGCACACGTAATTGCTGATGCCATCTATGAACAACTGACCGGTGAAAAAGGTTATTTTGATACCCGTATAGTTTATATTTCCGAAAGCGGTCCCGCAACTCGCAGAGTGAAAAGACTCGCCATAATGGACCAAGATGGAGAAAATCATAAATTTTTAACCAGTGGAGCTTCTATGGCATTAACACCTCGTTTTTCTCCTAATTTGCAAAAAGTAACTTATTTATCTTATGCAGGAGAAACACCAAAAGTTTATATTCTTGATATAGAAACCGGTAAACAAAAATTAGTCGGACATTTTAAAGGAATGACTTTTGCTCCGGTGTTCTCTCCGGATAGCACAAAATTGTTATTAAGCTATGCTCAAAATGGTGTTACAAATATTTACGAAATGGACATGACATCAGGAACCACCAAACAACTAACCAATTCATCAGCCATTGATACATCTCCCAGCTATTCTCCCGATGGCAAAAAAATTGTTTTCAATTCTGATAGAGGCGGCAACCAGCAACTCTATGTAATGAATGCAGATGGTAGTGATGTAAAAAGAATCAGTTTCGGACAAGGACGCTATGCAACTCCGGTTTGGTCCCCAAGAGGAGATTATATTGCATTTACGAAACTGGCAAACGGACAATTTTATATCGGTGTTATGTATCCTGATGGAGGAGGAGAACGTCTAATTACCAGCGGATATTTGGTAGAAGCTCCGGTTTGGGCTCCCAATGGTCGTGTTTTAATGTATTTCCGCCAAGATGCTCCTTCAGGTAGAACAACCGCTCCGGTAAAACTTTATACAATAGATTTGACCGGTTATAATGAAAGAATGATTATAACTCCTGCCGATGCCTCAGATCCGGCTTGGTCTCCTTTGTTACCATAAACTGAAAACTCGGGAAATTATCCCGAGTTTTTATATAAAAAAAGCTCCGAAATAACGGAGCTTTTTAATCTATACACAACATTAGCAGATTATCCCTGACAAGCTTTGAACTTCGGGTTCTTCTTATTAATGATGAAAATGCGACCTTTACGACGAACAATTTTGCAGTCCTTATCGCGATTTTTCTTTGATTTTAACGAACTAAACAATTTCATAACACATTTCCTTTATCACAATGTTTTGCTGCAACTTATGATAAAAGTAATCATTTGTCAACCATATTTTTGTTAAAAGCTAAAGAATATTTGCAAAGTAAAATATTTTACATATAATCGAAACATAACAACATCGAGGAAACGAAATGAAAAAATTTTTAATTTTTACAATATTTGCACTTTTATACACTAATGCTAATGCTCAAATTAGCTCTACTCCCAGTTATATAGAAGAAATGAAAGCTTTAGGCAATGTTTCAGGAACAGGTATGGCCTGCGGAGCATCAAAATTTGCTACTTTTGAAATGTTAGCAAGAGCAATTTTGATAACTAAAGCTGCCAGCGATAAAAATCAAGAAGAAGGAATGATTGCATATAATACTGCAAAAGCAGATGCTTTTTTAGCTAAGCAAGCTGACGGAATGTATAATTGCGACGAATTAAATGCCCGTTTTAATAATCAAAAAATATTCAAAACCAAGCTTTATGCTGACGGAACAATAAAAATGTATGACGGGAAAGTTTTTTATCCTCGTCACCCTTATGATGCGACCTTATTAAAAGATGATGAAAACTTAAATCGCTACAATGCGGTAAATATATATAAGGAAGCGAAAAACAGAAATAAGGGAAATAAAAAATTGGCAACAAGTGAAGACGGACAAGATCTTGACACAAAAGAAGTCAGAAAACCTAACCCAACAAATGCTCAACCTTTGCAATCATCTGCAGTAAGAGCATCTGAATTCAGAAAATCTGATGATGACGGAATCGGTCATATCAGTAACAAAAGACGATAATCTTAATTTTAACACTTATCTAGGAGGCAAACACCATTATGGCGTCTTACCAATATATTTATGTAATGCAAAATCTTACTAAAGTTTTTCCCGGCGGAAAAGAACTGTTCAAAGGAATTACTTTATCATTTTTTCCCGGAGCAAAAATCGGAGTCCTCGGTGTCAACGGTGCAGGTAAATCCACTCTACTGAAAATTATGGCCGGTGTTGACAAAGACTTTAACGGAGAAGCTTGGCCGGCAGAAGGAGTAAAAGTAGGATATTTGGAACAAGAACCAAAATTGGATCCGAATAAAAATGTTATTGAAAACATCATGGACGGGTTAGGTGAAACTCGTGATTTATTGAAACGTTATGAAGAGGTTTCAATGAAATTTGCCGAACCTATGACTGACGATGAAATGAACGCTCTCATTGAAGAACAAGCCGAACTACAAGAAAAAATCGATGCTTGTAACGGTTGGGATTTAGAAAGAAGTATAAAAATTGCTATGGATGCTCTTCGTTGTCCTCCGGCAGAAAGCGATGTTACAAAACTTTCCGGTGGTGAAAAACGTCGTGTCGCCCTTTGCCGTTTATTATTGCAAAAACCGGATATGTTATTGCTAGACGAACCTACAAACCATTTAGATGCGGAATCAGTAGCATGGCTTGAAAAACACTTACAAAACTATAACGGAACAGTTGTTATGGTAACTCACGATCGTTATTTCCTTGACAATGTTACCGGTTGGATTCTTGAGCTTGATAGAGGACAAGGCATTCCTTATGAAGGAAACTACTCTTCTTGGTTGGAGCAAAAACAAAAACGTCTTGAACAAGAAGAAAAAGAAGAATCTGCTCGTCAACGTACTTTAGCAAATGAATTGGAATGGATTAGAAAAAATCCGAAAGCTCGTCAAGCTAAGTCAAAAGCACGTATTAATGCCTATGATGAATTGTTACAAGCTTCCACAAAAGACAAAATAACCACCGCAAATATCAATATTCCGATGACAGAAAGATTAGGAGATTTAGTAATTGAAGCTGAACATATCTCCAAAGGTTACGGAGATAGAATGCTAATTGATGATTTATCATTCAAAATTCCGAGAGGGGCCATTGTCGGTATTATCGGTCCTAACGGAGCGGGAAAAACCACTCTATTCCGCATGATTACCGGACAGGAATCACCCGATTCGGGAACAATCCGACTTGGAGAAACTGTCGATTTAGGTTATGTTGATCAAGGGCGTGACGAATTAGATGCAAACAAAACTATTTGGGAAGAGATTTCCGATGGCTTGGACATGATAACTCTAGGTAAAAAAGAATTTCCTTCACGTGCCTATGTAGGACAATTCAATTTCAAAGGAGCAGACCAACAAAAGAAAGTTGGACAACTTTCCGGCGGTGAACGTAATCGTGTTCACTTAGCCAAAATGCTTCGTAAAGGTGCAAATGTGATTTTGCTCGACGAACCTACCAATGATTTGGATGTTGATACCTTGCGTTCTTTAGAAGAAGGAATTATGAATTATCCCGGTTGTGTATTGGTAACATCTCACGACCGTTGGTTCCTTGACCGTTTGGCAACTCATATATTAGCTTATGAGGGAGACAGCAAGGTTGTATGGTTTGAAGGAAACTTTGAAGAATATGAAAAGGATAAAAAAGCTCGCTTAGGTGAAGATGCTTGTAATCCTCATGCTATTAAATACAAACCTTTAGAAAGATAAAAAGAACGGGCGAGAAAAAATCTCGCCCTTTTTATTATTGTTCACCGATGCGCAGAGCTTCAATAAATGCCGATTGCGGAATTTCGACTTTTCCGAACTGACGCATACGAAGTTTTCCTTTCTTTTGCTTATCCAAAAGCTTACGTTTACGAGTTATATCACCCCCATAACATTTTGCGGTAACATCTTTACGCAGCGCAGAAATAGTTTCACGAGCAATAACTCTACCACCGATAGCCGCTTGAATCGGAATCTTAAACAAATGTCTGGGGATTAAATCCTTAAGTCTTTCGCAAATCTGGCGACCACGAGATTCTGCTTGTGAGCGGTGACATAAAAATGCCAAAGCATCTACAGGCTCTTCATTGATTAATATTTGCACTTTTACCAAATCAGAAATTTGATGCCCGACAATTTCGTAATCAAAGCTGGCATAACCGCTGGTTATGGACTTTAAGCGATCATAAAAGTCAAATACAATTTCGTTGAGCGGAACTTTATAAACCACCATAGCTCTTGAACCGACATAAGTAAGTTCTTCCTGTATTCCCCTGCGGTCATTACACAATTTTAAAACCGATCCCAAATATTCATCAGGAACCATAATAGTAGCTCTTACTACCGGCTCTTCAATCGATGCAATTTGTGTCGGATCAGGCATATCCGCAGGATTGTGTAAAGTAATTTGCTGTCCTGATGTCATATTTATATTATATGCCACAGACGGAGCTGTTGTTATTAAATCTAAATCAAATTCTCGTCCCAATCGTTCTTGGATAATTTCCATATGCAACAAACCAAGAAAGCCACAACGAAAACCTAACCCCAAAGCTGCAGAATTTTCATTTTGATAATCAATACTGGCATCATTTAATTTCAATTTTGCAAGTGCATCTTTTAAGTTTTCATATTGACTGCTATCAACCGGAAAAATAGAACAAAATACCACCGGAACAGAAGGCTTAAAACCTTGTAAAGCTTCTGCACACGGAATTCTGTTATCCGTAATAGTATCACCGATACTACAATCACTCACACTCTTGATACTGGCGGTAATAAAACCGATTTCCCCCGGATACAAAGCATCAACATCTTGCATTTTAGGAGTGAAAATACCTACTTTATCAATTTGATAAACTGCATTGTTAGACATCATTCGTATCTGTTGTTTTTTGCGAATAATTCCGTCATGAATTCGCACTAAAATAATCACCCCCAAATAACTGTCATACCAGCTATCAATTAACAAAGCTTTCAATGGTTTTTCTGCGCTGCCGGTCGGAGAAGGAAGTTTATTCACAATAGCTTCCAGCAAATCAGGTATTCCCAGACCTGTTTTGCCTGAAGCTTCAACCGCATCGGAAGCATCAAGACCGATAACATCTTCAATTTGCTGACGAACCTTATCCGGTTCGGCAGAGGGTAAATCTATCTTGTTTAAGACAGGAACAATTTCATGGTTATTATTGATTGAAAGATAGACATTGGCAAGAGTTTGAGCCTCTACTCCTTGAGTTGAGTCAACGACTAAAACAGAACCTTCACAAGACGCCAAAGAACGACTAACTTCATAAGAAAAGTCAACATGTCCGGGAGTATCCATCAAATTAAGTTGATAATCTCTTCCATCTTTAGCTTTATAATTCAAGCGTACTGTTTGTGCCTTAATTGTAATTCCTCTTTCACGTTCAATATCCATCGAATCCAGAACTTGCTCTTGCATTTCTCGAGAAGTTAAACCACCGCAATATTCAATAATTCGGTCGGCAATTGTTGATTTTCCGTGATCAATGTGAGCAATAATTGCAAAATTACGTATTAAACTTAAATCTTGAGCCATATCATTCCTATTTTTATCAAATTACGTTTTATCCATAAATAGAATAAAATTTTAAGTAACGCAATATATTATTGATTATAATGCTTAAATATGATAATAATAAGATATAACAATCCTAGGAGGTGCCAAATGAAAAAAATGATTGATATTGATTTTGGTTCGGCTCGTTATGACGAATTGGTTGAACTTCGATATAAAGTTTTGCTTGAACCTTTAGGATTAAAATTTCTTGATAAATATCGTGAAAATGAAATGAGTTACCTGCACATCGGCTGTATAGAAAGTTTAGATGATAAACTTGTCGGTGGTATGATGATGATTCCGATTGACGATAAAGAAATAAGGATGATGCAGGTTGCCGTTGACGGAAAATATCAACGAGAGGGCGTCGGACATTTGATGGTAGCTTATGCCGAACAAAGAGCTAAAGAAGCCGGATATTCTCGCTTGATAATGCATGCAATGCTATCAGTTGTTCATTTTTATGAAAAACTGGGTTTTGAAGCCGAGGGTGATATTTTTGAAGAACATGGAATAACTTTTGTAAAAATGGTAAAATCTTTTTAGGCAGACGGATATGGTGCAAAAAACTTTTGAAGAATATAAGCAGGAAATGCGAGATTATTATGCTTTATCCGAAAAAGAACGTTGCGGAAAGCTGGCAGTTGGAGAAAAAACAATATCGGATATGAATATTCAAGAAATAACCGATGGTTTATATACAACCTTTCCCAAAAAACCTACTTTGGGTGATAAAATGGCAAAATGCTACGCTTATTGGTATCTTTCTGCTTTGCCAATGTCTGAAGTTTATTATCATGATTGGCGCAAACAAATAAAATCTTGTGTTAATGAATTGCCAGAAAACAACCCCGATAATGACGGAAAATTGTTCTTTTTATTGTGTTCATTACCACGAGCTAAAGGTAATAGCGGTGAAGCATTCAAATATGCCGAAAAGATAGCAAAAAAACTCACCAAGAAAAATCAAACCAACCCAAGGGTACAACAAATTGTTGGAGAGTTAGCCCGACCATATTTTAATGAATTACTCGAAAATGCAGGTAAAAGCGAAAATTTTGAAAATTATCAACAACAAATAAAAGCTTTCGATAAGATTATTCCGGTAATGTTAAAACTTCCCGAGGGATCCAGATATAACGCTTCACAAGATTTATTGAAAAAAATGTATCCGGTATATCAGCAAAGCGAATGGGGAAGAAATGAATTCGGATACAAACATAAATCGATAAGACATAGGGTTTATGCAAGCATGTCCGAAACAACAAAACTTCACATGCGCAACCAAAAAGCAAAAAAAGATTGGTTATATAAATAAGCCCTATATAAGGCGCGACTTTTTTTGCATCACGAAGGGCGCTCTTTTTTGTCATTGAGGAGTCCTCAGGCTTCTCATTGTCATTACGAAGCCCTTTAGTGCTGTGTCAATCCTCATTCCAAACTGTCATTACGAGGAGCGAAGCGACGTGGTAATCCATAAGGTTTATAAGGCATATAGTTTCTGGATTGCCGCGCAAGGACTATCGTCCGCTCGCAATGCCGTAAAGAAAAAAAATAGCGGAGAATGATACAGACAAAGTTAAAATAAAAGAGAAAAAATTTCAGTGTATGCAAAAATACATGAATTTTTTCTCTTTGAAATTTTGGCTTTAGATATGCCGTTATACGCTATTTTAAGCGAGTTTTGAGTTTGTTCCACCCAGTATTCTGTCTTTTAACTTCTGCTTCTTGTTTTTTTATCTTTTCATTAGCCTTTTCTTCCCACTTGCGAATAGGTTCTTTGGTTTTATATACTATTTTTCTTTGATTTTCATTTTGAATAATACCAACGGGCATAAGCTGATTTAGTAATGCCGGCGATACAAATTCCTGATGTTTGGTTTGGAGATTTTTCACCAAAGCGTCAATCAACTCTGCAGAAGGCTTATAGTTATATGCATTTACGCTACCTGCATAAAAAATTACAAAAGCGTAGCATGGTGCTGACAAAAGAACATCCGTATAATCAACACCACGAATAAAACGTAAAATAATCTTAGGTTGAACTTCGCATTGCTCAGCTTCTTCAAAATTAACCGCTGTAGGATTAGCAAAAAAGCTTGCAGCTAGGGTATCACGAACAGTTTGGTTAAGCATTCCGCAAAAACCTCTAATCGGAAATCCATCTAATGTATATCCCTTATGTTCTCCATCTTGAGGAAAAACTTCATAACAAAAAATTTGTTCAGCTTCAAAAATATTTTTCATGGCAACAGAACCTGTCAAATTTTCAAATTGATAAAGAGGTTTAAGCTCTGCCACTTCCGGTTCTTCTCTGGTCCAGCTGTTATCTTGCGCCGGTGTATCTAAAGAAGCATCTCCTCCCAATATCCCCTGAGCAGATGCAGAAAAAGAAAACAAAAGAGTTGCCAACAAAATTTTATAGAACATCAAAATTCTCCCCAAATAATTATCTATCTGTCATTATAATAGATACAACATTTTTTACAAGCAAAAACACAAATAAAAAAGCCCTCGATTTTCTCGAGGACTTTTTTGTGTAACAGAAACTACCACGGATCATAATATTTCAGTTTCGGATCATTCAAACGATCAATATAGGTTGTAGCATCATCACCGTCTTTCTTGTATGAGTTTACACTTCCTAAAGTTGATCCTGTTCCTCTTGCCTTTAACTGATCATAGTCATTGTATACCTCATCATAATTAAAGCTACTCCGATCAAAATAACAATATACTGTTGCATAACCTTCAAGTTCGCGAAAATGAACAGGGAATAAATTCCAGTAAACATCATCTTGTCCAATATCGGTGTCTAAAACTCCCAAGGATTCTGTCCAATGTGCTGCAGGATAAATGAAGCCAAGAACTGCTCCCCATCCTCCAAAGTTTTCTCTAGTACATCCGGTACTATCTTCTTGAAATTTTCCACAATAAGGAAGCACCATAGCCCTTAGCCAAGTACTTTTCTGAAATTCTAAAGGATCTATGTACCTCTCTCCTGTTACCGGATCAACATCAGCATAACTATTTATGTTAAGATTTGGAACTATATCTAATTTACCATCTCCCTTGGGTATTGCTCTACCGGCAACTGCCATATTCCATCCGGCAGGTGTCAAAGTTATGGATTTTGCATATCCCGGAGGACATTGCGGAGTTGGAATAAATCCTGCGTATGGAGAAACTTCATTCCCGGCATTTTCTCCAACTTCTGTAGTAGGTATATCAACAGTATTAGGTGTCCAAGTAACATTTGGATCATAAGTAGTATCAACTACATAAATACCTTTATTAATAAAGTCAGGCAAAATATCGCTCAAACGTGCACCACCTCGAGTAGTAAGTTTAATATCATGCATTACTGAAGTATACGCAGGATTAACTTCATATCCGTCGTATGGCACATATTTTTTGGTTCCTCCTCCTAATGCATATCCTCCCTCATTACCAATATTGCTACTGCTCAATATATCACTCGGTTTATAGTGTGAAATAAATCTATCAGCAGCAATATATCCGACTGCATCAGTTTCGCCATTCTCATATTGAGCATTTATTATAGTATTAGTAAGTTTTCTGTTGTTAGTTTCATCAACATTACTCTCTAATGCCATAGAACCACGGCGAATATAAACCGAACCGTTTTTAGAAAGACGATTTGAATTATTAACTAAGTCTGTTTGATATACCCCTTTACCACTATCAACTGTAAATACTTGAACTTTATCAGATCTATAATTATTAATTGCATATTCAACAGGGTCGTTTTGACTTGTATAAGTTGCATTAGGAGATCTAATTTGAAAAATACCAGTAGATGCATACACGGCAGCAGCAGCCCCATAATAGCCTGATCTGTTATTTTCATGATTATATCGTTTATATCCGTCATCATAAGATTTTCTCATATCAAAATTAGAATCATAAATAGCCAATCCTCCGACAAAACGAGACGTCAGAGTTTGTGCTGACGGAATAATATCAACAATCGGATTTCCTGATGTTCCTGCAATAATAAAGCTAGAATCCGCCATATACACTCTTCCCCATGAGGTAGGACCATAGCCACCTCTATAATACTCATGTTTTCCGTCAGTAAAATAATCAGCATTATATCTATACTGATTCCAAAGCCAATTAGACATAAGATTTACTTGATGAGAAAACATATCTACAGTTTGCCAACCTAAATCGTTTTTATAAACTCTAAGCGTTTGTCCTTGAATAGAAACAGGAGCATTTGTCATATTTCCATTTTCATCAACAGTAGAAATGTTAACACCTTTTTCAGCACCTATTCTAACAATAGAATCTTCTGGAGAATCGGTAACTTTATATGTTCTTGAAGCATCATCATAGTGTACTAAATATGCACTACCTGCGGAAATATCTACACCTCTTGCTCCGTCGAGGGCATCGGCGGTACTGATAGAAACACCTCCGGGGATAACTCGTCCGGTATTGTCCGTTGTTTCCGTATCAGAAATAGTCATCATCGGAATTTCATTGGTACCAACAATAAAGCGGCCACCATCTTGATCCATTTTCGCAACAGTATAAAAATCTGTATCATTTTCTGCTGTAGCAAAATCTTCAGGAGCAACACCACCACGCAAAGTTGATGCATCAACATCAAGAGCTTTCAATTTACCCGTCAATAAAGTATCTTTAACAAAAGCAGCTCCATTAACTGATAATGCATAAAAACTTTCATTCATAGCATCCGGTTCAGGAGTATCTCCCGTCCATGCATATTCCTTATACTCTCCTTTATGAGCTTTGGCTACCCCATCATCTTTTTTAATAACAGTATACCATCTGTAATCTACATTTCCAGCAGTAGAATCTCTAAAAACATTCAAATGCCCATCACCAGCGCGGAATTTATCTTTATCAGCATACAATGTCTCCCCCTCCGGTTGAGCGGGGGTTGTCCCATTTGCAGGAACGGCAGATGTTCCAAAAGTCATACTTCCTGCAGATTTTACCGTTAATTTAGTTTTTCCGGCTCCGGGGTCTCCATAAACCATCTCATCGGATGCAACTTTGAATACCGGTTTATCCGCACGCTTAGTAGTTATCGGCTTGGTACCTGTAGCAGGATCTAATGGACCTTCCACATTGGTTGTGGCAAAATATTTGATACCATCATCTTTCACCGTAAACAGAGAGTTCATAGCCTGTAAAGCACCTTCTACATAGGCACCACCACCTTTGGCAATGTATAAAGCTTTATCCAAGGTATTACCAAAACCGGCAGGATCAAGAGTATCCGCAGGAACATCTTCTTCACGGGTAGATGCAACATCGGCTCCTTTGACCATTCTATCAACATTAGGATGCATAATGATTTGGTTTACAAGACGAATGTTTCTTGTATCTCCAACGTTATATCCCATAAATAAATCGGTTTCCATTGTGTTTAACTCATCAGCGGCATCAGGTTCGTTTTTACGGTGCAGAACATCTTCATTAGCTAACCCTTGTGAAGAAATCGGCTGAACCGAAGAAACCACAAACGAGTTATCAACTAATCCGCCGCCTAATTCAGATGTAGGTACACTCCAAATACCTTGAGCTCCCATAGCAACCTGCTCTGTTCCTTCCGTAGTAACATAACCACCATTACTACCAATCATACTGGCAATACGAGAAGCTCGAACTGATCCTATTTCATCCGGAATTTTAGGAGTTGCGGTAACAAATCCGGTCAAGGTTTGGCTCAACACCTTCCCCCCCTGAATATCACTTTCGAGTTTTATTATAACATTATATTCATCATCAAAAATTTTTGTTTCTCTGGGAGTTCCATCTGCTTTCAAAAAACCATACGGCAAATAATCGCCAAAGTGAGTAATGCTAACCGGCCCTACTTGTCCTTCTGCAGCATTCTTAAAGCCGGAAAAGTCTAACTCATGTCCTGCACTATCCGTTATTTTCTCACCCTTGGTAATGCGAGCAAAATTATCCTTCAAATAGCCATCAATTGCCGTAGACAATGCTCGCATTTGCGCAGAAGCATTAACGTCTTGCAATTCCACCGTTCTCTCCGATGCCTTTTTGTACAGCACAGGAGTAACCATGGCTATCAAGCCTAACATCGCCATTGCTTCAACCAGCAACGTACCTGTTTCATTAACCTTTTTAAATATCTTTTTCATTTTCAGTCTCCTGCCTTAAAGTGCTGACATATAAATTAAACAATATTCACACTGCTTATAATAAGCATCGCTACCTTCATCTTCATCTGGATCTATAGCCGATGCATTGATTCCACTTCCGCATACATGATTAAATGACCGGTCTGCAGCAATACCGGATAAATTGTTATGGCTCATATATTTCGGAATTGAATAATATCCTCTACTTCCTTGTCCTACAATACCATAGGGGGTACCTAAAGTATTATAATCAACGGCAACTTCATTTCCGTTTTTATCATGAATAACACCGCCTCCGGTAGTAGGTTTATCTTTTTCCACATTAACCACATAACCGAAGCCGTTAACATAGCCCAAAGTATCTTTCATCGCATTTAACAACTCAGCACTGGGCTTACCGGTTTTAATATCACGCCACTTATATGGAACACATCCGTATGTAACCAAATATACGACTCGATTTTTTGCCGCACAACAATTGTTTGTCACCGCCGGCGTAGGATTAGCCGGATCTCCGCCTCCCGTTTGACAGTCCGTAGGTAAGGCAGAATGCCCTACACTATTCCTATCCAGACAATAAATTGCAGTAGTAAACGTTGCTGTTCCGGAAGTTGCATTAAAACCATACGGAGCATATCCTTTCAAGTCATCCATAGTAACTTCGCCGGCCTCATATCCGACTCCGCCATCTGCTCCGCTTGTCCGATTTTTATGAATATATTTCATTGCGGCACGATGTTGGGTATATATTTTGGTAACAACATTTTGAGCTTGTGGCTCGACAAACAAATGCTTCATATCCGGCCGCAAAGACGTGGACATAAAAGCTATCGCTGTAATAAACGTTGCAATAATTACCCAAAGATACATGTCTTACCCCAAAAATAAACACTAATCACTATTGTGAGTTTATCATAAATATTTTTCAAATAAAAGCATTGAATCGTTAATATATACTAAAATTCATATATCTGTAACAAATTTTTTACATTTTTAAATCATCTCAAAATAAATATTGTGATGTAAGCAAATATTGGATAAAATACTTGAATAAAACAAACACGGATACAGAAATGAATAATAAAAGCGATATATCTGTCAGTAACCTACTGTCAACTGAGGAAATAACCGCACTTTTAAGCGGACAGCAAAAAAAAGAAACAAATAATATTTTATCCTTTTTTACCTCTTCGGAATATAAGAAACAATCTGATATCTACACACATAGAATCAACAAAAAATTGTTGGAAATATATCGTGTCGATGCAAACATCATACCGACTATCCCCTCTTTTGACAATAATGACTTTTTTATTGCTTTTTCAATAGAAAACGAAGAGCAATCAGGAAAAATTTTGCTGTCAAAAACTTTTTGCTCAAACATAATAAATCTTGTTTTAGGCGGTAAAACACAGGGAAGTGATATAACCAGAACACCGTCTACAATTAAAATAATTGAAAATATTGTCAAAGTTTTTTGCGAAACATTAATTTCCTCAAATGCAAAAATAATCATGTACGAACAACCGTACAACATTTCCGGTATATGCTCCGAAAATTGCTTTTCATTCACACTGTCTGAAGGCGGTATGTTTTGCTTAATATTTCCGGAAATAAAAACAAAAAATGATATACAATACGAGAATAACAATTCATTGAGTGTGGATATACCACTAACAATAAGCGCTGTTGTTAAGCAATCTGAAGTATCATTGCAAAATCTGTCAACATGGAAAATCGGAGACTTTTTGCCAATGGGTATTGAAAAAAACGCAGAAATATCTATACTATGTGAAAACAAGCCGTTATTTAAAGCCGTTATGGGGCAAAAAAACAATAATATTGCAGTTAAAATAACCAAGAAAGAGAAATAAAATGAACAATATCGAATTAGCAATCAATATAACTGTCATCATCCTTTTAGTTGCGACCATAATTTGCATTTGGCGTTTTAGCCGCAACTTGTCGGTTTTACGCAACAAACACGACAGTCTGCAAAATTTAGTATTAGCTCTCAACACCGCTGCAGATAAAGCCAACAACGCCATAAACGGATTGAAAGCTACAGTAAACGAAGCTTCTCTAAACGTTGATATGGCTATTGAAAAGGCCCAAATTGCCGAAGAAAAATTGCTAAAAACCACTCGCAATATTTCAAAAGAAGCCGATTTTTCTTACACGCCATCTACTCCGCAAAATCGCTTGGTCAAAAATATTCAACAACAATTTGAGCCAAATTTTGAAGAAGACAACAATGAAGAAAAATCAGAATCTGAAATAGAATTATTAAAAGTTTTACGTTCCATAAGGTAGGAGAGTAACTTTGTCATCAAAACACTTAAAAATATTATTTGTTTTATTAATTTTCACCGCCTCACTGCTTGTGGGTATAAAAACTTTTGTCATAATCGCAGATTTATACCACAAAAATCCGAATGTTGCGGCGGATTCTTGCCTTATGCAAAATTATGACGAACTAAATCAAATCAGCAATGAATTAGAATCTCGTCGCCTTGAAATAGAAACCAAAACAGATGTATTAAATGCTTTAAGTGCTGAAATTGACGATAAATTAGAAATGTTACAACAAGCAGAAAATAATCTTTTGCATTTAATACAAACACACAACAACAGTTTACAAAACAATGTTTCTGTAACTACTGATGCTGAAACAGAAACGGTTATAATTGAAATCGGCAATACCGATGAACAATAAATTCAAAATAAACAGCCCTTTTGAACCGGCAGGAGATCAACCACAAGCAATATCCGAGCTCTGCGCCGGGCTGGAACAAGGATTAAAAAATCAAGTATTATTGGGAGTAACAGGTTCCGGAAAAACATTTACTATGGCCAAAATAATCGAACAATGCCAGAGGCCTGCGCTTATAATGGCTCCAAACAAAATTTTGGCAGCTCAGTTATATAGTGAAATGAAAGAGTTTTTTCCTAATAACAACGTTGAATATTTTGTTTCATATTACGACTATTATCAACCTGAAGCCTATGTTCCAAAAACCGACACGTATATTGAAAAAGATTCTGCAATTAATGAACAAATTGATCGCATGAGAAATGCTGCAACACGTAGCATACTTGAAAACAGAGATGTAATTATCGTTGCATCGGTTTCTTGCATATATGGTTTGGGAGATGTTGCATCATATTCGGCAATGACTTGTGAATTAAAAGTGGGCGATGAAACAGATACCTCTGATATTTGTCGTCGATTGGCAGAGTTGCAATATGAACGTAATCAACAAAATTTTGTTCGAACTACTTTCCGAGTGCAAGGTGACACGTTAGATATTTTTCCGGCTCACTACGAAGACAGAGCTTGGAGAGTTTCATTCTTTGGTGATGAAATTGAAAATATTTATGAATTTGATGCTCTTACCGGTAAAAAAATTGTCGATTTGGAACGTATAGTAGTTTATCCGGCAAGCCATTATGTTACTCCTCGTCCGACACTGGCTCAAGCAATAAGCGGCATCAAAAAAGAACTTCAAGAACAGTTACAAATTTATCGAGATAACAACCAGCTTTTAGAAGCCCAAAGATTGGAACAAAGAACCAGATTCGATTTAGAGATGCTGGAAACTTCCGGACATTGCAAAGGTATTGAAAATTACTCCCGTTATTTGACCGGACGTTCTGCCGGAGAACCACCGCCAACTTTATTTGAATATCTTCCGCCCGACGCTCTTTTATTTATTGATGAGAGCCACATATCCGTACCGCAAATCGGAGCAATGTTCAAAGGTGACCAAAATCGAAAATCGACATTGGCTCAGTATGGTTTTCGCCTACCATCTTGTTTAGATAATCGCCCTCTAAGACTGGAAGAATGGGAAAAAATGCGCCCACAAACCATTTTTGTTTCAGCAACACCGGGAGATTGGGAACTGGAGCAAAGCCAAGGTTGTTTCGCCGAGCAGGTTATTCGTCCTACCGGTTTGGCAGATCCTGTTTGTATTGTTCGTCCGGTAGAAAATCAAATTGACGATCTGATGGAAGAATGTCGAAAAACTATTTTGAAAAAAGAGCGTGTTTTAGTAACAACACTGACAAAAAAAATGGCAGAAGACTTAACTGAATATCTTAATGAAAATGGTATAAAAGTTCGTTATATGCACTCGGATATAGACACGCTGGAAAGAATAGAAATTATTCGAGATTTACGACTTGGAGTTTTTGATGTTTTAGTCGGAATTAACTTATTAAGAGAAGGTCTTGATATTCCGGAATGTTCATTGGTTGCAATTCTTGATGCTGATAAAGAAGGTTTTTTGCGTTCCGCACGTTCCTTAATTCAAACTATCGGACGCGCAGCAAGAAATGCCGAAAGTAAAGTTATTCTTTATGCCGATAAAGTCACAAAATCAATAAAAGAAGCTCTTGATGAAACCTGTCGCAGAAGAGAGAAACAACTCAAATTTAATATAGAGCACGGCATAACACCGCAAACAATCAAGAAAAGCATTTCATCAACTCTGCGAGAAATGAGCGAAACCGATTATGCTAAAAATGAACCGATAAATAAAGGTGATGCAAAAGATATTGAAAAACAAATAAAAGAATATACAAAACTTATGCGCGAAGCTGCCGCTAATTTAGAGTTTGAACAAGCGGTCATTTATCGTGATAAAATAAAATCATTAAAACATTTAGCAATGCGAATTTATGATAACAGTATATATGAAAACGGCTAAACTTGGTATAGCCAACTTTTCTTAAGTTCAACTTCATATTTGCTCTTTAAAAATTTTATTTGTGCATTTGTTATTTTTGCACAAAACATTCTCTTTTTGTTGCCATCTTCAATCAATGTCAACGAAAACAAATCCTCCAAAACTTTAGGACGAATATAGGCACAAGTCAGTAAAAACTTCGGCAAAGCAAATGATTTTTCAATAAAAAACCATCCTCCTCTGCAAACCACTCGGCGATTTGTAATCACCACTTCTTGCCATAAAGCTAACAACAAAGTATAAAAAATTATCGGAAAAAGAAAAATATCGTATATTGCCATCGGGACGAACAACAAAGACACAAAATAATAATACCAATGACTTTTTATTCGGCAAATTATCTTTTCATCTTCTCTCAATTTTACGGCTAACAAATTACGCATATTTTGCCATAACTCTTGCTTTTTCCCGATTCCAATCTCTTGTTTTTTCGGTTTCTCTTTTATCATAAAGCTTTTTACCCACACCGAGACCGACTTCTAATTTTGCTCGACCTTTCTCATTAAAAAACAGGCGAATTGCAACCAATGTTGTACCTTTTTTTGCAATAGAACCGATTATATCATTTATTTCTTTTTTCTTCAGCAAAAGTTTTCTGTCTCGCTTTTCGGCATGACTCGAATATCCTTTGTTGGAATATTCCGCAATAAACATATTGGATATATAGACTTCGCCGTTTTTATCAATTCCGAACGCATCAGTAATGTTTGCATGTCCTAAACGCAAAGATTTAACTTCTGTTCCGGTTAATTCAATTCCGGCAATAAATTTTTCTGATATATGATAATCAAACGAGGCTCGGCGATTTTGAGTCACCAAGCCCGTTGATATAAAATCAGACATTTTTGTTTTCTTAGCAGACATTGGCTATTTTGCAACTCGTGCAGAAGCTTTTGTTTCTGTCTTTGTTTCAACAACAGATAAAGAAGGCTTGCTTCTGATACAACGACCTTCAATATATGCACCAGGTTCAATAGCAATAGTATTGTGACTTGCATCACCGATTAAACGAGCTGTTTGTGCAATAAACAAACTGTCTGCATAGGCTTCACCCTGCAAAGCTCCGTATAGGTGCATGCTTTGAGCTCTTACCGTACCGGTAATTGAACCTTTAACCCCTATTATCAATTCTTCACAAGTAACATCCCCGTCAATAGTTCCGTCAACGTGCAAAATACCAGTCGAATTCATATTGCCTTTTACAATGGTATTTTCAGCAATAATAGTAGGCACAGAAACACCATTTCTGCCACGCCCTAAAAGTCTTGCAAACTTTAAATAAATAGTTTTTCTTAATTTTTTCATTTTTACCTCTATGACAAACTGGCCTTAACAAAAGGCATTGGATTTACATCTTTACCCTGATATATAATTTCATAATGCAAGTGCGGTCCGGTAGAACGTCCTGTTGAACCCAATTCACCGACATCGTCTCCTCGTTCAAGGTATTGTCCTTTTTTCACATAAGATTTATGCAAATGTGCATATTTAGTTATAAAACCATTTCCATGGTCAACTTCAACAAGATTTCCGTAGCTTTTGCTATAATAAGACTTCGTAACTTTTCCTTTCGCCATAACCTTAATCTTATTACCGATTCTTCCTGCAAAATCAACTCCCTTGTGGGTTGCTTTGGTTCTCTTGAACGGGTCTTTTCTGGTTCCGTACTGAGAAGAAATCCAAAAACTTCTTACCGGTTTTCCGATAGGAACATATTCTAAAACCTCTCGATAGTAAGCAACATCATCAACCGTTTCATACAAACGACTAATTTTATCATTAACCTTTTTTTCTTGTAAAAATTTATTTTCTACCGGAACATAGGGGCCGCCGCTACGATGCTTTTTATTATTAGCTAGTGCATTAAAATAAAGCCCTTTCTTTTTCAATGGCTCATTAATAGCACTAATGGCACTCTTAATTTTGCTCATTTCTTCTTCGGCTATCTGCGAAACCTTATCTAAAACATCCATTTCAGCTGCTCGGATATCCTCAACCATATCTTGCATTTCGACCAACTTGCGACGCAGTTCATCTCTTTCTGAAACAGCTATATCTCTTTGTAAAGAAACTTCATTAATGCTGGTTTTTTCTTCCAATTTTTCAGTATCAATCCACTCCGAATTACTAGTAATTTGTTTTACTTTTTCCTCGACTAAAGATGCTTGTTGTTTATATTGTTCAACATCAAGTTTTTTATCTTCGGTTTCATCAAGATTCTTAATCATTTGAGCGATATTACTTTGTAAAGTAACAAAGTCGCCCATCAGATCCATATAAGCATCACGAGTTGCATTAAGCTCAGAGTTTTTGCGATTGATAATCAGACCGGAACGATTATACATGTGATGAGAATATCCGCTCCAAGCGGCAACAAATACAACCAATATCAACATTATCAGTTGCATTTTTGACGATATATTAAACACTCTTGCTCGTCCATTACTTCTGAAAATAATTTCTTTATTTGAAAAGAACGGTTTTTTTTCAGTATAATTACGAACAATCTTTTTCGGTAGTTTCTTCATAATTTCACATGTTCCTTATTCGGAACATATATATCAAAAAAAAACAAAAAAATACAGAACTTTTTTTTATGTATTGAAAAATAAGGAGTCGCAAGCAATTTAATTATTCTTCATCAAGAATAACGAACTCTCCCTCACCCACAAAATTAAGAACGGTTCTTGCGCGTTCATCAAGCATATCTAAATCTAAACTTTCTGAAGATAGCAACTTAACCTGTTGATCAAGTGTCTCTTTGTTTCTGCGATAGTGGTCGGCAATGTTGCGGGCGTGGGCGACTTCTTTTTGCAAATAAATCAATTTTTGCAGTCCTCTTTCTCCGAATACCGCATTCAAAGTAAAATATATGCCAAGAAGAAAAGTTAATACCCAAAAACCGGTTTTGGTCATTTTAAGTTTTATATTTTGAAGCCACCCCATTTTATCAATCCGTTTCTATTTCATAATCAACTATTATTGATTATACGAATTTTTTTATTAAAAATTGGTAACTCTTAATGAAATAAATAAAATTATCTTGTTTTCATATCTTTAGGCGGATTCTTTATCATCTTCCACTTACCCGAAGTTCTTCCTTCTCTTATGGCAACAATTCGTCCGGCATCAACAGCCTTAAATACCGGAATATAAATTTCCCTGGTTTCTCCCACAGCCATTTCTCCTACATCTTTTAACTGCGGAAAAAACACCTTTTTATTAATATTTACATGGGTGGTCTTATGTAAAACGGTAAGATTAGAGAAATTATTTACATCTTCACTTTCAGAGCCGGATAAAGGAAAAATATGATGAATATCCAAATCTTTCGGCAACTTGCCTTCTTTTGCTCGAGCAATTTCTTCTTCGGTAAGCACTCCGTCAAACTGATGAGTATAAGCTAAATATTGAACAAAGGCTTTTTTAACATGGCGCTCATAAAAACGTCGGTGAGCTTTGCTCACCTCTGGGGAAACTTTTGTAAAAACGACCTTTTTATATTTCATGGCGCCCCTTTCGGTTTATATTGACATATTATAACTTTCGATTCGAAACACCAATAATTTATTAATATTGTCTACAACTTTTTCTGTCGTTTATTTCTGAAAAATATTTTTAAAATCTCTGAACATTTTTCCTCTAATATTCCGCTTTCAAATTCGGGACGATGATGACAGGTTTTTGCCTCAAAAAATTTAACCCCATTAACAATCGCTCCACCTTTTTCATCTGCAGCCCCAAAATATACTTTTCTGATTCGCATAAACGAAATTGCGGCAGCACACATCGTGCATGGCTCCAATGTAACATATAAATCCATATTCCGCAAACGATTTTGTTTAAGCTTTTTACATGCTTTTTTCATTACTTCCAGTTCGGCATGAGCAAACGCATTTTCTCCATGTTCGCTACGATTTCCCGCTTTAGCAATAATTTCGCCTGTTTGAACATCTACAACTATCGCTCCCACGGGAACTTCGTCTTTTTCAAAGGCCTTTTGGGCTTCTTTTAAAGCTATTTGCATATAATCTTGCGAATTCATCTTTATTTTTCTCCATGTTTAATATATTATAGCTCAAAATTTGTTGAGGATTATTTAAGATGAGTGAAAGAATAGCAAAATTTATCGCACGTTCCGGTGTTTGTTCCCGACGAGCTGCAGAAGAATTGATTATGCAAAAAAGAGTTACCGTCAACGGAGAAACCATTAATTCTCCGGCCTATAATGTTGACGGAAGCGAAAAAATATTGATTGACGGAGAAAAGCTTCCGTCAATAGAACAAACTCGTCTCTGGTTATATTATAAACCGGTTGGTTTAATTACTTCACACAAAGATGCAAGCAGACCGACAGTTTTTGATAATTTACCCGACAATATGCCTCGAGTTATATCTGTAGGTCGCCTTGATCTTAATTCTGAAGGATTGTTACTGCTTACCAATAACGGTGAACTTTCTCGTATGCTTGAACTTCCGCAAAACGGCTGGAGCAGACGATATAAAGTAAAAGTACACGGGTTCGTAACTCAACAGAAATTGGATTCGCTCAAAAACGGTGTTACCATCGAGGGAATAAACTATGGTCCGGTAAAAATCAGTATAGAAAGCACGCAAGGAACAAATACTTGGCTTATGGTAACTCTTAATGAAGGAAAAAATCGAGAAATTCGTCGCCTTATGCAACATATCGGCTTAGATGTTGCTCGTTTGATTCGTTTATCTTATGGCCCATTCCAACTCGGAAGCCTTAAAAAAGGCGAAGTAAAAGAAGTTCCTCACAAGGTTCTGAAAGAACAACTCGGAGGAAAATTTGAGTTATGAGAATAATCGGCGGACTATATAGAGGTAAAAAACTGCTATCTCCCTCGACAACAGACATCAGACCAACTGCTGATAAAGCCAGAGAGTCGGTTTTTAATATTTTATATTCAAAACTCGACAAACAATGGCAAGAACTCACTGTTGCAGATATTTTTTGCGGTACCGGAGCTTTTGGTCTTGAAGCCGTTTCACGAGGGGTAAAACAAGTAACACTGGTTGATATAAACACCAATACTGCAGCAAAAAATGTTGCACTATTCCCACAAGAAAAAAACAAAATAAGTTTAATCAAGGCAAACGCCATAAATTTACCTTTTTCTGCCAAACAATTTGATATTATTTTTACCGATGCTCCATATCATCAAAATTTAAGTGAAAAATCTCTGGTTTCCATAATAGAAAAAAAATGGCTTTCGCCCGATGGAATTTGTATTGTAGAAACTGCCCACGACGAAAAATTACCAATTCCCGAAAATATGGAAATCATCGATATTCGCCAATACGGAATAGCCAAATTCCATTTTATCACTTTCAAATAAAATGTATAAAATCAAAAAGGCGAGGAAAAATCCCCGCCTTTTATTTTCATTAATCAGAACTATTATTTATCACCATGATAATTTGCTTTTGTTTCAGGATAGTTTTTCATTGTTTCTTGATTTAACTCTTCACATTTATCTTCAATGCGTTTTTGCAACTTTTCGATAAATTCGTTTTTATCTCCCTCAACCGTCATCGGCGACATAAATTCAACAATAATCTTTCCGGAAAGGTGACTGAAAGAACTTCTCGGCCAAAACATACCACTGTTTAACGCCACTGGAACTATCGGCATCTTCAAATTTTGTGCTAAAAACAAAAATCCGGGTTTATATTTCAAGCTTGTTCCGGCTTTAACTCTGTGTCCCTCAGGAAAAATAATAATTGAACGACCTTTGGCAACTTCTTTTTTTGCGGAAGCCAACATTTTTTTCATTGCACTGGCTCCGGCTGAACGGTCAACAGGTATCAAACCATACATAGCTTGTACCCAACCGAAAAGAGGAATATAGGTCAATTCTTTTTTCAATATCATAGAACCTTTTTTTATCACTGTCGGCAATGCGTATGTCTCCCAAGCAGATTGGTGTTTAGAAGCATAAATCATACCGTCTTTTACATTTTCCAGCCCTCTAAACTCAACCGAAAGACCGCCAAAAACTCTCAGTCCCCATAAAACCGCCGGCAACATTTTATTACACCACCAGTCCCAATGCCATTTTTGTGGCATAAACCAACCTATTATACTGCAAACTATTACCGAAAAGGCAATAACTCCGTAAGTCCATATATTTCCTAATAACGAGCGTATAAAATTCATTTTAATTCTCCTTTTCGATAACCAAACTGTTTGATAACAAAACATATAAAAACTTGTTATATTCACCGGCTAACAAAGTAAATGTTCGCCAACTTTTCCACCATTCTTTTGAAACTTTATCAGAATAAACCGGATATGAAATAATTTCCAATTTCGGATTACGATAATTAAATTCCGCCATACTGCGAGGCATGTGATAATTTGATGTAACCAAATAAATCGATTTAATTTTATTATCCTTAACCCAGCTAGACGCTTCTATCGCATTTTCAACCGTATTTGTGGATTTTTTATCCAAAGTTATATTTTCCGAATTTATAATTTCCACATCTTTTCTTTTTTGCAATGCCTTTAACGATGTATCCTTAAATACTCCGGAAACAAACATTTTATCGGCTTTTTTATTATTCAGTAATTTTACCGCTTCTTTAAGACGATTTCTACCGCCGGTCAAAACCACAATCGCATCAGCTTTTTGTGTATCATCAATTTCAAAATCGTTTATACGATGATTGAACGCAACAAATCCGCTAAACCAAAGCAAGAACAATATAAATATAAAAATGATTTGTTTTTTTGTTACCATTTACATCATTCTCTCTAAAGTACGTTTAACCGTATAATATGCCGTTTGCATTGCAACCAATGATGAAAACAACGGCAAACTCAAAATTATTATCCATGCTCCTGTAGAAAGATTGGCTTCATTAATAATACCACCTTCAATTTGTTGTGCCAAATGCGCAATCAAAAAGATAACCGGTATGGATATGGCAACTCCGATAACTCCTCCGATACCACCAAGCCATGCCGTTCTGATTGCATATTGTTGGGCAATATATGTATCTTTTGCGCCCATGAGGTGTAAAATTTCAATCACATCTTTATGCAGACCTAAACTTGTTTGAGTAGTATAGAATATTGCTCCCGAGGTTACACAAACAACCAACATTAAAACAGCTAAAGCTAACATTTTTAATCCGGCAGCAAAATTTATTAATTTATTGAGCCACAATTTGTGATTATCCAAAGATGCCTGTGGTGCAATATGCGCAAGTTTTTGAGCCAAGATATTAAAATCAACATCCGCTCCCGGTTTTAACCTCACATCTATCAGACGAGGAATTGGCAGATCTTGAGTTTTTATATCATCTCCCAACCAAGGTTTCAAAAGTCTTTGCAACTGTTCGTCTGTGAGCGGTGTAACTTTTTGAACTTCCGGCATAGCTTCAAGCATTGCGACCGTTCTTTGCTCTTGAATAATTGTTTCGTTTCTAGCTTTTTCTTTATCTACGCTGTTTTCAGGAATAATTTGAACCGTTAAAGAGCCCAAAATACTGCTATTCCAATTAACCAACATCGAATTAATCGATAAAACTCCGGCCAAAGTTACCGAAAACAAAAAGACCGAAATAGATATCATAACTTTCAAAAACAAGTTTGAACTATCTTTTGATAAGGGCAATTCACGGTCACGCAAAGATTTAAATTTCCATATCATCTGTGCGCTCCCCCGGTTTTATAATTGAAAGACCTTTGTTTTTGAGATGAATACAAGGATATTTGAAATCACGAATGAGATTTTCATTGTGAGTTGCAATGACAACGGTTGTTCCCAAACGATTTAGCTCGACGAACAATTTCATCAACTTCGGAGCAATATCATTATCTACGTTTCCGGTCGGTTCGTCGGCAAGCAAAATATCCGGACGATTAATTACGGCTCGTGCAATAGCCACACGTTGTTTTTCACCACCTGATAATGTAGATGTCAATGCTGATGTACTTCTGTCTATTTCCACCCAACGCAATAATTCGTTAACACGCTTTTTTATCTCTTTTTCGCCCATTCCGCATACTCTCAAAGGCAAGGCGACATTATCAAAAGCCGATGTATGTTCCAACAATCGGAAATCTTGAAAAACAACCCCGATTCGACGTCGAAACATTGCTAAAGAATTGCGATTGGTAAAATTAACATTATTACCGAATACGCTCACACGTCCTCTACTCGGTTTTTGTGCCAAATACATCATACTTAATAACGATGTCTTTCCGGCTCCGCTTCGTCCGGTTAAAAAATGGAACGAACCTCGCTCCAACGAAAGATTAACATTACTGAGAATTTCCGGTCCACGTCCGTATCTGATACCGACATTTTCCATCTCAATAATAATATCTTTTTTCGGGTTATTTGCCATATATCCTCCTAAAAACTGCCTTTATACTAGTATATTATTGCATTTAATAAAGCATTTTTTTGCAGATGTTCCCCATAAAAAAAGCCGCAACAGCGACTTTTTTTATTTTTTAAGCTTTCGGCATAACCTCGGGAGCTTCAATTCCCAACAAATATAACAATGTTGTCAAAACATCTTTGGTTAATTTCGCCAGACCGACACGAGAAGACGCGATTTCAATAGTTTCTGCCCCTTTAACCGGAGAAGAATTATAAAAACTACTGAACAACTGCGCTAAAGTATAGGCATAATCAGAAATAATACTAGGTTCTTTTTCAGAAACAGAACGCATAATAACGTTGCTCATCTGAGCTATTTTTAGCGCTAAATTACGCTCTTCATTATTGGTTATAATGATTTTTCCTGCTGTAATATCCGCATTTTTGCGCATAACAGAGTTTATTCGAGCAATTGCATACTGAATATATGGACCGGTTTTTCCTTCAAAATTAGCAAAATCTTCCAAATCAAAAATATATCCTGATGCAATATTGTTTTTCAAATCCTGAAACTTGATTGCCCCAACCGCAACTTGAGAAATAAGCTTATTTAATTCCTCTTGTGTAAGTCCGCTTTCTCCTCCTGCTTTTGGCATAGATTCGGCAACCTTGTCTTTTGACATTTGAATCATGTCACACAAATTCATTACACCGCCGTCACGGGTCTTAAACGGTTTTCCGTCTGCTCCGTTTACGGTTCCGAAACCGATATGCTTCATAGTAACATTAGGAGCTATACCAAGCTTATCAACTGCTTCAAAAACTTGTTCAAAATGCAATGATTGACGTTTATCAACAAAATATATAATTTCATCAGCCTTCAAATCATCAACACGCATTTTAATAGTTGCAATATCCGTTGCATGATATGTAAAACCGCCATCAGATTTTTCGATAATTACCGGAGGTTTCGGCTTATTTCCTTCTTCTAAACGAATAATATAGGCTCCGTCATCATATTCTAACAAACCTTTTTCTTCGGCAATTTTTTTTACATCAAAACAAGTTTTATGAGCATCGGATTCGCCTAACCATAAATCGAAATGAACACCTAATTCTTTATAATTTTCTTTAACCGCATCAACCGAAACTTTTCTTATATGTCTCCATGCATTAGTATATTCTTCATCCCCATCTTGAAATTTTGCGGTAATAACACGAGCTTTTTCTTTTGCTTTTTCATCTTCTTTGCAACGAATATTAGCTTGTTTGTAAAAAGCTGTAATTTCCGCAATATTATAGTTCTCCATTTTATCCAAATTACCGTCATGCTCAATAACTTCCGCCAAAATCATTCCTATAGGAGTTCCCCAATCACCGAAATGGACATCAGAAATCGGTTTATTACCAACAAATTCTTCTATTCTCCTGAACGATTCACCAATAACTCCCGAACGCAAATGACCTACATGCATTTCTTTTGCCACATTAGGACCACCATAATCCAAAACCACAGTTTTAGGTTCAGCGACGATTGCGCATCCGAAACGCTTATCACTTGCCATTTGATTCATTGTTTCTGCAATTAAATCATCGTTCAGAGTAATATTTAAAAACCCCGGACCATCAACCGATATTTTACTGAAATCCTTATCCATATTTAATTTTTCAGCAATCATCTCTGCAATTTGTCGCGGATTCTTTTTCTCGGTTTTAGCCAAAGCTAAAGCCCCGTTACACTGAAAATCACTCAAATCCGGACGATCAGAATTTTTTATTATTGCAAATCTTTTATCAAATCCTAATTCCTCAAAAATATTCACCAATTTTTTATTTATTATTTCTTCTAAAATATAACTCATTATTCTTTCCTACAATTATCTGACACATTGAAACTTTGCATAAGTGGGAGTAAACAAGCGACACGAAAATCTTTCTTCACCTTCAAATGATGCGGATGTTCCCGTATTGTGTTTTACACACTCTTCATTTGCCATTTTTTGCACTTCTTCAAAATCGGTAGCCCACCCATTATAGCATACAACCGGAGCATCTGTCTTTGATGTGCCGACATATAGCCCCGCGCCGGTTCTTCCGGCCTCCCTTCGTCGATCCACAAAAGGCTGTGTAAAAGAACATGCGCTTAAAAACAAAACTAATAAAACAGCTTGAGCCATTTTTTTTCTAGACAATTTCAAAATCTCCATTAAAGTAAATATGTGGTACAACAATTTATACATGAAGAAGTAAAAAATGCAAATTCAAAATAACTATATTGGTGATGATAAATTTACAAAAATGCTGGAACACTACAAATGTCCGGCTCCTTTATCATTGATAAGAATGCGCTTTGCTGGTGCAATGTGCTCCCCTAACTTAAACTTACGTCCTACCGACGTAATATCGTCATTATGGCCTGACGGCCAAGCTCCACGCCTTCAAACGAAAGAAGAAGCTGATTTGTTCTTCAAATTTTTCATGGGTTTTTGGGATGAAATTTTCAAACAGGTCACAAGTAGAAAGTTCAAACTTCCGTTACATAAAATCATTACCGGAAATGATTTGGTTTCAACTTGCAGACAAAGAGCTCTTGATGTTGAAGATGGTTTTTTAGAAGGTTTTTGGGGTGGACTTGAAGATGCAGATCTTCCCGAAGATATAGCTGAAATTATCGAGTCTGTTTCTGATTTGGTTGAGGCTTATGGATATTTGGGCAACTGCACTTTTACCGAAAATGAGCTTAACGCTTTGAGCAGAACAGTTACCGAAACAGATGAAATGGTTAATCGTTGTATTGATTATATTATCGAAAACTACGCATTACCACGTTTTAAAAAATAGTTTCACGAGGCCAAAATGGATTTATACGAAGGATTGTTAACTCGTCGTTCGATTCGCAAGTATACGGATAAAAAAATTCCACATGACGTTCTGGAAGATATTATAAAAGCCGCACAATATGCGCCATCAGCCCACAATAAACAATCATGGGAATTTTTGGTAATTGAAGATAAGGAAACTTTGGCAAGTTTGCGAGTTGTTCAACGTTGGACATCTTTTGCTAAAGATGCTTCTTGTGCAATCATCGTGTGTGGCAACTTAAATAATGTTTTTTGTCGCGATAAAGATGGTGAAAAATGGGATTATGCAGATATTGATTGTACCTTAGCTTCTCAAAACCTGATGTTAGCTGCTCACGCCAAAGGCATAGGAACTTGTTTTTGCGGAGCATCTCCAATGCCGTTAGTCATTGAAGGATTGCGAGAAAAATTGAATCTTCCCGAATATATTCGTCCGGTTTCCATTATTGTTATGGGATATCCTGACGAAACACCTGTTCAACCGAACAACAGATACGTTGCCGAAAAAATACATTGGGAAAAATGGTAAAAAAAAAGAGGAGCATGAGCTCCTCTTTATTCAACTTCTACAATCCCTTACTTGCCGTAAATAACAATGTAAAGGTCGCCCGATCCGGCTACGCCATCTTTTTTGTCGTAAGCCCAAATCCATTTGTACTTGGTTAACGGGTCTGCCATACCGGCGAACTCCTTAGCATCAGTAAGGTATTCAGCCTCTCCGACACTTTCAACAACTTCCATCTCACGACCGCTGACTTTAATGTTCATCTCTGTCAACTGTACATAGTAGTTGCCATCCTTGTCCTTAAGGATATCCGCCCAATCCGAAGTTTGTTTTCCGACAACCTTAAAAGCTTGCAGAAATTTTACTTCGCGAAACTCGTTCATATCGGTTCTAACCACGGTGTACTCATCATTGACTGTAAGAGTCACTCCGTTAACTTTAATAAAGTCATCAGCAAAAGCTGTTGACACAAAGCTACAAACACAAACGATAATTGTAAGAAATTTTTTCATAACTTTAATATATAATTATTTGGTTTAGAATGATATTGTACATTAAAAGTCTTTTTTTGTCAATATAGTCTAGCTTAACAAAGCTTAAAAATAGCTTGAAAAAAAATACTAAAGTGTTAAATTATGCTCGAAAAAATGCTGGTGCGGGGCGTTCCGCACAATATTTACAAGGAAGGATAATAATATGACAATTCGTGTCGGTATTAATGGTTTCGGTCGTATTGGCCGTTTGGTTTTCCGTGCTGCTCAAAAGAGAGATGATATCGAAGTTGTTGGTATCAACGATCTTATTGATGTTGAATACATGGCTTATATGTTGCGTTATGACACAGTACACGGCAAATTTGACGGTACTGTAGAAGTTAAAGACGGCAAATTGGTTGTTAACGGAAAAGAAATTCGTGTTACAGCCGAAAAGAACCCTGCTGATCTTAAATGGAACGAAGTTGGTGCAGAATATGTGGTAGAATCTACCGGTTTGTTCCTCACAAAAGAAAAAGCTCAAGGACATATTGATGCCGGTGCAAAATACGTTGTTATGTCAGCTCCGTCAAAAGACGATACTCCTATGTTTGTATGCGGTGTTAATACCGATACTTATGTTAAAGGTACACAATTCGTATCTAATGCTTCTTGTACAACAAACTGCTTGGCTCCGATGGCAAAAGTTTTGAACGACGTATTCGGAATTGAAGAAGGTTTGATGACAACAGTTCATGCCACAACAGCTACTCAAAAAACTGTTGACGGTCCTTCTGTAAAAGATTGGAGAGGCGGTCGTGCTGCTGCCGGCAACATTATTCCGTCTTCTACCGGTGCTGCAAAAGCTGTTGGTAAAGTTATTCCGTCTTTGAACGGCAAACTTACAGGTATGGCTTTCCGTGTACCTACTTTGGACGTTTCTGTTGTTGACTTGACAGTTAACTTGAAAAAAGCTGCTACTTACGAAGAAATTTGTGCAGCTATGAAAAAAGCTTCTGAAAATGAACTCAAAGGCATTTTAGGTTATACTGAAGATGCAGTTGTATCATCTGATTTCATCGGTGATGCACGCACATCTATTTTTGACGCTAAAGCCGGTATTCAAATGACTCCGACTTTCGTTAAACTCGTTAGCTGGTACGATAATGAATGGGGTTACTCAAACAAAGTTCTTGACTTGGTAGCTCACATGGCAAAAGTTAACGGTTAATCGTTATACCCCGCAGGTATAAGAGCGGCTTTTGCCGCTCAATTACCGCGGGGATTTTTTATTTTTTTTAAGGAAACAATAAATGAATTATAAAACAATTAATGATTTGGGCGATTTGCATAATAAAGTTGTTATGCTCCGTGCCGATTTAAATGTTCCTATGGACGAAAACTTTAACGTTACAAATACTGCTCGTATTGACAGAACAGTTCCCACAATCAAAGAACTCATGAGCAAAGGCGCAAAAGTTGTGGTTATTTCCCACTTTGGTCGTCCGGAAGGCAAAGGCGATATGAAAAACTCTCTCTCTCATATTGTTAGCGATTTGGAAAAAGCTCTCGGTAAAAAAGTTGTTTTTGTAGAAGATTGCATCGGCGAAAAAGTTGAACAAGCAGTAAAATCTATGAGCAACGACGAAGTTTTATTACTTGAAAATTTACGTTTTTATAACGAAGAAAAGAAAGGTGATGAAACTTTTGCTAAAGAATTGGTAAAGGTTGCTGATTTTTATGTTTCTGATGCATTCTCAACTGCACATAGAGCTCATGCTTCAATGGTTGCTGCAGCAAAAGAGCGTCCGGCATCTATGGGACGTTTAATGGAAGAAGAAGTAAAAGCTCTTGAAGGTGCTTTATCTAACCCGACACGTCCGTTAATCGCTATCGTCGGCGGTTCTAAAGTATCCACAAAGTTAGACTTATTAAACAACTTGGTAAAGAAAGTTGATAAGTTGGTAATTTCAGGCGGTATGGCTCATACATTTATGAAGGCCAAAGGGATTGATACGGTTAATGAGGCTAACTCATTAGTTCAAATGGATATGATTGAAACCGCAAAAGAAATTATGACTGTTGCACAAGCAAACAACTGTGAAATTGTTTTGCCGGAAGATGTTGTTGTTTCTAAAGAGTTCAAACCTAATGCAGAGCACAAAACCGTTTCGTTGAACGATATTCCTTCAGAAGGTTGGAGCTTGTTGGATGTTGGCGAAAAGACAATCGCTGCCATCAGTGAAAAACTTGATGAATGCAAAACTCTGGTCTGGAACGGACCTCTCGGTGTGTTTGAAATGAAACCTTTTGATAATGCAACCAACAAAGTTGCAGAACATGCCGCAGAACTTACACAAGCAGGAAAATTAATGTCTGTTGCCGGTGGTGGTGACACTGTTTCTGCTTTAGAAAATGCAGGTGTTGCAAATAAGTTTTCTTATATTTCAACAGCCGGTGGTGCTTTTCTTGAATGGATGGAAGGAAAAGAACTTCCCGGTGTAGCTGTTTTGAAAAAATAAGAAATTTTCATAAAATGCAAAAAAAGACATATGGTTTTCCATATGTCTTTTTTTTGTTGCGGTGATAAGTTTAGTTAGTGTAGCAATCAGCCACAATTAACACACTATGGTCGAAAATACGCACCCAATACACGTTCACATACCAAACCCAATAATCGAGTGTTTCTTTCCATACAGGATTATCGTGCTTTGACCATGCATCATAAACCTGCTCTGACGGGAACAATTTTTGCAACTCAGCCTTGAGCTTAAATTCATCCGGACGAGCCACACATTCTGAGGCCATTGGAAGACGGTGAGCACATTCATCACTGAAGTCTTCAATCACATAATCGTGAGCTTTTACTTCTCGATAACGTCTCATTGCGTTGTCAGCCTCTCTCAACAAATCAACAATTTTTCGTTGATTTTCACTTGAGAAGAAACGCGCTAACTCTGGCTCATTTGCAGCCACTAAATGACGATAGGCAACTCTGTTTGCACAAATCTTTCCCTTTTTTACGAACTTGTAGTTTTGAAAGTTTTTAATCATAAATCAGAATAATATTTTTTAAGTTAGGTTTTAGCGGGATAAATCCCTTTTTTGACTTAACATCTTCGGCTTTCACCGAAGATGTATCTCTGAATAAAGAACTAGAGCTTAAACAGCATTCCGGCAGTCTCTTCATGACATCCCATAAACTGGACTTTGCCACTACCAAGCTCATAAGCCTCCATGTTCTCAACTTTGTCGGCAGCTGTCCAGATAACGTTCTTATGAGAAATCTGGAAACCGCAATCACACTTCTTAAGCATCATTCGAACACCGCTCAAGCGACTGCTTATAATCTTGATATCTTCAGGACTTAACAGCTTCTTCTCAAATATTTCGGCATAATCAACCGCCATAGAAGCAGAAAAATCCTCCAACATACCTTCCGTAAGCAAGCAACAATTTTCAGAAATTCGAATTGCTTTTACAACTTTTTCTTCGATAAAATCGACAGACTCTGTGTTATCCGTATAGACAAACAGAAATTTAAATTTTTCTTTCATAATTGATTCATAATTGATTTGACTTCTGCTAGTATAGACAAAATTTTCACAAAAAGCAACAGTGTTTTTACAAAAAAAAGAGGAACATCTCTGCTCCTCTTTTCAAATCAAAGATATAAATCTTATTCTGCTTTTTCAGCAGCTTCTGCAGCAGCTTTTTCAGCAGCTACACGAGCTTTATCTTTAGCACCTTTAGCATTAACATCTCTGTCAACCAATTCGATGATTGCCATTGGAGCCGCATCGCCATAGCGGATACCTGCTTTTAATACACGTGTATAACCACCATTACGAGAGCTGTAACGTTCTGCCAAAGTAGAAAACAACTTAGAAACAACTTCTTCGTCGCGCAAAAAGGCCAAAGCCAAACGACGACTATTCAAATCACCTTTTTTAGCAAAGGTAATCATGTTGTCAGCAAAAGTTCTCAATTCTTTAGCACGTGGCAAAGTAATTTTGATTTGTTCATGATTCAACAATGCGCAAGTCAAGTTAGAGAACAAAGCTCTTCTTTGGCTGGTCGGCATATTAAATTTTCTATGTGCATCACCATGTCTCATGGCATTTTCCTTTCTTCTATAAACTGTGCTTTGACAGGCAAAGCGGATAAAACACCGGTCTTTACTACGGAGTCGCTTTGCGACCATACATAAAAACCCACTCTTTCGAAACGGCTTATAACACACAACTTTTTGAAAAGCAAGAAAAAACGTCACATTTTTCAATGTGACGCATTAAAGATTGTAAAAGCTTATTCTTTTTCAAGAGCCTCTTTATTAAGCTCATTATATTCTTTTAAGCATTTACGTGACTTTTTATAACAAGACCAAAGGCCTATATCACAAAAGATCATCAACAGCCCCATAAATCCTATACCCAATTTTGAGTAAAGCGGCATTGTAACCACAGGAGGTGTTACAATAGCATACACAATACCCGCACAACCTATTATGGTTAGAAGCAGAGCGGTCAAAAACGTTACCTTTTGATTTCTTACATTTGCGGCCATACGAGCGACAATGTTTTTTTCGAAATTTTTCATACGCAAAATGTTAGTTAATAATATTCTTTAGTGGACAAATGATAGCAAATTTGATTAAAAAGTCAATAAATCAAATCAGGAGAATACAAATGAAATTGCTGATACAAAGAGTAAAAAAAGCTTCGGTTAATGTAAATAACGATACTGTCGGAAAAATAGAACAAGGGATTTTAATTTTTATCGGAGTTTGCAAAGAAGATACTAAAGAACAAGCCGATTTTCTCGCACGTAAAGCTGCAAACTTACGAATTTTTGAAGATGAAAACGGAAAAATGAATTTGTCTGTTAAAGATATAAAAGGTGAAGCATTGGTTATCTCTCAGTTTACTCTTGCCGGAGATTGTACCCGAGGAAACCGTCCCGGATTTGACAAAGCTGCACATCCCGATATTGCCAAACCAATGTATGAATATTTTTCGGAACAATTACGTAATGAAAATATAAAAGTTGAAAACGGAATTTTTCAAGCAGATATGCAAGTAAGTTTAATTAATGATGGTCCGGTTACTTTCATTTTGGAAAAATGATAATCATACTCAAATTTAATTACAAATTTTATACAATGCATTAATTATTGTTTTAACTTTTTTAAGGTTATTCTTGTTTTGCAAAAAACAGATGATTTCTTGCCATTTTTCTGTTTCCGAATATATATTTTTGCTAATAACAGAATAGTTATCTCCTCGAGGGCTCATTAATTTTATTTTTTCAGGCATATTTTCATAAAAATAACCGACCGGAACACCTAAAACCACTGAAAAATCATATAATCTACTGGCACTTATTCGATTCGCCCCGTTTTCATATTTTTGTAATTGCTGAAAACTAATATTGATATTTTGAGCCAATCTTTCCTGAGTTAATCCTAGTTCCAGTCTTCGCAACTTTATTCTGTTGCCCACATATACATCAATCGGATTCGGTCTTCCGTCTGCTTGTTTTCCACGATTCTGTTTCATTCCCACCTCTTAAAAAAAAAGAAAAGTCACTTGATGAGAGTGACTGGGAGCTGAAAACTACACAACAATAGTGCGACTTATTACCGCATGGCTATTAGGTCGCCTCCCAGTCATAAGACCAAAAGGCAACCAAGTTTCGTCTTGATTAGACGTGCTGTGAAAGGTTTTCAGACCTTAAAACGTTCATCACTCGTTTCAAAAAGAATCTATAAAATAAACTGATAAAAGTAAAGAAAAATAAAAATTGCCACCAAAAAAGCCTCTTTTCTAAGGAAAAGAGGCTTTTGCAAAAGATATATGTATTAGAAATGATCATCTACTCTTTTAATCAATTCTTCAATATTCTCAGGTGGCCATCCCGGGGTATCCATACCAAGGTGAATACCCATCTTAGCCAATACTTCTTTAATTTCATTCAAAGATTTACGACCGAAGTTTGGAGTTCTCAACATTTCAGCTTCTGTTTTTTGAACCAAATCACCGATATAAACAATATTATCGTTTTTGAGACAATTTGCAGAACGAACTGACAATTCGAGTTCTTCAACCTTTTTCAACAAATTCTTGTTGAACGGTAATTCTTCTTTTTCTTCTTCCACTTCATTTTCCGGTTCATCGAAATTAATAAACGGTTTTAATTGATCTTGAAGAATACGAGCAGAGAAAGCTACTGCATCTTCAGGGGTAACAACACCGTTTGTTTCAACAACCAATGTCAATTTGTCATAGTCTGTAACTTGACCAACACGAGTATTATCCACACGATAAGAAACACGTTTTACCGGAGAATAAATAGCATCAACAGCTATCAAACCGATAGGAGCATCTGCTGGCTTGTTCTGACTAGCAGGGACATAACCTTTACCTGTGTTAACAGTCAATTCCATATTAATTTTAGCACCTGCATCAAGGTTACAAATAACCAAGTCAGGGTTCATGATTTCAACATCGTGACCGGTTTCAATCATAGATGCAGTAACCGCACAAGGACCTTCTGCTTTTAATGTCATTGTTCTTGTACCTTCGCTGTGAACAGCAACGGCCAAGCATTTAACATTAAGCACAATGTCGGTTACATCTTCTCTAACACCGGGGATAACCGAAAATTCATGTAAAACACCGTCAATCTTAATTGCGGTAACTGCACCGCCTTGTAAAGAAGACAATAAAATTCTTCTCAATGCATTACCCAGAGTAAGACCGAAGCCTCTCTCCAAAGGTTCAACAACTATTTTAGCTTTGTTGCCGCCTTCGCTGGGAACAATTTCTAAATTAGTCGGTTTAATAAGTTCTTGCCAATTCTTTTGAATCACTGGGATATCCTCTATTTTTTAGTGCATGCTATATTACGAAAATCAAAAGACGGCGAGGCCGACTCCTGCCAGCCCCACTATCATAAATCTATTATACGCGGCGGCGTTTACGCAAACGACAACCGTTGTGTGGAATCGGAGTTACATCACGAATCGTTGTAATTGTAAAACCAATAACTTGCAAAGCTCTGATAGCAGATTCACGACCAGAACCCGGTCCTTTAACTTCTACTTCAAGAGTTTTCACACCACACTCCATAGCCTTTCTTCCGGCATCTTCAGCAGCTACTTGAGCAGCATAAGGTGTAGACTTACGAGAGCCTTTGAAACCTTGTGCGCCTGCAGTAGCCCAAGAAACGGTATTGCCTTGAGCGTCTGTAATTGTAATACGAGTATTATTGAAAGTAGAATTCACATGTGCGACACCAGCTGTGATATTCTTCTTTTCTTTTTTCTTCTGTGTTGCTTTTGCCATTTGGGAACCTACCTCTTATTATTTCTTCTTATTGGCGACAGTTTTACGTTTACCCTTACGAGTACGAGCATTTTGTTTTGTACTCTGTCCACGAACAGGTAAACCTTTACGATGTCTCAAACCTCTGTAACAACCAAGATCCATAAGTCTCTTGATGTTAACACCAACTTCACGACGCAATTCACCTTCTACGAGGTAATCACGGTCAATCACTTCACGTACTTTAGCAACGTCTTCATCAGACATATCGCCAACACGCACGTCTGGGTTGACTCCCGATTTTGCACAAATATCTTGAGCATTTTTTCTACCGATACCAAATATGTAAGTCAAAGCTATTTCAATCTTTTTGGCAGTCGGAATATTTACACCAGCTATACGAGCCAAATTTCATCTCCATTAATTAAAATATTAAACTCAAAAAGTTGATCACCACTTTTCAAAAGTTAGCCGGATTATATGCCAATATTTGTTAGTGTCAACCATTATCTTTAAGCATTTATTAAAAAAATTACAAATGCTCTTTCAAATTCAGCAGCTTATCGATACGAGCAGCGACCACATCAACCGTTCCGTTACCGTCTACACTGCGCAAAACCCCTTTATCCCGATAGTACGAAATAGTCGGATATGTAAAATCTCGATATTTCACTAAACGTTTTTCTACGGTTTCCTTTGTATCATCGAGTCGTTTTGAAAACTTAAAACCGCCACATATATCACATACACCGGCAACTTTAGGTTTATGAAACTTATCACTATAATTCTCACCACATGTAACACATGTATAACGGCCCATGATGCGATCAACAATAATTTCATCAGGAACCAATATTTCTAAAACAGCGTCTAATTTGATTCCTTTTTCAGCGAGCATTCCATCCAAAAATTCTGCCTGCTTGATTGTTCTTGGAAAACCGTCCAAAATAAACCCATTAACACAATCAGGCTCTTCGATTCGACGAGAAACCATTTCAATTATCAGTTCGTCGGGAGCAAAATTTCCACCAGCCAATAGCGGTTCTAATTTTTTTCCAACTTCAGAACCTTTTCGAATTTCATCTCTTAACATTTCTCCTGCCGACAAATGGCATATACCGAACTCCCTTTTCAAAACACCGGCTTGAGTACCTTTGCCTGTTCCGGGAGCTCCGGTTATAACCAAATGCAGACCTTTATTTTGGCCTATAAACATTATTTTCTTTTACCTTTCTTATTTACCAATGCAGCCCTTTTCAATAATCCCTCATATTGATAAGCGATAAGATGGGTTTGAACTTGACCGACAAAATCCATCGTAACCTGAACCACGATAAGTAAAGTGGTACCACCTAATACAAATGGTACAGAAAGTTTAGAAATCAACACTTCCGGCAAAATACACAAAGCAGTTAAATATGCTGCACCTAAAACTGTTAATCTGGTAATTACATAGTCTAAATATTCAGCAGTGTTTTTACCCGGACGAATACCGGCAACAAAACCTCCGTGTTTTTTCAAATTGTCAGCAGTATCTTCAGGATTGAACACTACTGCAGTATAGAAAAATGCGAAGAAAATAATCAATGCAGAATACAATGCCAAATACAATGGCTGTCCATGACCAAGTAAACGGCTCAATGTCTGAACCCAACTTGGACCGCTATTAGCAGAAAAGTTAGCAATAGTAATCGGCAACAACAGCAAAGAGCTTGCAAAAATCGGAGGAATAACACCTGTCGGGTTTATCTTCAAAGGCAAGTGAGAACTTTCTGCTGAAGTCATTTTCATACCCATTTGACGCTTTGGATACTGGATAACTATTTTTCTTTGAGCTCTTTCAACCAAAACAATTACATAAACCAAAGCCAAAACCATAGCCATTAACATCAAAATAACCCAAATAGACATAGATCCTACACGACCTAACTCAAAAGTTTGAGCCAAAGCTGTAGGAATATTAGCAATGATACCGACGGTAATAATTAATGACGAACCATTACCGACACCTCTTGATGTAATCTGATCTCCGAGCCACACAATAAACATTGTACCGCCAACCAAAGAAACGATTGTTGTAAATCTGAACACAAAACCCGGCATAACAACAGCTGATGCGCCACTTCCGGCAGTCATACCTTCAAGACCTACAGCAATACCATAACCTTGAATAATGGTAATCAATACTGTTAAAACTTTTGTATAGTGAACCATTTTACGGTGTCCAGCTTCACCTTCTTTTTTCAAAGCCGCCAAAGATGGAATAATAGACTGTCCGAGTTGCAAAATAATAGAAGCCGAAATATAAGGCATAATATTAAGTGCAAAAATAGTCATACGTTCTAACGCACCACCGGCAAACATATTAAACATACCGAGAATACCATTTCGGTTATTGTCAAATATTTGAGCCAAAATATGCGGATCAATACCCGGCAACGGGATAAAAGTTCCTAAACGAAAAACAATCAAAGCCAAAATTGTAAACCACAATCTTTTCTTTAATTCTTCTGCTTTTCCAAAGGCTGACATATCCAAATTTGCAGCCATTTTTTCAGCAAGTGATACCATTTTTATTTCCTTACAATCATTTAAAATAAACACACAGGGCACAAAAGCCCTTTTTAGCTATGATATTAATACATCATATTTTTTTTAATTCAACTAAATAATGCCGATATTCAGCTAATTTTTTACACATGAAATCTAAAACACCCAACAGATTGTATTATTGCTGTCATGACAAAGCTCAGTTGCTTTACTTATATTTACGGCTCCCTTAAATTCATTACCGTTTCCGGACCCTAGTGTAGCCCCCGGAGCGTTTTTATTAATAGTAATTCTTAAAGCACTTTCCGTCACAGGTAAAGATAAGAGATTTACACACATATCTTTGGTCAAATCTCCAAAGCGAATAACAAATTCATCTTTTGACGGATCAAGGTTATGCCCCACGGAACATCTGCCGTTCAAAGCGTGATAGCAATGTCCGTCATGCAACATTTCTGTCGGCAGAACTAACTGATTAATAACTCTTTCGTTATATAAATCATTTTTATTAGGATTGCCTAACATTAATGTATTATAATTAGATATAATGGTCGATATTTGATTAGCCGCTTCATTAACCTTAAATTTTTCCATCGCTTTGGTATATCCTGCAATTCCGGCAGTAGATAAAACTCCGATAATAGCCAACACACCTAGCATCTCAATCATTGAACGGCCTTTTTCATTATTACATTTTGAGCAAACCATATATTTAATCTCCATCTTTTTATAAGTATATTCAAGCCTTATAAAAAAACAACAAAAAAAGCAGGCCATAAGACCTGCTTTAGTTTTTGCTTATTCAATTAAGCGATAATGTTTACTTTACCGCCAGCTTTTTCAATTGCAGCAACAGCAGCTTTAGAAGCTGAATTTACTGAAACTGTAACAGCCGATGTAACAGCACCGCGAGCCAACAAACGAACACCATCATAGGTTTTGTTGATAAGACCTGCATTGCTCAAAGCTTCCAAATCAACGTTATCTGCTTTCAATTTTCCGGCATCAATAGCTGTTTGCAATGTGTCAAGGTTGATAACTGCAAAAACTTTAGCAAACGGATTATTGAAACCACGTTTCGGAAGTCTGCGGTAAATAGGCATTTGACCGCCTTCAAATCCATTGATAGCAACACCGCTACGTGATTTTTGGCCTTTTTGACCGTGGCTTGAAGTTTTACCTTTGCCACTACCAATACCACGACCAACACGAATACGATTTTTGGTTGCTCCTTGGTTATCTTTTAATTCATTAAGTTTCATATCTTTCACCTAACATTTTATCTGTCGGAAGGCAAGTCTTGAAGCACAAGACTTGCCCCAACATATTAATCTACGATTTGAACCAAGTGAGGAATTTTATTAACCATTCCTCTGATTGCTGCAGTATCTTCTAACTCAACAACCTTGTTCATTTTGTTCAATCCAAGTCCGATAAGAATAGCTTTTTGCTTTTCCGGGCGACCGATTGGGCTTGCGATTTGTTTAACTTTAATAGTTTTTTTAGTCATCGATTAAGCCTCCTCTTTCTCAACCTTAACTGCAGAACCTTCTCTGCGGCTAACGATATCGCCAACTTTCTTACCTCTCTTGGCAGCAACCATTCTCGGAGAATTAATAGCTAACAAAGCGTCAAAAGTAGCTTTAATCATATTGTATGGATTGTTAGAACCCAAAGATTTAGCAACTACGTCTTGTACACCTAATACTTCGAAGATTGCACGCATCGGACCACCTGCGATCACACCGGTACCGGCAGGAGCAGTTCTCAAAATAACTTTACCTGCGCCATAGTGACCGTGAACATCGTGGTGCAATGTTCTACCTTCACGTAAAGGAATACGAACCATATTCTTTTTAGCTTCGTTAGTAGCTTTGGTAATAGCTTCCGGAACTTCGGCAGCTTTACCAGAACCGAAACCTACGCGACCTTTTTGGTCACCAACTACTACAACAGCAGCAAATGACATTGTACGGCCGCCTTTAACGGTTTTAGCTACACGATTAATGTGAACCAGTTTTTCAACCAATTCTTCTTTCTTTTCTGTTTTACGACGATCTACAGCTTGTGACATCTTAACTCTCCTTAGAATTTCAAACCAGCTTCACGAGCCGCATCAGCCAAGGCCTTAACACGACCATGATAAATGTAACCGCCGCGGTCAAATACCACTTCACTTACACCGGCTTTCAAAGCTCTTTCAGCAACAGTTTTACCAATAACACCAGCTGCTGCAACTGTAGAAGTCTTTTGAACATTCTCTCTTACTTCTTTATCTAAAGTAGAGGCAGAAGCAACAGTTGCACCTTTAATGTCGTCAATGATTTGTGCGTAGATATGCTTACCACTGCGGAAAACAGACAATCTCATTTTGCCGTTTGCAGCGTTTTTCAAAGCTGTTCTTACGCGTGCTTGTCTTTTCTTAAACAATTTTCTTGGCGTATTCATTAAACTAATCCTTACTTTTTCTTGCCTTCTTTACGACGGACATATTCACCGGTATATCTTACACCTTTACCTTTATAAGGTTCAGGCTTTCTATATTCGCGAATTTTGTCTGCGACTTGACCAACAAGTTGTTTGTTTGTTCCGAAAACAGTTAATTGTGTCGGAGAAACGCAAGTAATTTTAATGCCTTCAGGAGCTTCAAAAATCACATCGTGAGAGAAACCCAAAGACAATACCAACTTGTCAGCGCCTTCCATTCTGGCTTTATAACCTACACCAATCAATTCTAATTGTTTGGTGAAACCTTCGCTCACACCTTTAACGATAGAGTTAATTTGAGCTCTGGTTGTGCCCCATAAAGATCTGGCTTGTTGTGATTGACTCAACGGAGTAACCACAATTTTATTTTCTTCCAATTTGGTGTCAACATAGCCTTGGTCAAAAGTAAAAGACAGTTCACCAAGTTTACCTTTAACGGTAACAGTGCTGTTTTCAATAGTAGCACTAACACCTTCAGGGATAATAACTGGATATTTACCAACTCTAGACATACCAATTCTCCCTTAAAATACCTGACAAAGAATTTCACCGCCAACATTAGCTTTGCGAGCATCGCTATCGCTCATAACACCTTGCGGAGTTGAAACAATAGAAATACCTAAGCCATTGTACACTCTGGGAAGATCTTTAACGCTAGAATAAACGCGACGACCCGGAGTAGAAACACGGTAAATTTCTTTAATTACAGAAGCACCTTCAAAGTACTTCAGTTGAATGCGAAGTTCATCAATACCGGCTTTAACGTTATATTTTTCATAACCCAAAATGTAGCCTTCTTTTTTCAAAACTTCTAATACGCTTTCACGCAAGCGAGAAGCAGGAGAGATAACTTCCTTTTTCTTCGCGCTTTGTGCGTTTCTAATGCGTGTGAGCATATCGCCCAAAGGATCAGACATAGACATCTAAATAACCTCCTACTACCAGCTTGATTTAACCAATCCTGGGATTTCGCCGAAGCTTGCCATTCTTCTCAATTCATTACGGCAAAGCTTAAATTTGCGATAAACCCCACGTGAACGACCGGTGTTCTCACAACGATTCTTAATACGAACACGAGAAGAACTACGCGGTAATTCTGCTAATTTTAATACTTTCTTGAAGCGTTCTTCAGGAGAAGTATTTTTATCTTTAATCTCTGCAACCAATTTGCTGCGTCTTGCTGCAAATTTTTCGGCTTTAGCGATTCTTTTTAAGTTTCTGTAAACTGAACTTGTTTTAGCCATAATTTATCTCCGCTTAGTTCTTAATCGGTAAGTTAAAACTGGTCAAAAGCTCTTTAGCTTCTGCATTAGTTTTAGCTGTTGTACAGATAACGATGTCCATTCCACGAACTGCATCAACTTTTTCATAGTTGATTTCAGGGAAAATGATTTGTTCTTTGATACCGAAAGCAAAGTTGCCGCGACCATCAAAGTTTTTGCCTTGAATACCATGGAAGTCTCTGATTCGTGGCAAAGCCATATTAACCAATCTTTCCAAGAATTCATACATCTTATCGCGTCTCAAAGTAACTTTACATCCTAAAGGCATGCCTTCTCTAACTTTGAAAGTAGCGATAGATTTACGAGCATGGGTAATTACTGGTTTTTGACCGGCAATTTGTCCCATTTCGTCAGCGGCATTATTCAATTTCTTTTTATCTGTAACAGCCTCACTAACACCCATGTTCAACACGATTTTAGTCAACTTAGGAACCTCATGTGGATTGGTGTAACCGAATTTTTCCACAAGAGCTTTCTTAATGACTTCATTATACAATTTTTCAAAATTTGTCATTTTTCAATCCCTTATTTATCGATTACTTCACCGGACTTACGGGCAAAACGTACCTTGCGTCCATCTACTTCTTTGTATCCAACTTTTGTTCCTTTGCCAGACTTGGAATCTACCAAGGCTACATTAGAAACACTAATCGGTGCTTCTTTAGTAATAATTCCGCCGGCAGAAACTTGGCTCGGTTTGGTGTGGCGTTTAACTAAGTTAACGCCTTGAACCACAACCTTACCTTCTTTCGGCATAGCTTTTACTACTTCACCGGTTTTGCCTTTGTCATCACCTGACAAAACAATAACCTGATCACCTTTTTTAATTTTCAACTTAAGGTTCATTATAATACCTCCGGTGCTAATGAAATTATTTTCATAAATTTCTTTGCACGCAATTCTCTGGTAACAGGGCCAAAAATACGAGTACCGATTGGCTCGCCGTCCTTGTTAATCAGAACTGCAGCATTAGAGTCAAAACGGATAACAGAGCCGTCTTTACGTCTAATGTCGCTTGCTGTGCGAACGATAACTGCTTTATGGACGTCACCTTTCTTTACACGTCCTTTTGGCAATGCATCTTTAATCGATACTACGATTACGTCACCGACGGTTGCATGCATTCTTTTAGAACCGCCCAGAACCTTTATGCACTGCACCTGACGTGCGCCTGAGTTATCTGCAACATCCAGGTTGGTTTGCATTTGTATCATTTTCTTATTCCTTCTCTATTCGGCGTTATCAACTAACACTGTCCAAGCCTTGGTTTTAGAATAAGGTTTAGATTCAATGATTTTAACCTCATCACCAATCTTGAACTGGTTGTTCTCATCATGAGCAGCATATTTTTTGCTTCTCTTAATGAATTTACGATAAACAGGGTGCATAACCTGACGTTCAACTTTAACGACAACGGTTTTATCCTGTTTGTCACTTACTACAACACCTTGAAGAATTCTTTTAGGCATATCTTTTCTCCTAACTATTCTTCTTACGCTCGGTTAAAAGCGTATTAATTTTTGCAATATCGCGACGAACTTTGCGAATACCTGCGGTATTTTGCAATTGTCCGGTAGACTGTTGAACTCTCAAGTTAAATTGTTCTTTTTTAGCTTCGAGCAATTTAGCTTCCAATTCATCAACACTCATACTGCGAAGATCCTTAATTTTTGCCATCTTATGCTACTCCTTGGTCAGAATTGAGGCGTTTTACAAACTTTGTTTTGATTGGGAGTTTTGCAGCACCCAAAGCAAATGCATTGCGAGCCAATTCTTCAGAAACACCATCAATCTCAAACATAATTCTGCCTGGTTTCACTCTGGCGCACCAATATTCAACAGAACCTTTACCTTTACCCATACGAACTTCGGCAGGTTTATCAGATACTGGTACATCTGGGAAAATTCGAATCCATACTCTTCCGGCTCTCTTCATTTCACGTGTAATCGCACGACGAGCTGCTTCAATTTGACGAGCAGTAATACGATCAGGAGTGAGAGCTTTCAATCCATATGTTCCGAAACTTAATTCCGAGCCACCTTTAGCCAAGCCGTGGATACGGCCTTTGTGCTGCTTGCGGAATTTTAATCTTTTTGGACTTAACATTTTCTTATAACCTCAATGTTTACTTGTTTTCAGCCAACTTTTTGTCTTGAGCCATTGGATCGTGAGCCATAATTTCGCCCTTATAGATCCATACTTTTACGCCGCAAGCACCATAAGTTGTGTGAGCAGTTGAAGTTGCATAATCAATGTCAGCACGCAATGTGTGCAAAGGAACACGACCTTCACGGTATTGTTCTGTTCTTGCGATTTCAGCACCGCCTAAACGGCCACTGCAGCTAACCTTAATGCCTTCTGCACCCAAACGAAGAGCTGATTGCATAACGCGTTTCATAGCTCTACGGAAAGCAACACGTCTTTCCAATTGTTGAGCAACACTGTCAGCAACGAGCTGAGCATCCAACTCAGGTTTTCTAACTTCCAAAATGTTCAATTGAACTTCTGAAGAGGTCAGGTTTTGAATTTCTTTTCTCAAAACTTCAATATCCTGTCCTTTTTTACCAATTACTACACCAGGTCTAGCCGAATGAATGGTAACTCTGGCTTTTTTGGCAGGACGTTCAATTACAATCTTGCTGATACCGGCTTGAGCCAATTTATCTTTCAAGAATTCTTTAATTTTTACGTCTTCATGCAAGTAGCCGGCATAATTGTTGTCAGCATACCAACGAGAGTCCCAAGTGCGGTTAACTCCCAAACGAAGACTTGTAGGATTTGCTTTCTGTCCCATAAACTTACTCCCCACGCTCGGTTACAACGATAGTAATATTAGAGAACGGTTTCAAAACACGAGCTCCTCTTCCGCGACCGCGAGCATGCATACGCTTCATTACCAAACCTTTTCCGCAATAAGCTTCACTAACATAAAGCTTATCAATGTTTAACTGATGATTGTTTTCAGCATTTGCAATAGCAGATTGCAAAACTTTCAAAACCGACTTTGCAATTCTCTTCTTTGAGAAAGTGAGTTCTGCAACAGCCTTTTCTACACTTAAACCACGGATAGTTTGAGCAACAAGATTGAGTTTTTGCGGGCTAGTGCGCAATGCGTTGCAAACGGCTTGAGCCTGATTTGCAGCGAGCATTCTAGTATCTTTAGATTTTCCCATTACTAACTCCTTTTAGCTTTCTTATCTGCAGCGTGGCCGTAGAATGTACGAGTAGGAGCAAATTCACCGAATTTGTGGCCTACCATATCTTCAGTAACCAATACCGGGATAAACTTATGACCATTGTGAACACCAAATGTTAAACCTACAAATTGAGGTAACATTGTTGAACGACGCGACCAAATTTTAATAACTTCATTACGAGTAGAAGCTCTGGCAGCATCTGCTTTCTTCAGAAGATATCCATCAACGAACGGTCCTTTCCATACTGAACGTGTCATTAGCTTATCTCCTTTTATTTCTTATTATCATGACGTGAACGCATAATAAAGCGATCTGTCTTCTTGTTAGAACGAGTTTTACCACCCTTGGTCGGTTTACCCCACGGAGTTGTCGGATGACGACCACCTGATGTACGGCCTTCACCACCACCCATCGGGTGATCAACCGGGTTCATAGCCACACCACGAGATACAGGACGTAAGCCCAACCAACGTGCACGACCAGCTTTACCCAAGGATTTATTTTGATTGTCCGGATTTGAAACGGCACCAACGGTAGCCAAACATTCTTCACGAACAATTCTCAATTCTCCAGAACTCAATTTCAATTGAGCATAACCGGCATCTTTACCAACAACTTGAGCATAGCAACCGGCAGAACGAACTAATTGTCCGCCTTTGCCAGAACGCAACTCAACATTGTGAACAATAGTACCAACCGGCATATTCTTCAAAGGCATAGCATTACCCGGTTTAATATCAGCTTTTTGAGCAGAAATAACCTTATCACCAGCCTTTAATCTTTGAGGAGCAAGAATATATGATTTTTCACCATCTTCATAGCTAATCAAAGCAATGAAAGAAGAACGGTTAGGATCATATTCGATTCTCTCTACTGTAGCTTCCACATCAAACTTATTACGTCTAAAGTCGATAATTCTGAGTTTGCGTTTGTGTCCGCCACCCTTTCTCCGACTTGTAACATGTCCGAAATTATCACGCCCACCGGTCTTAGTAAGACCAATTGTCAAAGACTTCTCAGGAGCGCCTTTATAAAGTTCGCTTCTGTCTACGATAACGAGCTGACGAAGTCCAGGAGATGTGGGCTTATATGTTTTTAACACCATCTTTTAAATTCCTGTTGTAACATCAATATTTTGACCTTCGGCAAGAGTAACCAAGGCTTTTTTGTAGTCTGAACGACGACCTTCATAACCTCTGAATCTTTTTACCTTACCAAACTGACGAATAGTATTCACTTTAACGACCTTAACGCTAAAAATAGCTTCAACGGCAGCTTTAATAGCTTCTTTGCTGGCATCTAAAGGAACACGGAAAACAATTTTTCCGGCTTCAGAAGCGAGCATAGACTTCTCAGTGATTACCGGACGAACCAATGTATCATACATAGAAGCAACTACATTGTTGGCTTTAACATTCTTTTTCATTTCAGTCTTTCCTCCAAGCAGTTAACAGCGTCTTTAGTCAACACTAATTTGTCCTTTTTCAAGATGTCATAAACATTAGCACCAATTGTCGGCAAAACATCGATACCGGCAATATTACGAGATGCCAATGCGAAGTTAATATCTACTTCTTTACCATCGATAAACAAGCAATTGTTAAATCCGCAAACATTCAATTTAGCTTGTAAATCTTTTGTTTTCGGAGAAGACAATTTAGCTTCATCGATAACAACCAAGTTACCCTCTTTAGCTTTTGAAGAGAGAGCAATTTTCAAACCAAGTTGTCTGAATTTCTTGGTCAAGTCATGTGAATGATCACGAACAACCGGACCAAACACGATACCACCCTTTCTAAACTGTGTACCTTTACGGCTACCTTGACGAGCATTACCAGAACCTTTTTGTTTGAAAGGTTTAGAAGGCGACAAAGCAACTTCCGAACGGCCTTTAGTTTTGTGAGTGCCGGCTTGCATTCTGGCTAATTGCCATCTTACAACCCTTTGCAAAATGTCAGCTCTAACTTCCAAACCAAAGATAGATTCGTTAAGCTCAATAGAACCAACATTTTTATTATCTAAACTTAAGATGTCCTGTTTCATAACTTTTTATCCTTTATCTTATGCATTATCAGCTGTTTCAGCTTTAACTGCGACAGGTGCATCAACTTTTTTCAATCCGGCAGGCAAAGGAAGCTCAACATTAGCAGTTTTCTTTACAGCATCGGTAATACGAACCCAAGCGTTTTCACAACCGGGAACACCACCTTTAACCATAATCAAACCTTTGTCAGCATCAACAGCAACAACCTTCAAGTTTTGAACGGTTACACGTTCAGCCCCCATGTGGCCGGCCATTTTCTTGCCCTTGAATACTTTACCCGGGTCCTGTCTTTGACCTGTAGAACCATGAGAACGGTGAGAAATAGAAACACCGTGTGTAGCTTCTAAACCAGCAAAATTATGACGCTTCATAACACCGGCAAAACCTTTACCGATAGAAGTAGCACATACATCAACATATTGTCCGCAGACAAAATGTTCTACAGATAATTCAGCACCAACAGAAAGCAGGCAGTCTTCAGATACTCTGAACTCACCTAATTTCTTTTTAGGCTCAACATTAGCCTTTGCGAAATGCCCCTTAAGAGCTTTTGAAACATTTTTAACCTTAACGGCACCGGTACCGAGTTGAACAGCAGTATATCCATCTTTTTCTTGTGTCTTTACAGCAACAACTTGAAGATTTTCAACACTCAAAACTGTTACAGGTACATGAGTTCCGTTTGCTTCAAAAATGCGGGACATCCCTATTTTTTTTGCGATCAAACCAGTACGCATTTTTATTTTCCTTTTCAATTGGTTGACTAACTTTATTTCACGAAAGCCAACATTGCTTTTTATTACGGGTAATTATTTATAACAAACAATTACAGTTTAATTTCAACATTTACACCGGCTGCCAAATCAAGCTTCATCAAAGCATCTACGGTTTGCGGTGTAGGATCTACGATATCGAGAAGTCTCTTGTGAGTTCTGATTTCGAACTGCTCACGAGATTTTTTATCTACGTGCGGAGAACGGTTAACAGTAAATTTCTCAATTCTTGTAGGCAGAGGAATCGGACCTCTTACATTTGCCCCTGTCCTTTTGGCTGTATGAACGATTTCTTTTGTAGATAAATCGAGCAAACGATGATCAAAAGCCTTGAGGCGAATTCTTATATTTTGTGTATCCATCATTTTTAAATACTTTTCCTATAACTAGATGGCACGATTCGGTATGAGCCAAATTTGCCATCTACAAAATTAACCTATGCAAACCCTTGGAAACCAAGGAACTGCGGGATATTTCATATTACAACCGAGCAGGCATAATCTGCCCAAACCCAGTTAATGTGAGCGCTTTGTAACATATCTGATATTATATTGCAAGCAAAAAAATCAATTTTCTTCTATTTTTTTACAAACGATGAATCGCTTATCCAGACTCTTATTGAGTCAAATTCCATTATTAACTTTTGACACACTTTAGACAAAAACGCCTTATAATAGAAATGACATAGTCAAATATAAAAAAGGGCTTTTAATAAGCCCTTCTTTATTATTCAACAATCGGGAATAAAGGATCACCGACTTTTATTGTCGAAGCTTCTTTTAGTTCAAACGGTTTAAATTCGGCCTTGAACTCATTCAATTCAACACCCAACGATGTTTCTATTTTTTCCGCAGTTGACGGAGCTAGCGGATAAAGCGCCAACCCGATTAATCTCAAACATTCCAGAGTGGTATAAACAACCGCATCAAATCTATCTTTTTGTGTCGGATCTTTCGCTAAAACCCAAGGGGTATTGGCAGCAAAATAAGCATTTGTCGCATCCCCTGCTTTCATAATACTGTCAGCAAGTTCGCTAACTGTTTCCAAACTCATTTCTTGATTATAAATACGTTCAAAACGACCGGCAATATCGGTAATGAGTTTTTTATCTTCGTCGTTTAATGCTGCTTTTGACGGAACTTTACCATCCAAGCTTTTTTGCACCATTTTCAAAACTCTCATTTGTAAGTTGCCGATATTGTTAGCCAACAATTTGTACCCTTGTTTTAACAAATCAACGCTGATTTGGCTATCGCCGGTCATAGTCATATTGTTGATGAGATAGAAGCGCAAAGCATCTACACCCAACAAATTAACAACCTCAACCGGATCAACAACGTTACCTAAAGACTTTGACATCTTAACACCGCCTTCTCCAATCCAATAACCGTGGACAAAGCAATGTTTCACCGGATTTAAGCCTAGTGCATGCAACATAATCGGCCAATAAATACAGTGAGGTTTCAAAATATCTTTTGCAATAAGGTGATTTGAGTTTGCCCAAATATTTTCAAAATCAGGATTATGTCCGTAGTTATGAGTAGAAATGTAGTTAACTAAGGCATCGAACCAAATATAAGTTACGTATTCTTTATCAAATGGTAGTTCAACACCAAGCCACACACGAGATTTCGGGCGAGAGATACATAAATCTTCCAAAGGCTCACGCAACATACCTAATACTTCGTTAGCAAATTTTGCAGGCTGAATCCAATCAGGATTATTTTTGATGTGCTCAATCAACCATTGACGATATGGTTCAAGACGGAAGAAATAGTTTTCTTCACTGATTGCTTTCGGTGCAACTTTATGGTCCGGACAACAACCGTTTTCATCTAAATCGGTCTTTTTCTTGAATTGTTCGCAACCTTCACAATACAAACCCTCATAAGATTTTTTTACAATTAAACCTCTGTCATAAATATTTTGCAAAATTTCTTGCACGATTTTTTTATGTTCCGGTTTTGAAGTGCGAACAAAATAGTCAAAATCAATACCTAAATCCACAAACAAATTTTTGAAATTATCACTTTGTTTTTGTAAAAACTCTTCAGCAGATAATCCGCTTTCTTCAATACTATGCTGATTTTTTTGACCATGTTCGTCGGTTCCGGTAGAATAAAATACATTATTGCCCCGCATTTGCTCAAACTTTTTCATGACATCGCCCAAAATAGAAGTATATGCGTGTCCGATATGAGGCAAACCGTTAAGATAATAAATCGGGGTAGTAATATATTTTTCCATTTTTAAAACTCCTATAAAACTGTAAAACAACGGGAGATTATACCAACCCCTTGTTAAAATCAACATTTTTTAACAAAAACTATCTACTTTCTCTGTCGGGACGAGATAACGGCAATTTAATTTTGTCTGTCGGAATGTCATTTTCAACTTCGTTTATTTGCGGATTTTTAATATCATTACTTATGCAATCGAGAGCGTAGGAACGAAATTCTTTTAACTTATCGGCACTACATCCCTTATCCGTAATCAACTCCGCATTTGTTTTGTTTTTATTCCATATTGCAATGGCATAAACTTTTTCTTCATCTTTCAAAACAATACACCTGTCGCCCTTTAACCAATCTATTTCATCTTTGCTCGAAAATAGTGAAAAAGCTCTTAAGTCTTCATCGTCACCGGCTTTAATAACAATTCTCTCTATTGTTTCTTGATTTGCATTAGGGTTGTTTTTTATAATTCTTTGAACCTCGGCATCTGTATAACCTTCATAACCATCGGGAAGAGGATTAGTCGATGAAATTATTTGCCCCTCTAAATAGATATCATTCCCACTATTACCAACGGTTATATACTTATAATTATCTTTTGAAAACTCTTCAACCATTCCCAAAAATAAAGTTTCTACCTGTTCTTCACAATGTTCATGTGTATCGACCTCCACATTATCAAAAGTAAGGCCTTTAAAGTTACCGTTTTGGCTCGCATAAAACCAACTGCAGGCTACAATTTTCCACGGCTCATCTTCATTTTTTCTACTCTCAAAAATTAAACATCCCGAATTAGGGTTAATAACACTGTCTACGGCACAAGGGCCACCGACATCTCCATAACTTTGGCAACAGGATGTTTTTTCTCCGACAAACAAAATTCGAACATCATCCTTTTTGGCAACCAAACATCTAAAATTTTTGTCACTGCTATAAAGAACAGGTTTATCGGCAAAACGTGAGGGAGTTATCATCCCTTTATAATAAATAACTTCTGCTTCATCGTATGTTTCTTGAGAATCAACATAAGCAGAATTTTCAATAGCAAATTCTCTGCATGTATAATCAAAATTAATTTTTGATAAACGCTCATATACTTCGCTATATTTCATAGAGCTCAATTCTTTATCCGTCAGATATTTCAATCGGGGGATTATTAAACTGAAATCATCTGAAAATTCCAAATCAGTACGTTCTATATCGTTCAAACTTCTTAGTCTTTTCTCTTCCAAATGAGGAGCATTAACTCGTAAAAAGGGCTGTCCGACAATATTTTTTGCCTTAATATTCTTATCTGCAAATTTTCGGATTCGTTCAAAATCTGCTTTTGTGTTTATGGCTTTAACCATCCAACTTGTCGCTCTTTCAAAACCTATCGGTTTGAATTGTTCATCACTTATATAATTAGACGTCGCATAAATTGTCCCTAGCAAACCATTTCTTTTGGCTGCAAGTCTGCGTCTTTCTCTTTTTATGTCAAACGACGAAGATGACAACACATTATTTTTCCATTCGTTAATATATTTCTTAATATGAGAATCAATCTCATACAGGAACAAATTTTTCTTTAGAGCAACTCGAGCTAACAAAGCACTGTCAGGTAAATTTTCAAGACTCTTGAGAATAAAATCGGTCGCTAAGTACATAAACTCAAGTTCTTCTTTTTTATCATCATATTCATTTGACTTTTTCCAAAACTCATCTTGTCTTTTGGGAATTTGCTCATTGTAGTTTTCGATGGTTCGAAAATAATTCATATATTCTTTACCATAAATTTTGGCACACGCTATTGCAGAAGGAATAACCCATTGAGTATTGGCATCTTCTTCTTTTTCGAAAATATATTTTTTTATATTCAAATATACACCGATGTTAAAGTCCTTACAAAAACCAGCCCCATTAGTCAGTAATGTCATTTTTTCATCAAGACTTAATTTTTGCGATGACAATATCCGATTAATATGTATTTTTTCTTCACTGGTTAATGACCGATACTCTTTTTCTATATCGGAATATTTCTTTTTCCATAATAAATGATTATCCGTCGCATATCTATATCGAGCATCCCATTTATTAAAATATTTCTTTACGGTTTCTGCCAGTTGCAATTCCACAAAAACATTCGGCATTTTATCACCGACAGATAACAAAAAGCTTTTATACGCATCAAGCCCTATTCTGATTTCTCTATAATTCCAACGATTATTGCAATATTTTTCGTCATTCAACCAAAATTCGGGCAAAACTTTTTTATCTTTTGCTAATGCCACGCTTTTATCAGCTTGTTCCGAAAAATGAGAAGCAAACTCATTTAAAAATTTCAAAGCAGCAATTTGTCCGTCACAATCCATTTTTTGCGGAAGCATTTCAAACATCTTCAAAATACGTTCCGGCTGCACTTTAGATTTAATAGTTATTTGCTCTAAACAATTCAACATTGATGAGTATTTACATTTTTCAGGTAACACAGAAACGTATATTTTCCATATTTTAATACATTCATCTGATAATTGCGGACAGTCTTTCAAAATTGTTGCTAAAATTCTATCTATCTGATACGGAGGAATTGTCCCTGTATCATTCATTTTGCAATGATGATGAGCCAGTTTTTTAATATCTGACACAATTTGTTTCATCATATCTTCATTATCAGGTTGTGTTGCCACATGTTCAACTATGTCTAAAACAGATTCCCAATACGTGTGAAGAAGCTGGGTTTTAGGCTCTTTAATCTTTCCAAAATTAGCAATATTTCCTTTAATACATTCAAACGCTTGTTGAAAATATCCTCTTTTTATCAATAAAGGACAAAAATTATTAGATGTATTTTGGGCTAATAACAAAATATCCGGTATAATTTTTTCATTAGGATAATCATCCGGTAACATTTCATAAAAATCTAGAACATCACCGATAATATCGCGGTTATGAGCTACTTTTTTTATCAGTAACGGAATTTCATTGTGAAAGAGTTCAACGGCTTTATCTCTAAACTCATCATGTACAACAAAATCCATACATAGTGAATTAAAATCAGGAATAACTCGTGTTTTATTTTTTTGAACCGATTGAACCAAACTAAACAAAATATTTTTATCAACTCTCGGCTCTTCTGAAAATTCTTTTGCCAACAACAGAGCATAACAACAAAACTCATCACTTATGTTTTTTTGTTTTAATTGTTTGTCAATTTTGCTTATTTCATCAATATAAATTTGAATACTTCGTTCATTGTGATCAGATTTGAACATATCCCCGCTGATGAAATTACCGTTTAAAGCAGCAACATTAAGAATATCCAAAGTTTTTCTTCTGATATCCGGTGTAATATTATTGGCCTTGAGAATATTTGCACATACATCAGAAATATTATCTCCGCAATCAATACTGTTTTTTATATTTTTAGCGGCAAAATCAAGATGACTAAACAGAATATGTATATGTTCGTTATTGTTCATATCCGAAATACCGGCAAAAGCAACAATAGCATCCGTATATACTTCAGCATCTGTTTCTTCTATAACTCTGGATGGAACAGCTCTTAACATTTTGCCGATTAGTTGTGTTTGTTCATCGATTCTGTTATCTTCATCTGCACCATCTCTGATTATATCTTTGGCATAATCCAAAATCTCATAATATGCTTCTTTATTTCCGGTGGAGTTTGCTATTGTTTTTTCCAAAATACGTAAAGCTTCCGTAGTCTTTTTTCCCGGCCAGACATTTCTAGAAACGCAATTTACAAATTCTCGGCTATATTCATACCCGTTTTTTTGAGAAAATTTTTCAATCAGACCTAATGTGCTATCGCTATGCAATTCGGTTAAAGTTTTATAAAAAATTTTACAGAGTTTTGAAGATGGTTTTTCAAATTTCGGAGAAGAAACAACTTTTTCCAATAAATTAATTAATTCTGTATTACGCAAAATTACGGAAGAACATATATTACCTATAATATTTTCGCAATCTTCATTAGATTGTATCTCTGATATTTGCTGTTCAAAGCTTTTAAAAACGCTCATACATACCTCCGTAACGAGCAAAATGTTACCATATTATAAAAATTTTTGCAAATTATAAAAAAGTTCTTTATTTTTCAAAAAAATATGTTATATGTTGACTATTCTTTCATATTAAGTTTTTGAAAGTGGGGCCGAAAGCCCCGCTTTTTTGTTAGAAAAAGGAAAAGTTTATGCAAAAAAAACATCATTTGCACGATATGCTTGAACCCACAATTAATAATTTAGGGTTTGATTTGGTGCGCATTATGACAATCGGAAACGTTAATCCTACTTTGCAAGTTATGATAGAGAAAAAAGACCGCAGTAATATGGTGGTTGACGATTGTGCTACCGTAAGCAGAGCCATATCTGTCATTTTAGATGAAAAAGACCCGATTTCGGGGAGATACACGCTTGAGGTTTCTTCTCCGGGATTAGACAGACCGTTGGTTGCTCTTGAAAACTTTGTACGTTTTGAAGGTTTTGAAGCTAAAATTGAAACTGATGTGGAAATCGAAAAACGCAAAAGATTTAAGGGACGCATCATTCGTGTCGATGGTGAAGATATCATATTTTTAATGGACGATAAGGAATGGACAATTCCTTATGATGCCGTATCAAAAGCAAAATTATTGCTTACTGACGAACTTTTAGCTATCGCAGAAGCTGAAGCAGCTGCGGAAGACGAAGAATAAATTAACCCAACTTTCAATAGAGGAAAAAATGCAAAATATTGAAAATATGCCCAGACCAGAAATCATTATGGTTGTAAACTCGGTAGCTACCGAAAAAAATATTGATAAAGAAGACGTTTTTACTGCTCTAGAAGTAGCAATTCAAAAAGCCGGACGTTCTCGTTATGGTTTTGAAAACGACATCAGAGCTCATATTGATCGTAAAAACGGTGCAATTTCATTGGCTCATTATCTTTTAATTGTCGAAGAATATGACGAAGAAAATAAATGTAACCAAATTTTGCTAAAAGATGCATTGTTAGATGATGAGAATGCCAAAGTAGGTGATTATGTTATCGACCCGCTTCCTCCGATTGATTTTGGTCGTGTTGCTGCTCAAACCGCAAAACAAGTAATTGTTCAAAAAGTTCGTGAAGCTGAACGCAACCGTCAATATGAAGAATATAAAGAAAAAATCGGCACCATTATCAACGGAACAGTTAAGAGAATTGAAGTCGGCTCAAACGGCAACTTAAGAAACGTTATTGTTGATATGGGTAAAACCGAAGCTATCTTGCGCTATGATGAAATTATACCAAGAGAAAAATTCAAAAATGGCGACAGAATCAGAGCTTATGTTTTAGATGTTCGCCGTGAAAACAAAGGTCCGCAAATTTTCTTATCCCGTACCTGCCCGCAATTTTTGGCTGCATTATTCACTCAAGAAGTTCCTGAAATTTATGATGGTATCGTTAAAATCATCAGTGTTTCTCGTGATCCGGGTTCAAAAGCAAAAATTTCGGTAAAAGCCAACGATTTAACCATTGATCCGGTTGGAGCTTGTGTAGGTTTAAGAGGCATCCGTGTTCAAGCCGTAGTTAACGAATTACAAGGCGAAAAAATTGATATTATACCTTATTCTGAAGACAGAGCTCAATATATCGTAAGTGCTTTAGCTCCGGCTGAAGTTACTAAGGTTGTAATTGATGAAGAAAGCAATCGTATTGAAGCTGTTGTTCCGCAAGAACAATTTTCTATCGCAATCGGTCGTCGCGGTCAAAATGTTAAGCTCGCATCTCAATTGCTCGGCTGTGATATCGATGTATTGACTGAAGAACAAGAACAAGAACGTCGTGCAAACGAAAACAAAGTTCGCTCTCAACGTTTTATGGACGCATTAGATGTGGATGAAATGATTGCTCACTTGCTTATTGCCGAAGGCTTTACAAATGTTGATGAAGTTGCCGGTGTAGCTTTGAGTGAATTGGCTGAAATTGAAGGTTTTGATGACGATATTGCTACCGAGTTGCAACAAAGAGCAAAAGAATTCATCACCAAACGTAATGCCGAATTTGCTAAAAAGAGCAAAACTTTGGGTATTGATGAAACAATCAAAACCGTTACCGGTCTTGACCAAGATATGATAATTACTTTGGCTGAAAAAGGTGTTAAAACTCTTGATGATGTTGCCGATTTAGCCGCTGACGAATTAATCGAAATGCTCGGAGAAAATACCTTATCCGAAGATGAAGCAAATAAAGTAATTATGGCTGCTCGTGAGCACTGGTTTGAAAATGAAGGACAAAATTTGGATGACGAAGAATAGTCCAAATCGTAAGTGCTTATTGACAGGCGAGGAAAAACCGCAGGAAGAACTTCTGCGGTTTACCCTCACTCCTGACAATCAGGTAATACCGGACTTTAAAAAGAAACTGCCCGGAAAAGGTTTTTATGTAACCTGCTCCAAACAGTCTCTTGAACAAGCGATTGCAAAAAATATTTTCAAAAAGTTAGGTAAAAACGTAAAACCGATATCTAACTTGTTGGAAATTGTAGAAAATATCTTGAAAAGCCGTGCGTTAGAGGCTATAAACTTGGCTAAAAAGGCAGGCATGTTGGTTTCCGGCTTTGATAAAGTAAAAGAAAAACTGGCAAAAGATAAAGTGGCCTACGTTATTGATGCAACAGATGCCGGTGAAGACGGCAAAGCAAAAATAAAAGCAGCCGCAAAGAATGTAGAAATTTTGACATTATTTACAGTTGAGGAGTTAGACAAGGCACTAAACAGAGTTAACACGGTCCACGCCGCTCTACTTAAAAGCGAAATGGCACAAATGGTATATAATCAATTACAAAAATGGCAAAATTTTATTAATTCTTAAAAAATAATGGAGAAAAATTTATATGACAGAAGATAGTGCAAAAACCAAATTAACCTTATCGGGCAAAAAAACCCTGACATTAAAAGGTTTGGGAGAAAAAGCATCTTCTCACGACGGTAAAAAAGTTGTGCAAGTAGAAGTTCGCAAAAAAAGAGTTATTGCGACATCCGCACCTGCCGAAAATAAAGAAGTACAATTAGACGAAGCTACACAAGCTAAATTGCGTCTTATTGCCGAGGCAAAAGAACACGAAGCAAAGCGTCAACAACAAGAAGAAGAAAAACAACTTGCTCGCCAAAAATTAGAAGAAGAAATTAAAGCGGAAAAACAACGCAAAGAAGCTGAAGAAGCAGAGCGTTTGGCTTTGGAAGAACAAAAAATAAAAGAAGCTAAAGAAGCAGAAGAAAAAGCAGCTAAGGAAAAAGCTGAAAAAGAAAAAGCTGCCGCACAAAAAATGGCTCAATCCTCACCAAAAGAAGAAAAAACATTCAAAAATAACGACCGTCACTCGAAAGATTATGATGACGATGATGACGATGAAAAATTTAGCGGAAAAAAACGCAATGTTAATAGAAATGAATCTTTTGAACAGGATCGTAAAAAAGTTACGAAACGCAGTTTTGAACCGCAACGTCGTAATAACAAGGTAAGCATAAACAGTTTTGGTGGCGATGACGATGATGACGATTACGGATTTGGAGCACCTCGCCGTCGTTTCAAAAAGAAACAACCTAAACCGATAGTTGTTGTCCAACCGCAAGAAAAAATCGTTAAAGAAGTTACAATTCCTGAAATTATTACTGTTCAAGAATTGGCAAATCGTATGGCAGAAAAAAGTGCCGATGTAATCAAAAAATTGATGTCTTTAGGTGTTATGGCAACAATTAACCAAGCCATTGATGCCGATACCGCTCAAATCATCGTAGAAGAAATGGGTCACAAATGGAAACGTGTAGCCGATAGCGATGTAGAAGATGTATTGAAAAATGACGAGGACAGTTTGCCGGAAAGACAATTACCGAGAGCTCCCGTTGTTACCGTTATGGGACACGTTGACCATGGTAAAACCTCACTTCTTGACGCACTGAGAGAAACCAACGTCGTAGCTAAAGAAGCCGGTGGTATTACTCAACATATCGGTGCTTATCAAATTGAAGTAGAAAGCGGAAACAAAATTACATTTATTGACACTCCGGGACACGAGGCATTCTCAGAGATGCGTGCTCGCGGTGCAAAAGTTACAGATATTGTGGTTTTGGTTGTTGCCGCAAATGACGGTATCATGCCACAAACCGTAGAAGCTATTCGTCACGCACAAGCAGCCGAAGTTCCGATTGTTGTTGCAATCAATAAAATTGATTTACCGGGTGCCGATCCTATGAAAGTTAAGACAGCGTTATTGCAACATGGTATTGCCGTAGAAGAAATGGGTGGTGAATACTTATGTGCCGAAGTTTCTGCTAAAAAACGCATTAATATTAATAAGTTGGTAGAAGCTATTTTATTACAGGCAGAAATTTTAGATTTGAAAGCTAACCCGAATTGTAAAGCAAGCGGAACCGTTGTTGAAGCTAAAATGGAAAAAGGTCGCGGCTCTGTTGCTACTGTTTTAGTTCAACAAGGAACTCTCAATATCGGTGATATTATCATTGCCGGTAAAGAATGGGGACACGTTCGTGCAATGTTCAACGAACACGGACAAAAACTCCAATCTGCAGGTCCGGCAACTCCGGTAGAAATTTTAGGATTGCAAGGAACTCCTGCTGCCGGTGACAACTTTAACGTTGTTGAAAGTGAATCTCAAGCAAAAGAAATCGTGAATTATCGTATTCAAAAAGAACGTGATGCGAAATTAGTTAAGAGTGCGAAATCTGCAATGGAACAAATGCTTGATAAAATTAAATCAGGTGAAGTTAAGCACTTACCAATCGTTATTAAAGCCGATGTTCAAGGCTCTATTGAAGCTATTGAAGGAACGTTGAACAAGCTTTCAAACAACGAAGTTAGTGTTCAAATTTTACACTCTGCTGTCGGACCTATTTCTGAGTCTGATGTAACCTTGGCAAAAGCATCTCATGCTTTCATTATCGGTTTTAACGTTCGTGCAATTCCGCAAGCTCGTGATATGGCACGTCGTGACGGTATTGATATTCGTTACTACTCCATCATTTATGATGTAGCCGACGATGTTAAGAAGGGACTTGAAGGTATGCTCTCTCCTGAACTCAAAGAAAAGATTTTGGGTTATGCTGAAATTCGTAACGTATTCAATATCACCGGAGTAGGAAGAGTTGCCGGATGTATGATTACCGAAGGTATGGTTAAACGTGGCGCTAAAGTTCGTTTACTCCGTGATAACGTTGTTATTCATGATGGTAGTCTTGGACAACTTAAACGATACAAAGATGACGTAAAAGAAGTTAAAGAAGGTTATGAATGCGGTATGAGTTTTGAAAACTATAACGATATTCAGGTCGGTGACTTTATCGAATGTTACGAAATCGAAGCTATTGCCGCTAAACTCGACTAATTGGAGAAAGATAATGGCTTTAAAAGAATTATCCCAAAGACAATTAAGAGTCGGGCAAGAAATCAAACGAATTATAGCAGAAGAAATCAATCAGGGACGAGTTCGCAATCTTGAACCTATTGATACTTTGGTAACAATTATGGAAACAACAGTTTCTCCCGATTTAAAATATGCCGATGTGTATTTTGTAACAACAAACGGAGAACTGGATGAAAAAGTTCGTGAAGCACTACAGTTGGCAGCAAACCACTTCCGCAAAGTGGTGGCTTCAAAAACCATGCTTCGCTATGTTCCGGAAATTCGTTTTTTCATTGATAACACAATGGCAGAAGCTGATAAAATTGAAAAATTGCTTCATGATCCCAAAGTTCAAGAAGACTTAAAAAAGCAAGATGAAGCATAAAAAAGGCAATAATATAAACGGCTGGTTGATAATTGACAAACCGCAAGGTATGGGATCTACCCAAGTTGTCAATTTCACCCGCCGTTTTTTCAATGCTAAAAAAAACGGACACGCAGGAACTCTTGACCCCTTTGCTACTGGTGTTTTACCTATTGCATTCGGTGAAGGAACAAAACTTATCGACTTTATAACCGACGGCGATAAAGAATATGAGTTTACTCTTGCTTTCGGTTCGGAAACGGATTCATCCGATTGTACGGGAAATATAATTGTCAACGGAGGAAAAACTCCGACAAAAGAAGAAATTATCTCGGTTATTCCTAATTTTATCGGTAAAATAAAACAAACTCCACCGGCATTTTCGGCAATAAAAATCAACGGACAACGAGCCTACGATTTAGCCCGAAAAGGAGAAGAAGTTTCGATTCCCGAAAGAGAAATTGAAATTTTCGGACTGGAGCTTATTGACACAAAAGATAACCTTGCATTTTTTAGAGTTCAATGTTCAAAAGGAACATACGTTCGCAGTTTGGGACGAGATATAGCTCGTTCTCTAAATACACATGGACATTTGACCGAATTGCGACGTACAAAATGCGGACTTTTTACAATCAACGATACGATTTTACTGGAAAAATTAAAAAATATAGTATATGTTGAGCAAGCTAACGAATTTTTGCTTCCGTTAGAAACCTCTCTGCGCGACATCGCGGTTATGGCTGTTTCGGAAGCAGAGGCTGAAAAACTTAAGCATGGACAAGCTCTGAGCCCAAAAGTATGGGAAGGAAAATTTCCTCCTCAAACAATGGTGGCAACAACTTGTAACGGAGTTTTAACAGCCATGGTACTCGTCGAAGAAACAAGACTTTCTCCGATTCGGGTTTTTAATTTAACTTAATTAATATAAGGAAAATAAAGATGTCGATTACAAAAGAAGTAAAAGATGAATTAGTAAAAACTTATGGTTTGAGCGAAGGCGATACAGGTTCTCCTGAAGTTCAAATTGCAATTTGGACAACTCGTATCAATAACTTGATTGAGCACTTCAATACTCACCGTAAAGATCTGCACTCTCGTTTAGGTTTGATGAAAATGGTTTCTAAACGTCGTCACTTGTTAGACTATCTCAAAGCTAAAGACGAAAACAGATATAAAGAAATCATCAAAAAACTTAACATTCGTAGATAAGTTTTTGAACATTGCGGGGCGACACAGTCCCGCAATGCTTTTATTAAATCCTTATCTTAATCAAGGTAAGGTGCTGTTTATAAAGATGTAAAAGATGAAAGGTAATAGAATATGAATAACTTAAAAGTATCCACTCGTGAAATTGAATGGGGCGGACGCAAACTTATCCTCGAAACCGGAAAAGTTGCAAAACAAGCTACCGGTTCAGTAATTGCTACATACGGCGAAACAAAAGTTTTGGCAACCGTATGTGCAGCTAAAGAAGTTAAAGAAGATCAAGACTTCTTCCCTTTGACTGTAAATTATCAGGAAAAATATTATGCCACAGGTAAAATCCCCGGTGGCTTTATGAAAAGAGAAAGCAAACCTTCCGAACACGAAGTTTTGGTATCTCGTTTAATCGATCGTCCGATTCGTCCTTTGTTCCCCGATGCTTTTAAGAACGAAGTTCAAATTATCTGTACTGTTTTAGGACATGACCAAAAAACAACTTCTGATGTTGTTGCAATGTTAGCCGCTTCTGCAGCTTTAGCTGTTTCCGGAATTCCGTTTTTAGGTCCTATCGGAGCAGCAAAAATCGGCTACAAAGATGGTCAATACATCTTAAACCCAACTATTGAAGAACAAAAAGAATCTGATTTGGAATTGACGGTTGCCGGTACCAAAGAAGGTGTTTTAATGGTTGAATCTGAAGCAAACGAACTCTCTGAAGAAACTATGCTCGGTGCCGTTATGTTCGGCTTTAACAGCTTCCAACCAATCATTGACATGATTAATGATTTGGCTAAAGAAGCAGGAAAACCTGCTTGGGAAGCTCCGGTATTTCCGAAAGAATTTGATGAAATGTACGAACGTATCGCCAAAGATTATCGTGCAAAATATGAAACAGCATTTACAGAAACCAACAAATTGGCTCGCGGAACATTAGTTGGTCAAATTGATGAAGAAATTAAAGCAACCATTGATCCCGAAAACGAATTTGAAAACAGATATTTGTTAGATGTTTTAGAAAAAATCAAACATGTTGTGGTTAGAGAAAAAGTTCTCAATACAGGTCATCGTATTGACGGTCGTGATACAAAAACCGTACGTCCGATTTGGTGTGAAGTTGACACTTTGCCGACATCTCATGGTTCTGCCATTTTTACACGTGGTGAAACACAAGCTTTGGTTGTCACAACACTTGGAACCGGTGAAGATGCTCAAATTGTTGACGGTTTAATGAACGAATATAAACAAGACTTTATGCTCAACTATAATTTCCCTCCGTTTTCTGTTGGTGAATGCGGACGTTTAGGCTCTCCCGGACGTCGTGAAATCGGTCACGGTAAATTGGCATGGAGAGCTATTCACCCGATGTTACCTAAAGACAAAGATGCTTTTCCTTACACCATTCGTGTGGTTTCTGAAATTATGGAATCAAACGGTTCTTCTTCAATGGCTACCGTTTGCGGAACAACTTTGTCTTTGATGGCTGCCGGTGTTCCGATGACCAAACCGGTTGCAGGTATTGCTATGGGCTTAATTAAAGAAGACGACGGGCGTGTTGCTATTTTGACAGATATTTTAGGTGACGAAGACCACCTTGGCGATATGGACTTTAAAGTAGCCGGAACAAAAGATGGTGTTACAGCTTTACAAATGGATATCAAAATTACTTCAATTACTGAAGAAATTATGAAAAATGCTTTAGCTCAAGCACATGAAGGTCGTATCCATATTTTAGGCGAAATGGCAAAAGCTATTGCAGAACCTCGCAAAGAAGTTGCACCTACTGCTCCACGCATTATCGCTATTAAAATTCCGGTTGATAAAATTCGTGAAGTTATCGGTTCCGGCGGTAAGGTAATTCGTGAAATCACCGAAAAAACCAATTCAAAAATTGATATCAGCGAAGACGGAGTTATTCATATTGCGACTGTTAACAGTGCTGACGGGCAAGCTGCTCTTGACTGGATTATGGGAATTGTTGCCGAACCTGAAGAAGGACATATTTATCACGGAACAATCACTAAAATTATGGACTTTGGTGCATTCGTTCGTTTTATCGGAACAACCGAAGGATTAGTTCACATTTCAGAAGTTAAAAATGAGCGTATTGCTTCTGTTTCCGATTTCTACAAAGAAGGTGATAAAATTTGGGTAAAATGCTTGGGTACCGACAATCGCGGCAAAATAAAGCTCTCTGCAAAAAGAGTAAACCAAGAAACCGGTGAAGATTTGGAAAAATCCGAACAATAAAAAACAAAAAGGTGTTTCTTCGGAAACACCTTTTTTAATACCTGATAGAATTTAGAGCAATACAACCGCTCCTAAAATCAACAGTAAGACTATCGCACCTATAACGAGGATTCTTCTGTCTCTTTTTCGCATTTTAATCCTTTCCTGCTCCAAATCCGTGCGAGAAATGATGTATTCGTTATTACGGTACACATAAACATAAATCTCGCTTCCTTCTTTGAGTTCCAAATCATCTTCCCAAAAATCAGCAGACTTAACGGTAATAACCGAACCGTCCTCAAAGGTCAGCTTGTAAGCATAAACAACTTTCTCTACAAACGTACCTTCAGCATATTCCACAACTTCGGGTTAAAAAAGTTCTTCAAGTTTAATAATTTTTCGTTTCATATCAATAATTTTTAATGTCGCTAACACACTAAAATAAATTAATATTTATGTCAATTACATAATAAAAAACGAATCCGATTTGCACAATATTCGTTTATTACCTTGAAATAATATTTTTTAAGTTGTAGGTTAAAGACATTAAGTTGTTTAACCTAAAAAATTTTAAGGAAGGAAATTATGCAATTTTTAAAAAAATTATGCTCTGTTGCATCTGCATCAGTGTTGTTTTTATGCAGCTTTGTCGCTAGTGCAACAGCCTCTGAAATTGATTTAAAAATCCCATCGTTGGATATTGATTATAATTTCTGGGGACACACTATTACCGGTTCGCAAATTCTTTTATACGGACTCGCTATTTGCGGATTTGGTTTTGTTTTCGGATTATACGAATTTTTGAAAATAAAAAAAATGCCGGTTCACAAATCTATGGCTAATATGGCTGCTCTCATTTATGAAACCTGCAAAACATATATGAAACAGCAAGCTGTCTTGTTAGTAATATTAGAAGCATTTATTGCTGTTTGCATTTTCTATTACTTCTTTGGTTTGAACGGAACTCCGTTACCTATGGTTCTCAACATTTTGCTGTGGTCTGTTTTAGGTATTCTCGGTTCATTTGCCGTTGCATGGTTTGGAATGCGCATCAATACCTATGCTAACTCTCGCACCGCTTTTGCTTCATTAAAAGGCAAAGCATTTCCGGTTATGGCTCTCCCTCTTCAATCAGGTATGTCTATCGGTGTTTTACTCATTTGTGTAGAACTGGTTATGATGATTTTTATTCTCTTGTTTATTCCGAGAGAAAATGCCGGCGCTTGCTTTGTAGGTTTTGCAATCGGTGAATCATTAGGCGCTTCTGCCTTGCGTATTTGCGGCGGTATCTTCACCAAAATTGCTGATATCGGCGCCGACTTAATGAAAATTATTTTCAAAATTGACGAAGATGATGCTCGTAATCCGGGTGTTATTGCCGACTGTACAGGTGATAACGCAGGCGATTCCGTAGGACCGACCGCTGATGGTTTTGAAACATACGGTGTTACCGGTGTTGCTCTTATCAGTTTCATTGTTTTGGCAGCCGGAATGGTATATGCTCCTGACGGAGAACTCTCTTTAATGGCAAACGGTATTGATATTCAAGCACGTCTTATCGTATGGATTTTTGCCATGAGATTAATGATGGTTTTAACCTCTATCGTTTCTTATTTAATCAATGGCAAAATTGCTAAACTTTTATTTGGCAACAAACAGGATTTTGATTTTGAAACTCCGTTAACATCTTTGGTATGGATTACTTCCGTACTTTCTATTGCCGTTACATTTGCCATTTCATATATTATGATTGGTGATATGGGTGAAGATTTGTGGTGGAAGCTTTCCGTTATTATCAGTTGTGGAACTTTTGCAGCCGCCATAATTCCGGAATTTACCAAAATCTTTACTTCGTCAAAATCCGGACATGTTCAAGAAATTGTTAATGCAAGCCGTCAAGCCGGTGCTTCATTGAATATTATATCCGGTATGGTTGCAGGTAATTTCTCTGCCTTCTGGAAAGGCTTGGTAATGATTGGCCTTATGGTTGTTGCATATTTTACTGCCGCAAACGGACTTAGCGACTATATGGTTTATCCGACCGTATTTGCTTTTGGTTTAGTTGCTTTCGGTATGTTAGGAATGGGACCGGTTACAATAGCGGTTGACAGCTATGGACCGGTTACGGATAATGCTCAATCTGTTTTTGAATTATCACAAATAGAACAATTAAAAGGCATTAAAGCAGAAATCAAAAAAGAATATGATTTTGAGCCTAATTTCAAACTGGGTAAAGAATTGTTAGAAAAGAACGATTCTGCAGGAAACACCTTTAAAGCAACCGCGAAACCGGTATTAATCGGAACTGCGGTTATCGGTGCGACAACAATGATATTCTCTATCATTCTGTTGTTAAATCTTGAACTCAACCTTATGGATCCGATGGTGTTATTCGGACTTTTAATGGGCGGTGCAGTCATTTATTGGTTCTCGGGAGCATCCATGCAAGCTGTTTCAACCGGAGCTTATCGTGCTGTTGCATACATCAAAAAGCACATCAATCTCAATACCAAAGAAGCTGCATCTATTGAAGATTCTAAAAAAGTTGTAAAAATCTGTACAATTTATGCTCAAAAAGGAATGTTCAATATCTTTATGGTTATCTTCTGCATGACTATCGCTCTGGCTTGTTTTGATGCAAACCTCTTTGCAAGCTATCTTATCTCCATTGCCGCTTTCGGTTTATTCCAAGCTCTTTATATGGCTAATGCCGGCGGTGCATGGGATAATGCCAAAAAGGTTGTAGAAGTTGATTTAAAAGAAAAAGGAACGGCTTTACACGATGCCGCCGTTGTTGGTGATACAGTCGGTGACCCGTATAAAGACACCTCTTCCGTTGCATTAAATCCGATTATTAAGTTCACAACTTTATTCGGTTTATTGGCTGTGGAAATGGCTGTTGCCGCTCCTCGCTGTATTGCTTTAGGTGCGGGTATTACCTTGTTCCTAATTTCGCTCATTTTTGTATGGCGTTCATTCTACAAAATGAGAATAGATGAATAAGCTCATTTATGATTAAGAAAAATCCTCAAAATTGTTACCAATTTTGAGGATTTTCTTGCATAATACAATTTAATCTTATAGTATCGGCCTGATGAAGAAGCTGAATATATATATCGCCAATCAAATATTTATTGGCTTTTTATTGGTTACATTTTCGTTGATGTCGATTTTGTGGCTTACTCAGTCTTTGCGTTTTATTGAAATGATTACCAACAAAGGCTTGCCTATCAGTTTGTTCATTAAAATGACATCTTGCCTCATGCCTCGCTTATATGCAATTTTATCTCCTATTTCATTATTTGTTGCAGTCCTGTTTGTGTATAATCGTATGCTTTCCGATAGAGAATTAGTTGTAATTAAATCGGCAGGTATAAGCCCGTGGCAAAGTGCAAAACCCGCTCTTTTTATGGGGATTTTAGTTTCATTGTTTGCTGTGTACGTAAATAACGTGGCCACGCCATCAGCAGAAAAAAAATTCCAAGATTTAGAATGGCAAGTAAAAAACGATGTATCACACCTTATGTTTAGGGAAGGCGAATTTACTACACTGAGCAATAACCTTACCGTTTTTATAACATCTCATAAAAAAGATGGCTCGGTAGAAGGAGTTATGATTAATGATGAAAGAAACCCTAAGGTAAAAGTTACTGTAGCGGCGGAGAGCGGAATTATTATTTATACGGAACAGGGACCTAGAATTGTTCTTATCAACGGGATAAGACAAGAGGTAAACAATCAAACATCTCAGTTTTCTTCATTGTCATTTGACAGATATTCTGTTGACTTTGGGGCATCACAAAACAAACGCAGAAAAGCAGCATCTGCTCGCTCTAAAACCTTAACCGAACTGCTAAACGCCTCATCTAATCCCAATCTTTCACCGGCAGAGGCTCGCCGATACATTGTTGAAGGAAACAGAAGATTGCTTAATCCTTTTTATAATTTTGTAATGTCATTATTGGCATGTGTCGGTCTTTTGGTCGGAAACTTCAATCGTCGCGGACAAGGAAAAATTATATCCTTTTCCATCCTGCTTATGGTAATGATACAAGCAAACGATCTTATTTTTGGAAATTTAAGCACTAAGAACTTATACTTTTTATCGCTCTTTTATGCAAATATCATCTTGCCGACAATATTCGGTTTTTGGTTCTTGTTTTTCTACAATCCTACATGGCTTGCTCGTTTAGGTAAAAAAGAGGAGTTTCCTAAATGACAAAGAAAATATCGTTGATTTGTACTACTGTATTAACAATAATATTGTGTATTTTCTCGATTTCTTTTGCCCAAGAAAACGAGAAAAAAGTTCCCATATATTTTAGTGCCGATGAAGTTGAAGAAAACTCAAAAACAGGGGTTATTATAGCAAAAGGCGATGTCAATATTAACCGCAACGGTGTCACATTAAAAGCTGATAAACTAACCTATGACAGACAAAATGATGTTCTTACTGCCGAGGGTAATGTCAGCGTTATGCAACCGGATGGAACGGTTGTATTTTCTGAATATGCACGTTTATCGGATAAGATGTCAAAAGCCACCATTACCGAAGTAAAAGCTATTTTAGCAGATAAAAGTCGTGTTGCCGCACAAAGAATAAAACAAACAGCAAACAAGGATAAGCACTTTTTTTATGCAGTATATTCTCCTTGTGATGTATGCGAAAACAATCCTAAGCCTCTTTGGTCAATAAAAGCTCGCAAAATAACCCACGATGCAAGCAACAATGATGTATATTATCGTAGCGCTTTCTTATCATTTAAGGATATTCCGTTTTTATACACTCCGTTTATGTCGCACCCCGATCCGTCAGTAAAAAGACGTAGCGGTTTTTTAACTCCGTCATTAGCGAGCAACAACTATTTAGGAACAGCGGTTGAGTTACGTTATTTTATCAACATATCCGACCACGAAGATTTATTATTAACCCCTGTTTTCAGCAGCGACCAAGATATTGTGTTTGGAGGTCGCTATCGTAAAATGTTATACAATGGAGAACTTGACGTTTCTGGTTCGGTTATGAAAGACAGAGATACCGATGAAATCAGAGGACACGTAGTTGCTAAAGGACGATATGAAATAAATGATCTTTGGGTTGCAAAAATGGATATTAATTATGCCTCCGACGGAGCATATTTAAAAGATTTATCATTACCCGGGAAAACCGAAACATGGTTGACATCTAAAGTATCAGCCGAAAGATTTGATAATCGCAACTATGCCAGCATTGAAGGATATGCTTATAAACTGGTAAGTCACTCATTGAGAACGTCGGATATAGACACATATAAACAACGAGAATATAGTAAACCATATATATTACCGCTGGCAACTTATGAATATATCAGCGACAGCAACTCCATAGGAGCATATTTTAAAAACACTTTTAACATGGCGTCAATATATAGAGAACATGATGAAACACAAACGCAACGGATAACAATGATAAACGCTTGGAATTTACCATACACAAGTCCGTTTGGAGAAAAATATCGTTTTACCGCATCATTGAAATCAGATTTATATTATGTTGACGACTACTTTAACAGCAAAAACGAAAATTACACCGGTTTTGTCGGTCGAATTTTTCCGCAATTAGGTATGGAATGGAGACTTCCTTTTGTAAAGGCAACCGAAAATTCTCGTCAAATTATTGAACCCATAATTGTTGCAGTAGCAGCTCCTAATGGAGGGAACAATACAGACAAAATACCAAATGAAGACAGTCTGAATGCACAATTTGATGACAACAATATATTAGATTTGGATAGATATGCCGGATATGACCGAAATGATACAGGAAGCAGAATTAGTTATGGTTTTAATTGGAGTGCCTATGGCAATATTTTAGGGAGAACTTCTTCATTTTTCGGACAAACTTATTATTTGAAAAAAGATGAAAGCTATGCTCAAACTCTCGGCAACGATTCTCACTTCAGCGATTATGTCGGAAGGATTTTTTCCGCACCTAATTCTTATCTTGATTTCAATTATCGTTTTCGTCTTGATAAGAACGATTTCAGCATGAAGTATAATGAAATAAATACTCGCATCGGAACATCTATGATATCTGCCTACATTTCGTTTATTTCAATAAAAGGACGTGATAAAGACGGAGCAGATTCCAGTTTATATTTCTTTGATGACTACAAGGAAAGAAAAGAATTATATACTTCTTTGAGAGCAAAATTATCTAAAGATTGGAGTTTCATTATTTATAATCGTCAAGATCTATCGGATAGAGATATTTCACTGGAACATGGCGGTAAATTAATTTATGAAGATGAATGCTTTAAATTAATATTCAATACACATAAATATAATTCAACCGACCCTGACTACGATGACGGTTATGAATTTTCAGCAACATTCATGCTCAAGACATTGGGCGGTATAGGTTCAGAATAAAGGAGCTTAAAATGATAAAATTATTTGCATTTCTTTTCGTATCGGCAATTTCTTTTTCAGCTAATGCACAATTTGCCCCCGGATATGCACCACGATACGATGAGCAGGAAGCAACATCAGAAGAAACAGCTGCGTACGAACAAGAAGAACAATCCTCTGTTTTTCAATCTGCACCGGCTGTTAGTGTTCCGCAAGCAGAACCTAAACCGGTGATTCCGCAAGCAATAAAAAAGCCTACTCCTTATGCCGGTAATTTACGAATTTTAGCCACCGTAAACGGAGAAATTATTACAACCGAAGACATAAATCATCGTGTCAGAGCTTTTTGTATGACCACAGGAATACCATATAATGAACAAACAAAATTGCTCATCATTAACAAGGTTATGCAAAATACCATTGATGAAAAGTTAAAACTGCAAGATGCAATAAAAAATAGGATTGATATAACCGAAGAAGAAATAGACAATGCAGTTAGAAATTTTGCTCTAAGTAATAACTCTTCACCGGAAAAGTTAAAACAAGCGTTCAAAGAATATGGTGTCAGCGAAGAAATATTCCGTGAACAAATGAAAAGCGATTTGAGTTGGGTTCGCTTAGTTCGTAACAGAACATCTTTTGACACCGTTACCGAAATCGAAATTCAAGATGCTCTTGAATTGGCAAAAAAAGATATTAGCAAAGAAAAATATATGGTATCCGAAATTGTTATCAACAAAAACGATGCCAGAAATATTTATGACCTATCCAGAACCTTGCGCCAAGATCCCCGTTTTGAAATGTATGCAGCACAATTTTCACAAAGCCCGAGTGCATCAAGCGGCGGTCGTTTAGGCTGGATAAATGTAGGACAACTTCCCGAAGAATTAGATAAAAAATTACAAACTATGTCGAGCGGTGATGTATCGGATCCGATTTTATATAATGGCTCATATCATATTTTGAAAGTAGAGAAAAAGTTTGATCCCGAAAAAGATAAAATGCCCGATCCGACAGCAGCCGAAATTGAAGATTTACTTCAAGGTCAAAAAACCGAACGTTTTGCCTCAAAACACCTTCAATATTTAAGACAAAAGGCTTCCATTGAATTGAAAGAATAAAAATGCTTCCGACACTGCGAGAAACTGTTGATTTTTATGGCCTAATGGCCAACAAAGCATTAGGGCAAAATTTTTTGCTCGACAGTAATATTACCGATAAGATTATACGCCGCAGTCTTGCAAAACAAGAAATTTCAAATTTCAACAATTTTAATATTATTGAAGTAGGTCCCGGACCGGGGGGATTGACCCGTTCTATTTTACAAGAAAATCCAAAGTCTTTAACTGTTGTCGAAATGGATTCTCGTTGTATAAAAATAATGGAAGATTTGCGACCGGAAACGCACTCCCCGATGAACATAATCAACGGTGATGCATTAGAATTTGATATAAAAGAGATTACATCAGCACCAAGACAAATAATCAGCAATTTGCCTTATAACGTATCTGTTCCGCTGTTGATAAAATGGTTGCAAGAAATAAAAAATATATCGGCTATGACTTTGATGTTTCAAAAAGAAGTTGCCGAGAGAATTATGGCACCTACACGTTGCAAAGATTATGGCAGAGTATCGGTTATAGCTCAACTGACTTGTCAAATAGATAAACTTATGGACTTAAATCCGGAATGTTTTACACCGGCTCCTAAAATTTGGTCAAGTGTTTTACTGTTTCGTCCGTTAAACAATGCAATTAACAAAGAAGAAATTGCCAAGGTTGAAAAAATCACTTCTTTAGCTTTCGGTCAACGTCGTAAAATGTTGCGTCAAAGCTTAAAATCATTATCAGGTATAAATGAAAAATTGGAGAAACTTGAAATTTCTTCTACCTGTCGAGCAGAAGAACTTACTCCTCAGCAATTTTTAGATTTGTCACGACTATTTTGATTTTGTCAAAATTTTGTTGATTAATAAAAAAAATAGTGATATATAGACGTCGCTATAGATAATTATTAACCAATTAAATACAACTTTCTATGAACCAAAAAGATGTTTACAGAGTTTTTGCCCAAAAATTGGGGGTGAAACAAATGAGTTTGCAAGATTCCAAACTCTCGGACGGGAAGATTTTCATTGAGTATTTCAAGCAGGTTTTTCACCACATAAACAAAGAAATACTCGGTAACCGACACAACCACAATCCTACGGAAGAGTTTTCGAACAAATCCGTCAGTCCGTGGAGTTACCTCAATCCCGATGCAAGTCTCCTCGATTTTGCCAGATTGTTGGCTATTCCCGCAAGCAGAAGTGCCGCAAACATTCGTGCTCAGTGCACCAAACCTCGTGTTACTAAAGATTTTCTTAAATATTTTTTAGCTACTCAGCTGGAAAAGGACGTTAAAGAAATCGACCTTAACATGAAGGTAAGAGAAATTCGCTTGCCGGTAGCAAATTACAACAAGCATTCTTGGGTAACATTCATCAGATGGTGTGAAACTATCGGTTTTAAGGGACATCCGGAAAATCTCGATGACCTCGCCGACATAACTGTCGATGAGCTCTTCGATTTTTGGACCAGTTAATCCCAAATTCGTAATGCAAAAACCTTCGACAAATCGAAGGTTTTTTTATTACATTAATATGCCTTTTATCCTAGATTGCTTCGCAAGACTTCGTCGCTCGCAATGACAAATTCTTTTTGTCATTATGAATGAGCTTTAGCAACACGACAATCCACACTCTCTCCTATGTCATCGCGAGAAAATCTTTGATTTTCGTGGCGATCCATAGGATTTATAAGGTATAATATTACTGGATTGCTTCGCAAGGACCTACGTCCGCTCGCAATGACGAAAGGTGTTTTTTACAAAAAATGCCAAAAAACACTTAAAAACCGGCATTTTTGCAAGAAGATTTGAAAAAATTATTACGTAAAAACAACTTGTTGCGGTAACAAAAAACGTACGTTTTTTTGGAATAAAAATCAACACCGAAAATCAAGGCTTACAGATGAAATTTCGTGTTCAAATTAATCGTACAATTAATTTGAACAAACGAAAAGGATAATATTATGAATAAAATTAAAAGTGAACAATCCGGTCGTTCAATGGTTGAAATGCTCGGTGTTTTGGCGATTATCGGAGTTTTATCAGTAGGAGGTATCGCCGGCTATTCTAAAGCTATGGCAAAATTTAAGCTCTCTAAAGCTATGGACCAAGTAACAACTATTGTTACTAATATTCGCACTTTATATGCAAGTCAACCCAGTTATTCTGATTTAACAACAGAAGTAGCCATTAGAATAGGTGCAATCCCAACTGAAATGTTAAATGGAGTTAGCCCGACTTCTGCAACTGCAGTTTATAATGCATATAGCGGAAAAGTAGGTGTATTTTCTTCTACAACCGGAAGTGATTTTGGTGTCCTTTTTCTAGGATTAGGCAAAGAAGCGTGTGTTGCTTTATTAACAGCAGACTGGGGAAGGGAATCAGGTTCAGGTTTTGTTGCAGTAGGAGCAAATAGTTCTGCGTCTATAAGTAGTAATCTTAACTCGTCATCGATAGGACAAATTTTAGGTAATGGAAAAAAAGATATGACATTATCTGATGCTACAACACTCTGCGATGGTACGGGGGATACAAATAATGTTGCTTGGCAATTCCATTAGCATTTATTAAAAAAATCCAATGCCATACATAAAAAAGAGAGAGTTTTCTAGTCCTTAAAATTATTTTTCTCAGACAAAGGATGATTTTTTTGCACTTCATCACGCAATTTTTGTGCAACAATATGAGTATATATTTCCGTGGTTGATATATCTTCATGCCCCAACATTTTTTGAACACTACGCAAATCGACTTTCTTATTCAGCAAATGAGTTGCAAAAGAGTGACGCAAAACGTGAGGAGAAACTTTTGCCGGAGAAATACCTGCCTTTACCGATAAATTTTTTAAGTTCTTAAAAAAAGCATCTCTGGTTATATGACCGCTTTTTGCATTTTTGGAAGGAAACATCCACGAAGATTTTTGTTTTTGCAGATAATCTTCTCTATATTTTGAATATTCTAAAACAGATTTTATTGCCTCATCGGCTATTGGCACGATTCGTTCTTTGCTGCCTTTGCCAAAAATGATTATTTGTTTTTTTTCATAATTAATGCAATTATCCGGCAAAGAAACCAATTCCGATACTCGCAAACCGCAGGCATACATCAATTTAAGCATTGCCGACAATCTTCGAGATGTAAAATCATCACCGGAATCCACTTCTTCAATCAATCTAAATATTTCTTTTTGAGTTAAAAATTTTGGTAACGGTTTTTCTTGTTTGGGCGATATAACGTCTGCAGCCGGATTTGTTCGGATTCGTTTTTCAATGTATAGAAACTTAAAATATTCCTTAATTGCCGATAGTTTTCGTGCAATTGTTTTTGCAGAAAAACCTCTTTTGCTTAAATCTTGTAAAAATTTTTCAATATCTTGGGCATCAACTTCTTTTTCGCTTATTCCCGAAAACTCACAAAATTGAGATAAATCTCGACGATAAGCATCAATCGTGTGCGGAGAAGCTCCCCGCTCCGCCGTTATCATATCTAAAAAATATTCTATTGCCCAGCTCATTATTTTGCAAAAGTATTAGCTATCGGAGTTTCTACCATTGTTTCTTTAACCGGCATCTCTTGTGAAAGCAACCAAAGGCCGCCGACAACAATAATTGCCGCCAAAATATATAGCCAAGTATAATTTTTTTTGCGATTTAACATAAACTTTTCCTTTTCTGAAAAAAAATATTGATAAAATAAAAACTATTTATATTATGGCAATAATATTTCAAATAAAGATTAAAAACAATGCAAATTAACAAAATAATTTTATTAGTCGGACTTATGGGAAGCGGAAAGACCAGTGTAGGAAAAAGACTGGCAAAAAAATTGAATCTTCCTTTTATAGACGGCGACCAAGAAATTGAAAAAGCAGCAGGTTTACCACTGGTTGACGTGCTTAAGTGCTTTGGTGAAGAAGAATATAGAGCCGGTGAAACCAGAGTGATGCACCGTTTGCTAAACGGACAGCCATGTGTCTTGGCTTCCGGCGGAGGTTCATTTGTTCCACAACAAACAAGAGATTTAGCTCACCAAAATGCTATTACAATCTGGCTTAAAGCAGATGTAGACACTTTGTACAATCGAACATACGGCAGACAACATCGCCCGTTTTTGAAGGGATATGACGAACATCTTAAAAACAAATTGGAAAAATATATCGGAGAAGAATATCCCTATTATTCCGAAGCAGATATAGTTGTTGAAACCAAAGATGAAGCTGTTGAGGCAACCGTATATAGAGTAACCGAAGCTATAAATAAATTTATTGTAGCAAAAACATCTGATTAACCAAAAAAACTCTTTACAAATCATAAATTTGTTGTAAAAAGACAACGGACTTCAAATTGTTGGAGTCCGCAACTTTAATTTAATTACACACGCAGACAGGCGAAGCTATGAGCTTTCGCTCCGGTGCTTTGAAAAGAGCCAACGTCTGCGGAGGTTTAACCGGAAAACAAAAGGATATAAAAATGAGTCTTCCAAAATTTACAATTCGCCAAATGATTGAAAATGGCGTACACTTCGGACACCACGCTCGTCGTTGGAACCCGAAAATGGCTAGCTATATTTATGGCAAAAAAGACAATGTTCACATTATTGACTTGCAACAAACTTATCCAATGCTCTACTCTGCTTTGAATGCAGCTCGCGAAATTGCTGCCAATGGCGGTAAAGTATTGTTCGTAGGCACCAAAAAGCAAGCTCAAGACATTGTTAAAGAAAATGCTGAAAGATGCGGACAATATTATGTTAACTACCGTTGGCTCGGTGGTATGTTAACTAACTGGAAAACTGTTTACAAATCTATTTCTCGTTTGAATAAATTGAACGAAATGTTTGAAAACGACGCAACAGAAGGCTACACCAAAAAAGAATTGCTTAACCTGAAAAGAGAACAAGAAAAATTAGCTAAAGAATTAAACGGTGTTATGAATATGGGCGGACAACCTGATTTGTTGTTCATCATTGATATGCCGAAAGAAGATTTGGCTATTAAAGAAGCTAAAAAGCTCGGTATCCCTGTTATCGGTATTGCCGATACCAATGCTGATCCGTCTTTGGTTGACTTCCCTGTTCCGGGTAATGACGATGCTGTTCGCGCAATTCAATTCTACTGCGAATTAGTATCTTCTGCTGTATTAGACGGTATTCAAGCCGAAATCGCTGCTCAAGGCGTTAAGGTTGATGAAATCGTAGCTGAAGCAAAACCTGCAAAGAAAAAAGCTGCTAAAAAAGAAGCTGATGCAGAAACCGCTACTGAAGAAAAGGCTCCGGCTAAAAAATCTTCAAAGAAAAAAGCTGCTGCCGAATAATAGCAAAGCTATCATTTAACAATGGCGGTATTTTATATTGTTAAAATATCGCCATTCTAATTCAATCACAAATTTGAGGAAAAATTAATGAGCGAAATTACTGCCTCTATGGTAAAAGAATTAAGAGAAACAACCGGTGCTGGTATGCTTGATTGCAAAAAAGCATTGGTTGAAACTAACGGTGACATGGAACAAGCTGTTGACTGGTTGCGTAAAAAAGGTTTGGCTTCTGCTGCTAAAAAATCAAGCCGTATTGCTGCTGAAGGTTTAGTTGCTGTTGCTGTTGACGGAAACCGCGGTGCTGTGGTTGAAGTTAACTCCGAAACAGACTTCGTTGCTAAAAACGAATTGTTCCAAGAATATGTTGAAGATGCTGCCGTAGTTGCTTTAGCAAACAAAGGCGAAATCTGCGATATGAAAACTTTCGACTGTCCTAAATGCGGAAAAACTTTTGAAGAACGTTTAACCGATCTTATTGCTAAAATCGGCGAAAACATGACATTACGCCGCGCTCAACTTCTCGAAGTTGAAAATGGTGTTGTTGCTTCTTATGTTCACAATGCTGCTCGTAACAACTTAGGTAAAATCGGTGTTTTGGTTGCTTTAGAATCAACTGCAGATAAAGCAAAATTAGCTGAACTCGGAAAACATTTGGCTATGCACATTGCTGCTTCTCGTCCGATGTTTTTAAATATTGAAGCTGTTGACCCAGCTGCAGTTGAACGTGAAAAAGCTATTTTCAGCGAACAAGCAAAAGCTTCCGGTAAACCTGAAAACATTATCGAAAAAATGGTTGAAGGTCGTATCAAAAAATACTACGACGAAGTTGTATTTGAAGAACAAGCTTATATTATGGATCCTGATAAGAAAGTTAAAGCTGTCGTTGCTGATACTGCAAAAGAACTTGGTGCAGAAATCAGCATAAAAGACTTCGTATGCTTTAAACTTGGTGATGGTATTCAAAAGAAAGAAGAAGATTTTGCTGCTGAAGTCGCAGCTCAATTGGGCAAATAATTTCTTTCAAAAAGGACAAAGCACCTGAATTTTATATTCAGGTGCTTTTTTTTTGTTTTGAACAACAACACTAGCAAACAGCGCCATTTGAAGTTCTGGTTTGCACAATTCTAAATGCCAAATCCAAAAGGGGCTGAATTTCGCTGTCAATTTTCACAAACAATTTCAACTGTTCAATAAAATCAAAAAGCTGAACAATAGGCATTGACAACAACGCTGCTACCAAAATTTCCGGATTATTGGAAACTTCATCCCAAATGTTTCTTACCTCAATTCCTCGTGCCAATAACTCATTCATAATTATCGGACGATATTCCATACATTTGCCAAAAACATTTTTGAAATTTTCTTGCTGTATTTCGGAAGAAGACAAGAACACTTCTTCGACATACTCCAACTTTGCTACATAGTTAATTAGAGTTTCATTGTCGGCTTTTCGCACATTCAGAGATTGCAAGTCGTGCAATAGTCTGAAAAAATCTATTTCCGTTATCATAACTTAGTGAATTAATAATCTGTTTGACAAATAACAGATTACTATACATTACAACAAACAACAAGAAAAAACTATGCAGCCGTAAATAAATCTTTTATTTTTTCAAAAAAGCTTTTTTCCTCCGGTTGACAATTATCTTCTCCGGAGATAGCTCTAAATTCTTCTAACAACTCCTTTTGACGAGTACTGAGATTGACCGGAGTTTCAACTTTTATTTCAACCCATAAATCACCTTTTTGCTCTGAACGCAGACGAGGCATACCTTCATTTTTAATTTTTAAGCGATGTCCGTTTTGTGTTCCTGCCGGAATTTTTAATTCTAATTTACGACCGTCAACTGATGGTATCTCAACACATCCTCCTAAAGCGGCACAAGCCATTGAAACAGGAATTCGAGCATATAAATCACTTCCTTGTCTTTCATAAAGTTTATGCCCTTTTACATTGACAAAAACATACAAATCGCCGTTTCTACCGCCTCTGATTCCGGCGGCACCTTCTCCGGCAATTCTTATACGAGTTCCATCATCAACTCCGCAAGGAATTTTTATTTTAAGCTCTTTTTTATCCGCTATATATCCGTTTCCTCTACATTCCGGACACACGTCTTTTACTTTTCGCCCGCTACCGCGACAGTCAGGACAAGTTGTCTCCATAATCATAAAACCATGCTGTTGGTGAACTCTTCCTTTTCCTCGACAAGTTGGGCAAACAGGAGCTTCTTTTCCGTCTTTGGTTCCATGTCCGTTACATTTATCACATGATTTTGTTGTATTAAAAACAATATTTTTTTCCAATCCTGAATATGCTTCCTCCAAAGTTATGGTCAAATCGTAGCGTAAATCTTCACCATTAACTGCTCCTGAAGGATTATAATTGCGTTGTGAACCACCGCCCATAAATTCTGAAAAAACTTCAGAAAATATATCGGCAAAACCGCCCGCTCCGCCAAAATTAAAGTCGAACGGATTTGCCCCTCCTCCTTGTTCAAAAGCAGCATGCCCATATCTGTCATAAGCAGCACGCTTTTGCTCATCTTTTAAAACTTCATAAGCTTCATTTATTTCTTTAAATCTGGTTTCTGCCTCAGCATTTCCTGCATTTCTGTCCGGATGGTATTGCATAGCCAAACGACGATATGCTTTTTTCAATTCATCGGCAGATGCTGTTTTTCCGACTTCTAATATTTCGTAGTAATCTTTTTTACTCATCATAAAATTCCGCATTAAATTAACTTGCCTATTATTTAGTTTTTTTAATACCAAAACGCAAGTGCAAAATAGATTATAAATAACTATTAGTTATAAAAATCAAAAATAGACTTGCTCATTTATAATGAAAGTGATAGTCATTTTATTCGGATTTAATAGATTTATGATGGAAAAAAATGAAATACGATGTTTTATCTTCTAAAGCAGAAGAATTTATTTCTCATGAAGAAATTCTTGCAACGATTGAATATGCAAATGAAAACAAACATAATGCAGAACTGATATCAAAAGCATTAGATAAAGCGGAAGCATTAAAAGGTTTAACTCACAGAGAAGCCAGCCTTTTACTCGCTTGTGATATACCTGAATATAATGAACGCATATTTAAACTTGCGGAACAAATTAAAAAAGATTTTTATGGCAATCGTATAGTTCTTTTTGCCCCACTATACCTTTCCAATTATTGCGTAAACGGTTGCACATATTGCCCTTATCACGCAAAAAACAAACGCATTCCCCGTATCAAAATGACGCAAGAACAAATTCGCAGAGAAGTTATTGCGCTTCAAGATATGGGACATAAGAGATTAGCAATAGAACTCGGTGAAGATCCGGTAAATAATCCTATTGAATATGTCTTGGAAAGCATCAAAACTATTTATGATATAAAACATAAAAACGGAGAAATTCGCCGCATTAACGTTAATATTGCGGCAACATCCGTAGAAAATTATCGCAAGCTTCATGAAGCAGGTATCGGAACTTATATCCTATTCCAAGAAACTTATAACAAAGAAAATTATGAAAAACTCCATCCGACAGGCCCTAAGCACAATTATGCTTATCATACCGAAGCAATGGATAGAGCCATGGAAGGCGGAATTGATGATGTAGGCATTGGGGTTCTGTTCGGTTTATCAACATATCAATATGAATTTGCAGGACTTTTAATGCATGCCGAACACTTAGAAGCAAAATTTGGTGTTGGCCCACACACTATCAGTTTTCCACGTATAAAGAAAGCTGATGATATTGATCCGAACGCATTTGATAATTCTATCAATGATGATATTTTTGCTAAAATTATCGCTTGTACCAGAATATCTGTTCCATATACCGGTATGATTATTTCAACCAGAGAAAGCAAAGAATGTCGCGAAAAAGTTATTCATTATGGTATTAGTCAAATAAGCGGCGGTTCAAAAACTTCTGTTGGCGGATATGCAGATCCCGAAAAAGAAAACGATTCGGAACAATTTGATATTAGTGACAAAAGAACCCTCGATGAAATAGTCAGATGGTTGATGGAAATAGGTTATATCCCCAGTTTCTGTACCGCATGTTATCGAGCTGAAAGAACCGGTGATAGATTCATGGATCTCTGTAAATCGAAGCAAATTCTCAATTTCTGTCACCCTAACGCACTAATGACACTAAAGGAGTTTTTGGTTGATTACGCATCTCCCGAAACCAGAAAAATCGGAAAAGAATTAATAAAAAGGGAATTACTAAAAGTTCCGAACGAAAAAGTAAGAGATGTTTGTGAACAACACATTCAAGAAATTGATACAGGAAAACGAGATTTCTATTTCTAAAAAAAAGGCGGATATATTTTATCCGCCTTTAACTTAAAACTTGATTTTGCGACATTTAGACGTTCTCATTCGTGGTTTTTATTGACAAACCCTTGTTAAAATGTAATCATATAGAACAAGGAGGTTTCTATGAAAATTAATAAAAAAATACTACCTTTTTTGTTTATGGGATTGTCGACTTTTACTGGGAAAGCTCAAACGGAAAATATTGAAACCGATGATAGCATAAATAATCTCGAAATTATTGCTCAAGAAAGCAGTGTAGAAACGAGTGAAGATAAAACTACATTAAAATTAACCTCCTTAAATTTTCAAGAAATACCTGATGAAAAAGAATTAAGAGAAGATGAAATAGAACTTCAAAATAATCTCAATAACATAATTGATAGTTATAATAATAATCCTGAAAAAAGAAAGATAGAATTTTTTCAAAAATTGCTTAACATTGCCCCAAATAGGAAAGATATTTACAATAGATTGCAAATGCCTTATGAGCATGTGGTATATATAAGTAATAACTTATCAAGTAAAGCATTACAAGATATGGGTTTTAACAATGGTTGTGAGTTATTTGCTGATTATTTTCGCCGAAACCCAAATATTGAATCTAAAAATGCGTGTAATGTTATACTCGACAACAACCTGTTTCCACACATTAGCAACAATTATCACATAGCAGAGAGCGCTCTTAATTTAGCACTAGATAATCCATTAGATATTAACTCAAACGAAAAAAATCAAAAAGTAATTTGTAAAATTTTCGATGCTTGTCTTATGGAACAAAATAATCCTAAAGCTGTTGAACAATATATGCGTATTTTTAATACTGCATCACAATTGATTAAAAACTACTCTCCCGATGCGCCGGATACAAAAAAACATTTGGATGCGATAGATTGGTTTTCAAAAAGAATAGAAATTGCAAATAAAAAAATCATCTCAGGAAGTCTAATGGACAGAACGTTATCCATAAAAATTCCGCGTGATGCCGTAATGCAAGAGTGCACTATAGCAGAAAACAAAATAGTTCTCACCAAAATATATAATGAAGCTTATTGCGCAATTGCCTTTGGTGACGAGAAATATAACAGCAATGTTGCTAAAAATGATCAAGTTAGGCAAATTTATAACAGTTATATTAATGCTATTAAGCTTCAAAAGAAAAGCGACACAGGAAAAATTTCTCAAACAGAATTAACGGAGCTAAATAATATAAAAAAACGATATCCTGAAACAGACTTATTTTACTCTTATTTTTCTAACGCATATATAGACGACAATAAAAAAATAATTAATTTTGCAGTAAACTTGCAGAATAGCAAAAAAAACAAAACATTACCTAAAGATGTTATTCAAATAGCCAAAACACGAGTAGATAAAATCAAAGATCCAAAAGCCGTTATGGAAACAAACGGAATTATGGTTCCTGATTTTAAAGAAGCACCATTATCAATCAGTTACGACGAATATAAATCAAGTGATTTGAATATAAACCACATAAAAGAAAAAATTGATGGATTATTAAACGAACAACTGGTTGCTATTGCTGGACAAAAAAGAATTGTAAAACAAATGCCTAGTAGTACTAAAGATATAAGTATGTACACTATGCAAAGAATGCACCAAAAATAAAACGCTTATTCACTATAAAAACATTTACTTTTAAAATTTTAAAAATATAATCAGTAATCAAGTTGTCAGCGTAGCTCATCAGGATAGAGCACAAGTTTCCTAAACTTGGGGCAGTGGGTTCGAGTCCCGCCGCTGACGCCATGTTCTATTCTTCTCCCTCAATCCAAGCTCTAACCCTGTTCCAGCTATACGAAAAGTCAAGTCGTATCCTGCGCCATAGAGCTGAATAGTTAGTATTGCGAAGAGTGGCAAAAGTCCAATGTCCGCCCACCATCAAAATGATAAGAGTACCAATCAACAGACCTCCGGCACAAATCCATGCAAAAGTTGTTATCAGCGACAAACAGAAAAGGATATACCATGAATAGTTCCCATCTTTTAGTACATCTATCGAATAAATGAACATTGCCAACAAAGCTATTGGTCCGAGTACTGAAAACAAGCGAGATAAAGGAATAAACCTTTTCACATTTAAAATAACTGCCCATATTGAACCGGCAGTCAATATTCCTAATAAAATTAATGACGAATAAAACCATACATCCATTTTAATTTCTTTCAAACACAAGCATTATATTACACTAAACGGTACATATTGTCCAGTTTTATTGTCCTTTGCCACATTCTTCAAAAACCGTTTCTGAATTTCGGCTAATTGTTCAACACTACTCCATTCAACATACTCATCTGAAGCATGCATACCATGACCGCTTCCCGAATGCATTATAACAATAGAACCTTTTTCTGCAAATTCTCGAGAATCTGTAGCTCCTCCGATATATTCAAAATCAATTTTTTTCTCTAAGATTTCTTCTGCTAATTTTTTATATTGCAAAATATACTGATTTTGTTCATCCATAACAACCGAATGAGAAGAAGAAGCTATTTTATATTCAACCCCATCAACCAAACATTTTTTCATATTTTCTTCCAATTCATCTATCGTTGATTTTTCGGTAAGACGAAAATCTAACAATGCTTCGCAATGATTAGAGATAACATTCGCTACTTCCCCGCCCTCTATTTTTGCAAAATGCACCGTATCAATCCAAGTGTTTTCAGGTTTGGCGATTTCTTTTGAATAATAAGGATAGTATTTTCTTATATTGCTTAACACTTGCAATATTTTTTCATTTGCATCTATTCCTTCCCAAGGTGTAGAGCCGTGAGCTTCTTTTCCCTCCGCAATCAGTTTAATAAATACGGGATTTTTGCATTTGGTAACAATTTTTGTTATATCTCCGGCAACGTCCACATCTAGAACAATTTTGGCGCTCAACTCTGGATATTCGGTCAAAAAAGCGTTTAGCCCGAAACTTCCTTTTTCTTCATCTGTTGATAATAAAACACCAAATTTAAGGGGCAATTTTTCATCTAAAACATATTGCAAAGAATTTAATCCGACTGCTGCAAATGATTTCATATCCAATGAGCCTCGAGCAAATATTTTATCATCTTTTGATACCGGATTAAACATATCATCTTCTGCCGGTACCACGTCTAAATGGCCCACAACCAAAACATCAAACTCCATACCCGGTTTATTGGATAATAGCAACACAGGAGCAAGCAAACCATTTCGATACAAACTTTTATAAACAGTATTATCAAATAAATCTCTCACATAATCTATGCACTTATTGATTTCTTCACTATTTCCCGTTTCTGTTCTGAATCTGATTAAGTCTTCAGTAATTTTTTTTAATTTCATGTCCGCTCCCTTTACCTTTTATTCACTATATTAAACTATGCTTAGCACAATTATAATAAGAAAGAATTAATGAGGTATATATAAATGAAAAATTTTGCCGTTTTGCTGATTTTATTTTTATTAACAGCTTGTCCGCAAAAACAACAAAAAGATTACAATAATACCATACCCAGAATGGTATCATTAAAATATGGCGTAATTAATGCTCGAAGTGGTCCGGCCGGTCATTATCCGGTAGAATGGGTATATAAACAAAAAAATGCACCGGTTGAGATTATACTGGAATATGGAGATTGGGTAAAAATAAAAGACTGGGAAGGTTCTGAAGCTTGGATTAATAAAAACAAATTTATAAATTCTCGGTGGATTAAAATTATTCAAAAAGGAATAACAAACGTATATTCAAAACCTGACAGCGAGTCAAAAATCATTGCAAAAGCAGAAGATCAGGTTATCGGTAAAGTAGAAAAATGTCCAAAACATAAGAATTTCTGTTTGATAAAATTTTCTGATATAAAAGGTTGGATAAAAAGAGATTATATTTACGGAATTTATCCTGACGAAACCATCAATTAAAAAAGGAATAATCAATGGCTACAATTAATGAAGTACCTTTTTCTGATATATATGTAACTCCGGACAGAAGCGCATATATTCCTGACGGAAGAACACCTAACGGTCTGATGAGATTTAAACCGGATGACTTTAACTACTTTTTTGAAAAATTAGAAAAAAATTATGACGGACGCAATCCAAGTTATTCAGTATTATATAATAGGATATTATACCGTGTAGAACGTAGCGTTTCAATATACGGAGTACAATATTGTGCTCGTAAGATGCCTCCGGAAGTTCCATCCTTTTCTTCTTTGGGTTTTCCGGTCGAATTACGTAAATATTTATTATCCTTGAGTAATACTGCCGGGCTGATTTTATGGTCAGGTCCGACCGGAGCAGGTAAAACAACATCAATTTCTTCATTGATGAAAGAATATTTGGTTACCGAAGGCGGTTTTGCTTATACCATTGAAGATCCGTCAGAAATGCCGTTAGATGGAACCTATAACGCTGTTAACGGAAGCATTGCTCTTTGCAAGCAGACCCAACCCGTTAATGGTAACTGGGGAGACTGTCTAAAATCAGCTCTTCGTTCAAAACCTCGTTTTATTATGGTTGGAGAAATTCGTACTCCGGACACTGCCAGTGAAGTTTTACGTGCATGTACTTCAGGACACCTTGTTTTATCAAGTATTCACGCCAATAATGTTACCGACGCGATTAATTCGGTTGTAAAATATGCCGCTTCTACCGGTATGTCGGAAGAATTAGCTTATGACTTATTCTCTCGCGGTATGTTAGCAGTATTACACCAAACATTATCCGGCATTAAAAATAAAATGCCGCATGTTTCATATCTGTTTGCTAATCCCGATACAACACAAGGCGATCAGGTAAGAGCAATTATCAAAACCGGAAAATTAAATTTGGCAACTTCTATTGATACTCAACGCAGCCGTTTGAGTTTGGGAAAAGACCTATTCCCTAAATTACATATAAGCGACTAGCCTTTTTCTGCTTTCAGTTGATAAAAATATTCAACTACCGCCGATTTGTCCCATCTTATAGAGCCGCGTATTCTCCCTATTTCTTGAGAATTGCGGCTTATGAGTATGCTCACGGGAGATGAAAAAATACCAAATGCAGATGCTAAATCGCCATTTTTATCAACATAGATTTCTAAATCTTCTCCTCCGAAACGTTTTAAAAATCGTTTTTGTTCTTCAAAACCGCCGACCCATTCTTTTTCAGGAGATACCAAAATAACTCTTATACCGTCATTTTTGGTTTTTTGAGAAAATTCATTTAATATTTTCATTTCTCGTAAACAAGGTACACAGCGTCTTGACCAAAATACGGCTATAACAAAATCTCCGGCAAAGTTTTCCAATTTAAACTTCTTTCCCGTTTCTCCGACGATTTCTTTTTGCGGCAATGCTCTGGGATATTCATAGATATTTGCCCCTCTATCTGCAAACGCAATTTTTGCATTTAGAAGAAAAATTAAAAACAAACATATTTTAAATAAATTTTTCATCTTCTTAATAACTGTTTTTTTATATTTTGTAATTAATCTGATATGGATTAGTATATAGCAATCACGTGTAATATTACAAGCAAAAGGTAAAAAATATGCTTAATTATTCCAAAATCATATTTGCAGTATTGTTATTCTGTCTGACTATAATCGTAAGCGGATGCGGAAAAGTATCGGCTCCGATTGTAATAGAAGGTAGCGGATACCCGCATAGTTACCCCAGAAATTAAGGAAAGAAAAATGAACGCCGATAATAATTTTATTGATGAAATGATTCCTTATGTTGAATTTGCTGACAATGCAAACGAAAGGACACCTTGTGTTCTGGTTTTAGACTGTTCCGGTTCAATGCGAGGAGAACCCATAAAACAACTTAATATTGGTTTGAAAGCTCTTGAAAAAGAATTAAAAGAAGACATTGATGCAAGTTCACGAGTTCAACTTCTTATTATAAAAGCATTCGGTAAAGATGAAATAGAAATTTCCTCTGATTGGATAGATGCAATGAATTTTACTGCTCCCGAAATGGTTGCCGGAGGATTAACACCGCTCGGAAAAGCGATGGAAACTGCATTAAAAAAGATAGAAAAACAAAAAGATCTCTACGACAACTGTGGCATTACATCTAAAAGACCGTGGATATTCCTCATCAGCGATGGAGAACCTACCGATTATGATTGGGAAAGTGTTGCAAAAAAATGCTGTGAAGCGCAACAGAATAAAAAAGTTATTGTTCATACCGTTGGAACAGAAGGAGCCAATCTTGAAAAATTAGGCAAATTTTCCATTATTCCTCCTAAACGTTTAAGCGGTCTGAAGTTTACCGAATTTTTCTTATGGTTGAGTCGAAGTGTTTCTTGTATTTCAATAGCAGCACCTAATGCTTCTGATTTGTTGGATGATACGGGAAATTGGGATGAATAATTATAATCGCATACGAGTTTTATCTGCTTGCGTAACCGGACCTTCTCATAAAGTCCGCAATATTCCCTGTCAGGATTATTGTCGTTATGCAACTAAAGGAGATAATTTCGTTGCGATTATTTCTGACGGAGCCGGCTCTGCAAAATACGGTAGAATCGGGGCCAAAATACTATGCGATACAATTATAGATTTGCTTCCCAACGTACCATTTAAAGATATAAAAACATCCATAATAAATTCTATCGAAATTGCCCGAGAAAAGCTATTGTTTCACCGCTTAAATTCAAAAAACAATACCAAAGGAATTATGTCTTTTGCCGCCACGGTTGTCGGCGTTGTATATCATAAAAAACAAGGTATATTTTTTCATATCGGAGACGGAGCTGCTTTAGCTTTCGTCGGAAATGATTTTACTAAGTATATAACATCCAAACCTGAAAACGGCATTTTTTCCTGTGAAACTTATTTTTATACCATGGATGATTGGCGAGAATGCATTCGTTTTACCAGTTTTGAAAAAGCTCATACAATTATGATGATGAGCGATGGAGTTACCGGCTTTTCTTTTACTCCGGATTTTAATGGAATAGAGTCTCGATTTTTAATGCCGATTGATCGTTTTCTAACTAAAGAGCCATGTAAAACAAAAGCGGCAAGAGCATTAAAAAATACATTGAGTACTCCCCAAGCTCAAAAAATAAATCACGATGATAAAACTTTTCTGTGGGCAAAGCTATGATGTCAGAATTTTTAAAATCTTATAGTGCTGTTTTTGGAGATGGTTCGTGCAAAACCATAACTCTGGGAGCAACTATAAACCGAGGCGGAGCTGCCGGTAAAATTGTTGAAGTAAAAGAACATCCGGAGCTTGTTGCTAAAATTTTTCATAACTTAGCAAAAAGCAGTACAAATCGAGAAAAATTACAAGCTATGTTGCTCAACCGTCCATCGTTCTCTCCTGCCTTAAAAAACGGCAAAGAATTTATAATGAAGGGCGGTGAAAAATATATACAAATAGCTTGGCCCGAAGCTTTGCTTGAAAATGAAGAGGGATATTGTGTAGGCTATCTGATGCCTCGAATTGAATTAAGTTTATCGGCATCTCTCGACCATTTTATGCAAAGAGCAACCCGACAAAAACTCGGTCTGTCAGAAAATTATGAATATAGAATCAGAATCGCCTGTAATTTGAGCTCTATGGTTGCTGCTCTACACGAAAAAAAACACTATATTGTCGATTTAAAACCATCTAACGTGTATGTATACAAAGAAAGTATGCTTATTTCCATGTTAGATTGTGACGGCTTTTCTATTAAAGGAGAAAAAAATCGTTATCCGGCCGAATTTGTCAGTGAAGAATATATCTATCCGGAAGGAATGTCACAAAGCTGTGACGAAATGGGAGAAGAACAAGATAAGTTTGCATTAGCAGTTATTATATTTAAGTTATTAAATAATGGAATCCACCCTTTTTCCGGCACCCCAAGAAAACAAAAATCTCCGGCTTACACTATTCAAGAACGTATAACACAATATCACTATGCTTATGGTTCTTGGGGCGACGCTTATCAAGATCCTCATCCGTATTCTATTCACGATTCGTTTACACCGGAAACTCTTGAACTGTTTGACCGAGCATTTGTCAAGGGGCTAAACCGCCCGACAGCTCAAGAATGGGAAAAACATTTAAGAAAATTGCTGTCTAATGTACGTCGATGCAAAAAAAATCCTAATCACGTATACTTTACATCTAAAGGATGCGGACTTTGTTTGATGGAAAACAAGATTAAAGATAAGCTTTCTTCAGTCAGAAAAGAATATCAAAAACCACAAACAATCAGAGGTGTTTCCATTGATGAGTTATCACAAGAAAATGTTGAAAAAAATAAGATTGAACAACAGAAAAAAATAAAAAAATATAACAAAATAGCAGCTCCTTCTTTGCTGTTATATATGTTACTATGGAGTTTTATGTATCCTATTCTAAAACCATTTAGTGATAGAATATCGAACATAGGGATTGGTTTACAGATAATAATTATTATATTGTTAACTGCTGCGACCCACTATGTGTTGAAAAAGACGGCGGCCTTTGCTCCTATTTTGAGTAACATCGGTTTAAGATTAGCCGTATTAATATACACTTTTATTTGCGCATTAATCTGTGTATGGGCGATAAATGATATACCGATAGAAGCTCTATTGCTCATAAAATAAAAAAATCTATGCAAAAATAAATATTTGTGATATAGCAGCTGTGTTGTATAAAAATTGAAAGGTAAAACTTTGTTAAACTTAAAACCTATTATGATTTCCGGAAAAGAAGTCTTCCCGCTTATTGAAGGCGGTAAGGGAATCAATTCGAGTGACGGACGCAGTAGCGGAGCATGGGCTCATGAAAATTGCGTTGGTACTTTTTCCGGTGTTAGTCCCGATTTTTACGATGAAAAGGGAAATGTAATAAGAGAAATTTTCACACAAAAAACTCGCGAAGAAAGACATGCCGAAATGATTGAAAGAGCAATTAAAGGAGGAGTTGCACAAGCTCAAGTTGCTCATGAAGTTTCCGGCGGTAACGGACGCATTCACATGAATATGCTATGGGAAATGGCCGATTCGCAAAAAGTAATCGAAGGTGTTTTAGAAAGAGCTAAAGGCCTTATAAACGGAATTACCTGTGGCGCAGGAATGCCATTTCAACTCGGTGAATTAGCTTCAAAATTCGGAGTATATTACTATCCTATCGTTTCATCAGCCAGAGCATTCAATATTTTATGGAAGAGAGCATATAACCGCTTTACCGAATTTTTGGGCGGTGTCGTTTATGAAGATCCATGGTTAGCCGGCGGACACAACGGATTATCAAATGCCGAAAATCCGGCACAACCTGAAACTCCGTATAACAGATTGGTTGAATTGCGCCGTTTGATGAATAGTTACGGTCTCGATTCTATTCCTATTATTTTAGCCGGCGGAATTTGGTCATTAAACGAATGGAAGGATTATATAGATAATCCCGATATTGGCAAAATTGCTTTTCAGTTTGGTACCAGACCAATGATTACTAAAGAAAGTCCGGTCAGCGAAGCTTGGCAAAAGGTAATGATGCAAGTAAAAAAAGGTGAAGTCATATTGCAACGTTTCAGTCCTACCGGATTTTTCTCGTCTGCAATAAAAAACACTTTTTTGGAAAAATTGATAAATCGTAAAAATGGCGAAATTCCTTTCAAAAAAGAAGCAGATACGGAATTTTCCGAACCGTTAAAAGTAAATTCTCACAAAACGGTATTTATCAAACCGGAAGATAAAGAAAAGGCAATGAATCAAATTAATGCCGGTCTTACCGAAATTAAAGAAACTCCTGATGAAACTGTTGTATTTATGACTCCTGAAGATTGGGAAACGATGAAAGAAGACAGAAAAAATTGTGTCGGTTGTTTATCTCAATGTCAATTCTCAACATGGAATTCATATTCAGAAAGTAAAACAACAGGAAAATTACCTGATCCGAGAACATATTGTATTCATAAAACTCTCAGTGAGGTCGGTCACGGCGGTAGTGTGAAAGACCACTTACTCTTTGCCGGACATCAGGTATATCGATTTGCAACAGATCCTCTTTATCGCAACGGATTTGTTCCCAGTGTAAAAGAGCTGATTGAAAAAATCAAAAATGGTGAATAACCTTTTACAAAATAAAAATGGCACCGATTTAAGTCGGTGTCTTTTTTTTTGCCCTAAAAGGCATATACAATCGGAACACACTCATTGGCAATATGTTGTTTTATATGATAAAACTTGTTTTTGAGTTTACTTTTTTATATTGCCGTATAATTTATATTGCATACTGATATTTTGCAGACTGCGGATAAAAGAAGGGTCTTTGAGTAATAAAGAACAATTATTCGGATATGGATTATCCAGCAGTTTTTTGATCGGCATAGTCACAATTTTTTTAGGAAAAAATCGGCGACAAAAGGCATAAGCAGAAGTTGCAATATTTACTTCATTTTCTGTATTATATCCGATTTCTGAAAGCATTTTTGCAACGTCTTCTTCTTCGGAAAAACGGCTCCCATACCATATTCCTATATTGTGAGCAGCCAATTCTTGCCAAGGAAAAGCTTTGCCCGGGTCGGGTTTGCGATTAGGTGCAATATCCGAATGTCCGACAATCATTGTCGGGGCAATTTTATTTCGCTCTGTTATATCCTTACATAAATTTATAAGAGATTTTATCTGCTTTTTATTAAAATCACTTTGTCCTAAAGAACGATGACAGACTTCTATGCCGATAGAGCGAGAATTTATGTCGTTGAGCCCTTTCCAACTGCTTATTCCGGCATGCCATGCTCGATTATTTTCCTCAACACATTGAAAAACTGTTCCATCATAATCTACTACATAATGTGAGCTGAGTTTCTGTTCGTCTAAACGTGCAATTCCTTCTTCGGCATTGTGAGCCATAGAATGAATAACCAACATTTCTATCGGATATTGTCGTTGGTTATAATGCTTTAAGTCAGCTTTTTCATAGACAGATGGTCGATAACTCAATTCCAAAATCTCCCGCTTGTTTTATAAGGTTTTGATGACAACTTCGACGATAACTGAAATATAAATCAGGATTTGAATAAGTATCTATTCCCGAAGTGAAAATGTTGTTTATACCCAGTAATTTAACACGATATTTTACATATTCTTCTAAATTGCAAAGATATTTTCCGTCACCAATCTGAGTGAAAAATTGTTGATTTTCATTTGATTGGGCAAGAAACATATCTCGCATATCATCTTTTGTTTCAAAATTTTCTTTTTGCAAACAAGGCCCGGTTGCAACCGCTATTTCGCTAATTTCTGCTCCACGTTCTAGCATTAGTTTTATGGTGTTTTCTACTACTCCGCTTAATGCACCTCTCCATCCGGCATGAGCAGCTCCGATTATGCCGTTTTTATAATCAGCCAACAATACGGGAATACAGTCAGCGGTGGTAACACCTAAAATTATACCTGTTTGGTCGGTAACAACTCCGTCCGCCTCTATCTCATATTGTGACGGTTTGTCAATATATACAGATTTGTTGGTATGAGCCTGCAACAAACGAACAACTCTTGAACCGTCAAAACCATAATAGGCTCCTATAATATCTAAGTTTCGAGAAAGATTTTCAGGTTTATCATTACCTCGATAATTAAAATTCAGGCTATTATATATCCCTTTAGAAACACCGCCTTTTCTTCCGAAAAAAGCATGCTTTGCTAAAGGGATATTAGGAGCATTGTATATATGCGGCATTACTCAATAACCTCAAAAACATTTTTACCGACAATCGGAGCCTTTTCACTGATGATTATATTGTTTTGCAATGATTTTGCAGCTTTTTCATAATCTTCTTCGTTAGCAGCATGAACAAAAGCCAATGGAGTTTGTTCATCAACATAATCTCCGATTTGGCAAAATCCGGAATATCCGGTAGAATAATCTATCTTTTGTTCCGGTGTAATACGTCCGCCTTTAAGCTCGATAATGCTTAATCCTATGTTGCGAGTATTCATGGCATTAACATAGCCGGCAGTATTTGCAAACACCGGAAGTTTCAGAGGGCTTTGCGGTAAATATTTTTCGGTATTTTCAACAAAATCCGTAGGTCCGCCTAACGAACTTACCATCTTTGCAAAAATTTCCAAAGCTTTACCATTATCAATATTTTGTTGTAACTGAATTTTTGCCTCATCAGTGGTATGGAATAATTTTGCCTGTACCAATAAATTAGCGCATAATTCCATGGTTATTGAGTGTAAACGACTATCGACATTAATGTTTTTAAGATAGTCTACGGCTTCTTGCATTTCTACAGCATTGCCGGCGGTTGTTCCTAAAACCTGATTCATATCCGTAAGTAATGCTTTGGTTCTTGTTCCGGCATGGTTTGCAACATTAACAATCGATTTGGCTAACTCTCGAGCATCTTCAATGTTGCTCATAAATGCACCATTTCCACATTTTAAATCCATAATTAAACAATCTAGCCCTGCAGCCAATTTTTTGGATAGAATTGAAGCGGTGATAAGAGGAATTGATTCCACGGTTGCGCATACGTCGCGCAAAGAATATATTTTTTTATCGGCAGGAGCAAGATTTCCTGTTTGCCCGATAATTGCACAACCTACTTCTTTTACGGTTTTGCGGAATAGTTCATTTGACGGGCAAGTTTGATATCCTGGGATAGAATCAAATTTGTCAAGTGTTCCTCCTGTGTGTCCGAGACCTCGTCCGGAAATCATAGGAACAAATGCTCCACATGATGCTAACATCGGAGCCAACATAAGACTTATTTTATCTCCAACTCCTCCGGATGAATGTTTGTCAACAATCGGTCCGTTTATATCATCCCATTTTAGAACATCGCCGGAATCTCTCATACTCATAGTTAAAGCGGTAGTTTCGTTTTTACTGAAACCATTGAGATATATAGCCATAGTTAGAGCTGCTGTTTGACAATCAGCAATACTTTTATCGGTAACTCCTTTGATAAAAAAACTTATTTCTTCGGCAGTAAGTTCTTTTTTATCTCGTTTTTTGCGAATTAATTCTTGCGGTAACATATTAAATTCCTTTTTTTATAACTTTTAATAAATCATCTAAAACAGAAGAAGCTCCGATACGAAAATGTTCGGATGTTGTCCATGTTTCACCAAAAATTGATTGTGCTATAATATAATATTTTCGAGCTTGTTCAAAAGTTTTTATTCCTCCGCTCGCCTTAAAACCGACATGGCGAGGAGTGTTATGAATTGTTTCCAAAATTGCATTAGCTGCTTCCGGAGTAGCTGAAACTTCGGTTTTTCCCGTGGATGTTTTCAAAAAGTCTATTTCATATTCCATACATAAACTGCAAGCATTTTGTAGTTGAGTAATATGAGGAAACGCTCCGCTCTCTAATATAATTTTCAGTTTATGATTTTTACACTCATTACTTACGGCATCCATAAAATTGCGGCAAACTTCAATATCTCCTTCCAAAAAACTTTTATATGGAAAAACTGCATCAATTTCATCTGCACCATAAGCTATGGCATTTCTTATTTCCTCTATGGTTGCTTCTATGTCTGTTCCTCCTTCAGGAAAATTTACTACTGTAGCTACAGAAATATCTGTATTTTCAAGCAATTTTTGAACCAAAGGAATAAATTTTGAATATACGCAAACAGCAGCGACATTACCATAAGGTGTAATTGCCCGTTCACATAATTTTGTGATACTTGTTTCGTTGTCATCTTTATTGAGAGATGTCAAGTCAAGGCAAGAAATAAGTTGTTTTGCCATTTCAAAATCTCGCATAATTTATTCCTCCTTAATATAATTTATGATTAAATCTGTTAAACTTCCTGATGCTTTTGCTGCACCTAAAAGGGTTTCTTCATGGCTCAGCGGAGTAGCTTGTATTCCTGTTCCGAAATTGGTCAAAGCTGAAATTGCCAAAACTTTTATTCCGCAGTGAACAGCGGCTAAAACTTCGGGAACGGTTGACATACCGACGGCATCGGCTCCTAAAATTCTGAAAGCTCGAATTTCTGCGGCAGTTTCAAAATTAGGACCTAACACCATTAGATAGGTGCCTTCATGAAGGTTGATATTTTTTCTTTTTGCAATATTACGAGCTTTTTCTTGCAGTTCTTTATCGTATGCATTGCTCATATCAAAGAAGCGAGGTCCTATTTTTTCATCGTTGGCACCTAGCAGAGGATTGCAACCCGAAAAGTTTATATGATCGGTTATAAGCATAATTTCTCCGGGATAAAAATCGGGATTTAACGATCCGGCTGCATTGGTTATAATCAATTGTTTTATACCGATATATTTTAATGCTTGTATTACTTCGGCGATGACTCCGGGATTGTGCCCTTCGTAAAGATGAAAACGCCCTTGCATACATAATATTTCTTTATTATCAATTTTTCCTATAACAAATTGTCCGTTATGACCGGCAACGGTACTTTTGGGAAACCCGCTGATTTCTTCATATTTTATGATGAGCTTATCTTGCAAATTATCGGCAATTCCTCCTAATCCGGAGCCGAGTATAATTGCTGTTTCAGGTTTATGTCCCTGCATTAATTTATGTAATTGATTTAAATCTATCATACTAAAACTCCTCAAAAGCTAAAGGAAGTAAATCGGAAATTTTTACGGTTTTTATTTCTTCACATCCTTTAGTTAAGATTATTTCGGTTTCTGATGTAGCAAACTCTTTAATCCTCTGCAAACAAGCTCCGCAAGGTGTTATCATTATATCTCCGTCAGAAACAATAATTATTTTTACGATTTTTTTTCCTCCGTCAGCAATCATTGCGGCAATAGCTCCTGCTTCGGCGCAAGTTCCGCAAGGATAAGATATATTCTCGACATTGCATCCGAAATACGTTTTATCATTATCAGCTAAAATAGCTGCTCCGACCTTAAAATTGGAATAAGGAGCATGAGCATTGTTCATGGAATTGACGGCTAAATTTAAAAGAAGTTGATTTTTTTTCATGTTATCTCTTGACCTTAAGCTTTTTATTAATCAATATATGCTTTATAATATGCTACGATTGTGCATTTAGCAAAGATTTTTTTAACTTTGTGCAGTTATGAATAAAGTTAAATTAAGGCAAATTATAAAAAGGATAGATTATGATTAAAAAGTTGATTTTTGGGGTTTTAGGTCTTGTAATTGTTGGATTAATCGGAGCTACCGTTTATCTTAATATGATAGACTGGAATCAGCATAAAGCCAGTATTGCGCAACAATTTGCGGAGGCAACCGGAAAAAATGTTGCTTTCAATGGTTCGGTAAGTTTTCATATTTTTCCGACACCATCTTTGGAAGCTGCTGATATCGATGTATATAATCACGATAAAACAGGACAAAAGGTTACTTTGGCGAAAATCAATAAAGTAGTAGCATCCCTATCCGTGCGTTCACTTATTCAAGGTAAAATTAATGTCGAAAAGATGACTGTCGTCAATCCGGAAATTTTTATAGAAGGATATGAAGACGGAACACTTAATTGGGAATCGGCAAAAAGCGGTAATGAAGATTTTGCCATAAATAATGTTGAAGTATCTTTCGGCAGTGTAATGCTGGAAGATGCCAAACTTCATTTTATAAATAAGATGTATAAAATTGATTCGGTAATCGCCAATATTAATGCGGAAGTGATTGCAGGAAGTTTATTTGGTCCGTATCGAATCGAAGGAAGTTATGTGAAAGACGGAACCCCCGGAGGATTTGCCCTTGATTTAGGTAAGTTTTCGGATAGTTTTGCAACATCTGTAAATATGGTTATAAGTCACCCGCAATCAGAAAGTTATGTTAGGTTTGACGGAACGGTTTTATTGAAAAACGATGCCGTAAACGGAAATATTGTGGTTGAATCGAAAAATCCGGTTAATTTTATAAACAGTATGTTTTCTAAAGCCAAAATTTCGGAAGATTATGAATATCCTTTAGCAATGTCTTTGGCGGTAAAGAGCGATAAAACACAAATAGCTCTTTCCAATATCGTTGTAAAATATGCCGAAAGTGCCGGAGCCGGTAATATTCTTATTCCCAGAAAAGAAACACAAATCGGCGAAGAAGGAATGCAACGCCGTCGTATCGATTTGGCATTCAATATGGCTGAACTCAATTTAGAGCCTGTTCTGCAAGCCATAAAAGACTTTTTGAAAAGATATGACGGTAAGAACTATATTCCGGAATATAATTTTGACATAATCGGTGATGTGAAATCGGTTAAAACTACTTATAAAAATCAAGTTATAAGAGACTTTGATTTGAGTTTTGATTTTATGAATAATGCTTTTATTGTTCAAAAATTTAACGCTCAACTTCCTTTTGACGGATTAGTCAAGTTTAAAGGTGAAATTTTCAGTGTTGAAAAGGTTTTGACATATAATTTTGATGTGGATGCGAGTACTTTGGATTTTGCTAAAACCGCAAATTGGTTAGGGTATAAGATTACCCCTTTGACTAAGGGAGTGTATAAAAAAGCATCTACTAAGTTTAATTTATCGGGAACATTGGAAACAATCAAGGCAAGTCCGTTTGTCTTTAATATGGATAAAACAGCGGTTAATGCAAAATTAGCGTGGTTGCGAAAAGGTGGAGATAAATATTTTATTATTGCTGATGTTGATAACGTAAATTTAGATAATTACATTGAAACTTTACCGGAAGCAGTATCTAAAACAGGATGGGAAAATAAAGTTATATATCGTTTTAAACAACTGGCTAAATTAAACAAATTAGATGTTCAATTTAGAGCTAAATTAAATTCCGGTATATGGAATAAAATTCCGTTTGAAAAAGTTTCTGCAGAAGCGGTAATTAAAGACGGAGTTGCAAAAATTGCAGATTTTACGGTTAATAATGTTGCAAGTGCACAAATAGTTCTTAAAGGAGAAGTTTCCGGTTTTGGTGAAGAGCCTAAGTTCAAAAATTTGAAATACGGAATTGCCGTTGCAGATAATAAAGCCTTTACGGAAAGAATGGGACTCGAATTTCCAAAAGTAAATTTTGATAATTTATTGCAATTTGATTCTAAGGGAGTTATTACCGGCGGTTTGAATCGTGCCGCCATAAAAGCTGTATCAAAATTGGGTAATATTGACAATGTGTATAAAGGCGAAATTTCAAAAGTTGACAACATATATTACTTAAATGGTAAAGTAGAATTAAATAATAACGATATGGTCAGAATGTTAAATGACTTTTCAATAAACTATAACCCCGAATTTCCTCTGGGATTGATTAAGCTGTCTTCTGAAATTAAAGGAAGCATTAACGCCTTATTGTTTAAAAATATGGATATGTATATCGGTTCAAATCATTTTGCGGGAGATATTTTGTTTTCGAAAAAAGAAGGTAGAAATCTCATAAAAACTAATTTGAAAGCAAATAAATTTGAATTTGAACGTTTTATTTATAACCAAAATACTCGAAATGAAACAGGAGTATTTCGTCCTAAAACAGAGCGAGTACCATTTTTGCCTAAACCAAATTTAAGTAAGGCAAAAATAGATTATTCTTGGCTAAAAGATTGGGATATGGAAGCCAAAATTAATGTTGATGAATTGTCATTGCAAAATTATGCACTTAAAAATACTTCTTGGACCATGTTGTTAAATAAACAAGTATTGAAAGTTGCTCAATTTATTGGTGAAAAAGAAAACGGACTTGTTAATTTGGATTTTGAACTTAATACTGTTCAAACCCCAACATTAAAAGGAAAGCTTGCTCTGAATAATATGGATTTGCAAAAAGCCAAATGGAGCGGTAGTTCTTATGGTATTGAGAAAGCTATTTTAGAAGCTAGTTTAGATTTTAACACTTCCGCAGACACAGTGGATAATATTATGTCACAAATTAACGGAAGCGGCAAATTTAAATTTATTAAGCCGATTGTTAAAGGTTGGGATTTGAGTGTGATAGAAGCAGACCTCGAAAACAGAGTGATTTCTGAAGGTTTTACTGCTTTGGTTCAAGAAAATTTAAGCTCCGGCGAAACAATGTTTAATTCCTTTGTTGGAGAATTTAAACTTGAAAACGGAAATTATAATATAAGATATGCAACTTTTGATGGTGATACCTATGCCGTAGACTTATCTGCAGATGGTAATTTGGGTGCATGGAGCATTACTTCTACATTTAACCCGATATTCAAAACTGTTAAAAATGTTTCGGGATTAAGTTTTGCTCTCGATGGTAGTCTAAATGCACCAACTCTTGAGGTTGACGTTAGTTCTATAACAGATGTTTATGATGCAAATGAACAACAAGCTTTAGCCCAAGCAAAAGCCGAACAAGATGCAAAAATCAAAAAATATCGTGACTTGATGGATGAACAACAAGAACGTGCCGAAAAATCAAAACAAAGATTAAATGGTTCTGTTGTTGCAGAATTTAAGGCCGGTAATAATTTGGCCGAAAATGAAAAAATGAAACGATATTATTCGGCCATTAATAAACAGATAGTTCAAACAAACATGGATATTGCCGAAGTTACTTCTAAAAACGGAATGGCTGATATTAATGATGATATAATAGCAAAATTAAAAACCCAAAATGATTTAATTGAAGAACGTTTATCTAAAATTGAAAGAGATTTGACCTCTACCAGAGTGCAAGATGTTCGTTTGAGAATACGTGAAGATGTTGCAAAAATTACAGAAATTGCAGCACGGTCACAAACGTTGCCGACAAGGTTGCTTGATATGAATGGTGAGTTTGGAAAACGTTTGGCTGCATTTAATGCCGACTATTATCTTGAGGGCGATGCCGAGGCAGAAAATATGAAAAATCAACTTGAAAAATTGGTTGTCGGTATTGATGAAATCAATATTCAGGTTGGCGGTAACAACGTTGTATCACAAGGAGTAAACGATATAGTCGTTTTGGAAAAATTTGCTGCTGATTTTCGTAGAGACTTGGAAAACGCCAGTGATAAAATAGCGGAAGCCGAAAAAATTCTCGATAATTATGAAGAACATGTTGACGCCAAAATAACGGCCGAAGAAAATGCTTATCAACAGAGACTGGAAGATGAAGCTATTAAGCAAAAGCTTTCTGAAAATACGGGAAAAATAGCAACAGCCGGCGGAAAAACAGTTACTGTTGAACGTGATTTGGATGAAATCAATCGTTCGGAACAAGCTATTCAAAAACAAGGTATGCAAGTGCTCGATTTTAGCAATCAAACCGGTGGCGTTGTCCGTAGCTCTTTGCAACAACCTTCAATGTCCGATTCAAATAGAGAATCGTCAAGCGGTTTAATATTGCGTGTGAATGACGGCGAAGAAATAGAAAGCGGTGGAAGAATAGTTAAATAACTTGTAGAAAGGTTTTTTTATGTTATATATATAAGCATCAATTAATTTTATAATTTGGAGATTTTGATGTATAGAAAACCTGAGGTATGTATCCTCCCAGTGGCAGGTTTGTCAACACGTAACCTGCCCGCTACAAAAGTTTTGCACAAAGGCTTTTTAACACTTAATAATTTGCCGATAATTCAGTATGCAGTCAATGCATGTGCAGAAATCGGAATCAAAGAGATTGTTTTTATATATAGCGATCAATCATGTAAACATTTGTTTGAAACCTATTATAAACCATATCCTTGGCTTGAGGAACACCTAAAAGAAAAAGGTAAACTTGATTTATTGAAAGTAATTCAAGATATTATTCCCGAAGGTATGAAGTTCCATTTTGCCGAACAATCTGAACCTAAAGGAAACGGACATGCTGTTTTGATGGCAAAAGAATATGTCGGTGACAGAGATTTTGTTGTTATGTGGCCAGATGATGTTTATATCAATACTCATGGTGGTCCGGGTGTGTTACGCCAATTGTTGGATGTTTATGAACAAGAAGGCGGTATGGTTGAAAATATTATGGAATTCCCTCGTGAAGAAATGGTACGTTACGGGGCTCTTATCGGTGCGGTTCGTGATGGTCGTGTGGTTAGAGCAAAAGGTAAAGTAGAAAAACCGGCTTTAGAAGATGTACCATCTAATTATGCGAGTATGGGACCATATATTTTGCCAAATGAAATTATGGATATTTTACCGGAAGTTCAAAAAGGTAATAATGGCGAGATTAATTTAGCTGATGCAGCCGGTTTAGCTGCTCAAAGAGGCATGAAATTAACCGGAGTATTGTGCGATGTTACTCGTTTTGACTGCGGAACAAATGCTGATTTAGCTCGTTCAAATTTGAAACTTTCTTTGATGAAAAATCCGGATTTGAGAGCTTATTGCAAAGAACTTTTAGACACAATGTTTGTTTAATTTATCATATTTCGTAAGGCGTTGCTGAATGCAACGCCTTTTTTTGATGAAAATATTGACAAAAAAGAAAATAAGGTGTATCTATAGTATATTCAAACTAATTATTCATCATATAATCTTACCAACATGAAAAATGTTTTTTCTAGTATCCTTAATCGTGTGCGTGGATACCGCAAATTGAATGTTGTTGCCGTGGTTGGCGATCAAGTTGTTGTTTCTGATGACAATGGTCGTCTTGGTTTCTTAACAGGAGAGTTGACACCGGATGAACAAGAGCAGAGTGTCGTTTGGGCAAAACCGTGTGGCACAAAGTCTGTCAAAGTTGTTACGCAGGCTTCGTATCATTGCTATGACACTGCAGAGCTTATTCGTCTCGTCGGTGAAGACAACTTGTATGTTGTTAAGTTGCGTGTGCACGGCGGAGAGGTAGCTCTCGTAAATGCTAACCGTCAGTATCACCTTGGTGAGTGCTTGGCCGTTAACCTTAGCGAGAAGTCACCTGCTGAGGTCACTAACTACGTAAAGTAGTTCTACAAACAAAAAGAGATAAAGGGAGCGAATTTTCGTTCCCTCTTTTTGTTTTTAAATAATATTTGTGATGATGAAAAATTTTTGAATATAAAAAATACTTGAAAAAACAAAAATAAAGTAGTAGAAGCAGTTTATCCGACAGACACCCCTGGAGGTTTGTCGGTGTGTGTTAATTTTTTAAGGAATATAAAAATGACAGATATTACATTTAATGCTGAAAAGCGCGAAAGAGCAGGTAAGGGGGCAGCTAGAGCATGTCGTCGTGAAGGTCGTGTTCCTGCCGTAATTTATGGTAATAAACAAGAACCGGTTATGATTAGCCTTCATCCTGTTGAGCTTGAAAAAGCTTTGGATATGGTTGGTTTCTACGATGCGGATATTGAAGTTGTTGTTGATGGCAAAAAAATTAAAGTTTCTTGCCAAGATGTTCAATTCCATCCGGTTTCTGACAAACCAATTCACGTTGACTTTCTCAGAAAGTAAGCTTTAAGGATTATCGGAGCGCATAAATTCTTGGTTGTTTGTTTTACAATAAACTGAGAATCGGTCGCTCCGATTTTTTCTATGGAGAAGAAATGTTTTTAATCGTCGGTTTAGGAAATCCCGGTGCAGATTATGTAAATACGCGTCATAATGCAGGTTTTATGACGGTTGATGCTATCGCTGAAGAATATAATTTTGCTTCTTGGCGCGAAAAATTTGACGGGTTAATAGCTGAGGGAAAAATTGCCGGAGAAAAAGTTTATTTATTAAAACCGCAAACCTATATGAATTTATCGGGAAATTCGGTAGTAAAAGCAGCAATGTTCTATAAAATTCTTCCTGATAATATTGTGGTTATTCACGATGATATGGATTTGGACATATCCCAAATTAAAGCAAAAACCGGAGGAGGTTCCGGAGGACATAATGGTTTAAAGAGTATTGATTCTCATATAACCAATGCTTATCATCGTATTCGTTTAGGAGTCGGGCATCCTAAAGGTACCGGAGAGGTTGTGGTAAATCACGTCCTTTCTCGTTTTTCAAAAACAGAGCTAGCATCTTTAGATAAAAATATAGAATTAGTTACAGAAAATATCGGAGTATTGCTAAAAGAAGGAGTAAATGCTTTTAGCAACAAAATCGGTATGTTACGTCATAAATAAAGGAGAATATTATGGGATTTAATTGTGGTATTGTCGGTTTGCCTAATGTAGGAAAGTCCACATTATTTAATGCTCTAACTCAAACAATAGCAGCACAAGCTGCAAACTTCCCTTTTTGTACTATTGAACCTAATACGGGGCGAGTTGCCGTTCCTGATTCTCGTTTAGATAAATTGGTTGAAATGGTTCAGCCTAAAAATGTTGTACCGACACAGTTAGAATTTGTAGATATTGCCGGATTGGTAAAAGGTGCTTCTCGTGGAGAGGGATTGGGTAATCAGTTTTTAGCCAATATTCGTGAAGTAGATGCCATTGTCCATGTTTTACGTTGCTTTGAAGATGACAATATTACTCATGTCGAAGGAAGTGTTGACCCTATCAGAGATGCTGAAATTGTTGAAACAGAATTAATGATTGCGGACTTGGAATCTTTGGAAAAACGCTATGACCAAACTATAAAAAAGGCCCGAGGCGGCGATAAAGAAGCTATAACAAGACAAGCAGTTATGGAGCCTATAATTGCAGCATTAAAAGAAGGAAAACCGGCAAGAGTTGCTGCTCCCGATATTTCTAATAAAGACGCATGTAAAGAATATAGAATGTTACAACTGCTTACGGCAAAACCTGTTTTGTATGTTTGCAACGTAGACGAGAATTCAGCCGCAGAAGGTAATGCTTTTTCAAAAAAAGTGGCTGAAAAAGCTGCTTCGGAAGGAGCTAAATCGGTAGTTATTTCTGCGGCCATTGAGGCCGAGGTAGCTCAACTTGATGATAAAGCGGAACAGCAAGAATTTTTAGAAACATTAGGCTTACAAGAAACCGGATTGGCAAAAATTATTCGAGCCGGATATGATTTGTTAGGTTTGCAGACATATTTTACTGCCGGCCCAAAAGAAGTTAGAGCATGGACATTTGTAAAAGGTTCAAAAGCTCCGCAATGTGCAGGTATAATTCACTCCGATTTTGAAAGAGGTTTTATCAGAGCAGAAACTATATCGTATGATGACTATGTAAAGCTTGGCGGAGAACAGGCGTGCAAAGAAGCAGGAAAAATGCGCTCTGAAGGAAAAGAATATGTAGTACAAGATGGCGATTTAATGAATTTCTTGTTCAATGTATAGTCCGTAAATGACTGTTTTTAGAAAAAGACACCGAAACAAAATCGGTGTTTTTTCTATATACAAGAAAAGGGAGGATAACAACCTCCCTTTTATGTATTTTATTCACAATGTTCTATCTTCTGTCGCCCATAATACGCAACAAAGCCAAAAATAAATTGATAAAATCAAGATACAAAGATAAAGCACCGACAACAACTTTGCGACCTTGTATATCTTCGCTATCATAAGACATATAAATTTGGCGAATTTTTTGTGTATCGTAAGCTGTCAGCCCTACAAACAAACCGACAACTACAAATGACAAAGCATAATCAAGTGATGCTGACTGCATAAAGAAATTAACAACAGCCGCAATAATTACACCCCATAATCCCATTCTTAAAAAAGAACCCCAAGAAGTTAAATCTCTTTTGGTGGTATATCCGTATAAGCTCATTGCACCGAATGTAGCAGCAGTAATCAGGAATACACGAGCCATACTTGCACCGGTATAAACCAAAACTATCGGAGCCAAAGAAACTCCCATAAGTGCAGAATATAAGAAGAACACACCCCTTACTTGTCCTATTGTTCCTCTGGTAAGCACCCAATTAAATCCGAAAATAACAATTAAAGGGGCAAGTAAAAACAACCATCCTAAACCAGACATTCCGCCTTGAGCAGAAAACATCAAATTAATTAATGACGAATTTGCTACCAAAAACGCAGCTAAAGCAGTAACCACCAAACCGCTGGACATATAATTATATACACTGATTAAGTAGCTGCGCAAACCTTCGTCAACTTCGTTTCTTTCAACTGCTGAAGTATAGTTTCTTTCTAACATTTTTATCTCCTGACAAATATTATACTAAAGATAATATAGATTTTTTATTTTTTGAAATCAAGAGACTTAAATATATTGGTTCAAATAACGACCGTTTTTCTTAAGCCAATTTTTTCCATATTCAAAGTCTTCAGCCAATTCATCAACACATTTCCAAAATTGTGCTGAATGATCCTGATGTTCTAAATGTGATACTTCGTGCGCAACCAAATAATCTATCACTTTTAGCGGTGCCAACATAATACGCCAACTATAATTGATATTATTTAAGGAAGAACAACTCCCCCAACGAGATTTCGTATCTTTAATTACCACCCTATTAATTTTACAGCCTAATTTCTCGGCTTTTTGCAAAGACAACTCATAGAGATATTTTTGGGCTTGTTCTTTTATAAAATCTCGCACTCTGCGTGACAAAAATTCTTTATTTCCCGAAACCCAAAGAATATCATTTTCAACCATCACTCCACCGCAAATTTTATCGCAGTGTTTTATAATCAGTTCTTGTCCGGCAACAAATATTTTTTCGTTTTCTTCAAACGTCTTCTGTTCGGGGATTTTTTGTAAATGTGTTTCTATCCATTGTTTTTGCGAGTTAACAAAATTTAATGCCTGACGTTTGGAACAAAGCTTAGGAACAGTTAAAACCGGAATCCTGTTTTTAGCATCTATGCGCAAACTCAATCGCCGTGCCTGTTTGGAAGCCACAACTTTCAAAGGAAAATCAACTTCCTTCTCGATATCAAATATCTTTCCAGTTAACAATGTAATTTTCATATTCATCATCTTTAACTTCGGTTTCCGAAATCAATAATCTTCCTCTTACTGATTGCATCGCCTTATGAACCGATTCCTTGTCTCCGCTTATTAACGGGTGCCACTGAGGTAAATCCTTCCCCTCTTCCAACAATCGGTACGCACAAGTTTTAGGCAGCCAACGAGGACGCTCTTTTAAAGCTGCAAAATTCACACTACGACAATCGGAAACTTTTTCAAAACGATTTTCATAGATTCGGCATAAACAACTTTTGCTATCTAAAAAGCGGCACTTAACACAAGTAAAATAAATTTTTCCGCCAGATTCTAACTTGTTAAGACAACATTTTCCGCAACCGTCACACAAAAGCTCCCATTCTTGCTCATTCATCTGCTCAAGTTTCTTCTTTTTCCAAAACTCGGGCTCAACACTATTTATATTTTGATGATAAGTGTTTTGAATAACTATAGTATATTGCTTTTTTTCACTCATGACTAACCTATCTGTTCCGGCAATTGTTCATCACGAATAAAATTACCGAATTGAGCAAATTCACCATTCCATGATAGTTCAACTTTTCCGGTCGGTCCATGACGATGTTTTCCGACAATCACCTCTGCTTTATATTTTGTAGCCTTATATCTTTGCTCCCATTTATCGTGCTTATCTTGTGAATAGTTTTTATCGGTTTCTTTCGGTTCTTCATTTTGAATATAGTAGTTTTCACGATATACAAACCAAACCATATCAGCATCTTGCTCAATAGATCCGGATTCACGCAAGTCAGACATAACCGGACGTTTATCATCACGTTGTTCAACTCCTCGATTTAGTTGTGAAAGAGCTATCACCGGAACATTGAGTTCTTTCGCCATAATTTTCAATCCACGAGAAATCTCCGATAACTCTTGCACACGATTCGCTTCACCTCGCTTAGAATTTCCGCTAATAAGTTGTATATAGTCAATCACTATCAACCCAAGACCTTTTGTTCTTTTCAAACGGCGAGCACGATTGCGAATTGCATTAATTGTTAATCCGGGCGTATCATCAATATAAAGCGGCATTTTTTCTAATGTTCGAGCCACTTCGGAAAGACGCCCATATTCTCCGCTATCAATTTCTCCGTTTCGCATTCTTTTAGAAGAAATACCGGCAGTTGTTGACAAGATACGAGTTGCTAATTGGTCTGCAGACATTTCCAAAGAGAAAAAAGCCACACCGCGAGATTTTTCTTCAAAACTTTTATCTCTGCTCATCAACTCGGCAACATTATATGCAATATTCGTAGCTAAAGCTGTTTTACCCATTGCCGGACGACCGGCTAAAACGATTAAATCGGAATTATTCAAACCACCGGTTCTTTTATCTAAGTCATCTAATCCGGTAGAAATTCCCGAAATATCCCCTTCTCTTTGATATGCTTTTTCAATGGTGTCTATCGAAGCAGATAAAGCCTCGGAAAAATTTATAAAACCTTTTCCGGCATCGCCTTTATCAGACAAATCGTATAGTCTTTTTTCCGCTTCTTCTATTTGTATGACTGCACTCGATTCTAAATCTTCTTTCATTGCATTATTAACAATATCAAAACCGGCAGAAATAAGCTCACGACGCAAATATTGCTCATAAATATATTGAGCATAATATTCCGGATTCGTAAGAGGTGATGAACTCTCCGCTAACTTAACCAAATATTTGTAACCGCCGACATCTGCTAACGTTCCTTCTTGCTCAAAATAGTTTTTGAGAGTGATAATATCGGCACCTCTTTCTCGCAAAATAAGTTTTGATATAACATCATAAATCTTTGCATGTATCGGATCAGAAAAATGATTGCTGCGCAAATATTCCGAAATCGATTCGTGAGCCTTATTATTGACTAATAAAACTCCTAACAAAGCCTGCTCTGCTTCTATATTTCTGGGTAATGATGTTATATCCGGTTTTTCCATATTTCAAAGACCTCTTAAAAAAATTTTTATTGTCTTTCTTCTAACAAATAAAAAAAATAATTCAAAAATATTAATGATGCGGTTGTGTATTATGTGTATAAAAAATTATCCTTGTTTATAAACATAAAATATTCTAAACTCAGCTAAGGTTAATCATAGCAAAAGAGATAAAGATGAGCGAAGAAAAAAAAGGAAATTGGTTTATTAAGATATTGAAAAAATGTTTATTTTCACCGGTAAATACTTTTTTCTTTTTAGCACTTCTTTATTTTGGTCTGCAAGCCTATGTTTTTTCTCCGTCAATCGGAAATAAAATTTCGATGTTTGCCGTTATCGCTTTATGGATTTTTTGGTTTATTGCCAAATATCTTATTATCCTCATTTTTGTTTTAGCCATAGCCGGAGGCGGAGCATACATGTATTATGAATATACCCAAAAAGATGTTCGCAAATGTGAAGATTCCGGCGGATATTGGAATAAAAACACCAAATCATGTGAGAAAAAACTGACATTATGGGAAAAAATCAGCAAATTATTTGAGGTTGACACAAAATCTCCCCCTAAAGAAATCAAGGCCGAAAAAACAACTTCTAAAGAAACTAAAGAATAGTGACGAGGAATAAGCCATGAAAAAAATTATGTTTGCCTTATGTTTTATCCTATGCTCAAACAATGCTTTCGGACAAGTGAACGCAAGTTGCACATATAACGGAATCCCACTTTACGGCAAAGTAAAAGTTGTTGAAAACTTTGAGGACTTCAAGGTCAAAGTAGTTAATAATTTTGAAGACTTAAAAGTAAAATCCGTAAATCATTTTCCGAACAGTTGCGGTCAATGGCAGTTTGTAAACAATTTTGAAGATTTCAAAGTCAAATTTGTTAACAATTTTGAGGATTTCAGCATCAAATTTGTTAATAACTTTGAAGGACTATAACTATTGTTGTTTTTTAGTTATTTTTTTCTTCTGTGAGTAATTTGCGGGGTTGACGAGCGATTCGAAGAACCTATTTGTAAAGTATCTTCTTGGCTCAGCAACGAATTTATAATATCCATCGGATTACGTCCTTCGAGAAGTTGTTGTTTTGCAACCTCGGAAGCAACAGATTGCATAACCGCATTTCTGAATGCATTTTGAGCCTCGATTCGTCCTTGTTCCGCAACTTTATTTTCTTTTTCGGTAAATTTACGATGAAAACGGGCAAACTCATACAAAGGATCTCCTCCTCTTTGGTATGTATCAAGCCCTGCCAAACGAGTTTTTTCATCTACTAATGCCTTAATACCGCCACATTCCGTGTCACGATAAAGTTTCCAGTCTTCAACAATATCCCAATTAATAGCGTTTACCGCCGTATCAGGATCAATATTTCCGAAGTCTATCTCTTTTATATTGTTCGGTAAGTGATAGGTGGTAATATTTTTTTCAAAAAATTCTTTATTTTCTTTTAGCTTGCGACGAGGATTAGTAAGGGCATAGCACAAACAAAAAGCAACCAATGCCATTTTAAACTCTTCATTGCTCTTATAAATAACTTTCAACGGTTTCTTTGCAACTTCCGGGGTTTGTAAAGCTGCATTTACACACCATTCATTCAAGTTTTGCAGAGCATCAAGTTGGTCATCATCAAGCATGACTTTACTGCTTATAGTACAACTTAAAGCCTGATTTATAAGGTTTTGTATGTTTTCTTCATTCATTCTTACCTACCTCTCCAAGATAAGGTCTAAATTGATCTACCATCTTTTGATAAACCTCTTTTTTGAAATTTACTATATTTTTAGGTGTCTCGTCAATATCAACCCACTTCCAATTTACAAATTCCGGAATTTTTGTTTGCAAATTAATCTCCGAATCATTACCTGTAAAACGATATAACACCCAATTCATAGCTTGACCACGTTTATTAAGTCTTTTCGCTATATGAATAGGAAAATCATATATAATCGGCTCATCAATAGTAGCTATTTTTTCAACCGAAACAACAGATGTTTCCTCTTTAAGCTCTCTTTTTGCAGCTTCTATAAACGTTTCTCCATCGTCTATACCGCCTTGTGGAAATTGCCATTGCCCAGGTGCATCTTTTCGTTCACACCAAAGCACTTTGTTTTCCTTATTACAAAGCACAATCCCCACACATTTACGATATATATTTTCCATCTTAATCCTTATTATTGCTGTATATTATGAGAGCTTTTACGGTATCAACAGCACGCAAAAGTTGATAATCTTTTTTAAGGTCTTCATCTTCTTTTGCTTTTTCTTGTTTTTTCTTGCCATTATCAGCATTATCATTTTTTAAAGCATTTTTTAGTTCTGCTTCGCTGATTGTCAATCCGGCATCATATTCTTCAACCTTTGCCGGTTTTACAACAATATCCGGTTCAATTCCTTTAGCTTGGATAGAACGACCGGAAGGAGTATAATAGCGAGCGGTTGTTAAACGAATAGCACCATATTTTCCAAACGGAATAACACTTTGAACCGAACCTTTACCGAAAGATTTTTCACCTAAAACAACAGCTCTTTTATGATCTTGCAAAGCACCGGCCAAAATTTCAGAAGCAGAAGCAGAACCGTCATTAATGATAACAACAATCGGCATACCTTTAGCAATATCGCCTTCGGTTGCACTATATTTTAATGTATCTTCTTCTTGGCGAGAACGAGTAGAAACAATCTCTCCCTTATCTAAAAACAAATCAGAAATAGCCACCGCTTGATCAAGCAACCCACCGGGATTATTACGAACATCAATAATCAAGCCCTTAATTCCGTTTTTGGTCTTTTTTTGCATTTTAGACAATTCATCTTTAATATTTTTATCGCCGTCTTCACTGAAAGAAGAAATTCTGATATATGCAATATCGTCAGCTTTTATATCACTTTTAACTGATTGAATTTTAATTTCTTCTCGCTTCAAAGTAACATCAAAATTTTTCTCATTAGCTCTGCGAATAGTCAGTTTTATCTTTGTTCCGACTTTTCCGCGCATTTTCTCAACAGCTTCGTTAAGCGTCATTCCGATAACGGGGGTTCCGTCTAAAGATATAATATAATCCCCCGGTTTTAATCCGGCTCTGAACGCCGGTGTATCATCTATCGGAGAAACAACTTTTACAACACCGTTTTCCATTGTTACTTCAATACCTAAACCACCGAATTTACCTTGAGTTTGTTCGTTCAAATATTTAAAACTTTTTGCATCTAAAAAGCTTGAATGCGGATCTAAAGATGACAACATACCATTAATAGCGGATTCTATTAATTTTTGATCGCTAACTTCTTCTACATAGGTCAACTTTGCTCTTTCCATTACTTCTCCGAACAAATTGAGCATTTCGTATGTATCAAAATTTTCTTCTTTTTCTTTAGTTTTATCTGCGGCAACAACACATCCGGCAGCCAATAAAGAAAAGTTAATTATAAAAGTAAAAATTGTCAGTTTTTTCCACATATCACTAATTCCTGTTTTTTTATTCGTTATTTTGCAATCCACGCTTCGGGATCGATAGGTTTATTATCTTTTCGCAACTCCATATACAAATTGCTGTTTTCATCATCGGGCATTTGTCCTACAGGCTCTCCCGCTAATAACATTTGACCGACTTCACACTCTATTTCGTTCATTCCGGCCAACAAAGACATATATCCCTCTCCATGTTCAATAATAATAAGTTTTCCGTATCCTCTGAACGGACCGGCAAAAATAACCGAACCGTCATACGGAGAAACTACCTGTGCCTGCGAACGAGTTTTTATTGATATTCCTTTGGAAGTTACGCCTTTTGATGTTTCTTGTCCATAAGCAATAACAATTCCACCCATTGCCGGCTTAGAAAGTTTTCCTTTTGCCTTGGCAAATGCTTTGCCTGTTTCTTTTATAAACTCGGGTTGCGATTTTATCAAGTCATCTTTAGACGAAGAATAATCTCTTTCTTTTCTATATGCTTCCAGCTCTTCTCTTTCTCTACGAGCTTTTTCCCTGCGTTCAGCTTCTAAAGTTGCTCTTGCCTTTCTTTCTTTTTCTAATTTTTCAAGAAGTTCTTTAATATCTTTTGCCTGATCGGCAAGTTGTTTTATTTTGTTTTGTGTTTCTTTGGTTTGATTGCTGATTTTTTTCATCATAGTCGATTTTTTAGAGCGAAGATCTTTCATTTTTGCTCGCTCATTTTCCAGCTCTCTTTTACTTCGAGAAATTTTTACAATCTGTCTTTCTATCTTTTGTTTTTTATCATTTATCTTATTGAGTTCTTTTTTTATTATGGCAGCTTCGGTTGCCAAAAAAGGAACAGTTTCACGCAAAAGCATTGCACTGCGAACAATTTCAACCGGTGTCAATGGTTGCACAAACAAAGCCTCTGTGGGTTTTTGAGCTAAATTTTGCAGAGCATATAAATTTGTTATAAGCTTTTTATCCTCCGACAAAAATGCCTCCTCTGCCTCTTTTAAGTCTTTTTGAAGTTTGATAATTTCTTTTTCCATTAAAGAAGTTTTTTCTTCAATATTTTGTATTTGTTTTGCTTTTTTTATCATGAGATTATTTATTTGCTTCATCTCACGACTTATTTTGTCTGCTTGTTGTTGAAGTTTTTTGTGTTTCGAACTTTCTTCTCTAACTTGCTGTTGTACATATTCTAAATCTTGTTTAGAGACTACCGCAGCACTAACATTGTTTGAAAAAAACAATGTTAATGTTGCGATAAATACGAAATATTTTTTTAGTCTCAACAATTTTTAGCCTTTTATCAATAAAGATTTTCCGGTCATCTCCGACGGTTGTTTAATATCGAGTAAATCTAGCAATGTCGGGGCAATGTCTGCCAAACGACCTTCTTCCAGACCTACAACATTTTTAGGAGCATTTATCAAAACAGCCTGAACGTCTCCGACCGTATGAGCGGTATAAGGCTGTCCTGTTTTTTCATCGAGCATTTTTTCTGCATTTCCGTGATCTGCCGTTACTAAAATAACACCATCCACTTTTTTAATTGCATTAACCACACGTCCTAAACAATCATCTACCGCTGCAACTGCTTTCAAAGCTGCGTCCATAATTCCGGTATGGCCAACCATATCACCGTTAGCAAAATTGCAAATAATAACATCAAAGGATTGATTTTCGATTGCTTCAACCAACTTATCGGTAACTTCATAAACAGACATTTCCGGTTTTAGGTCATAGGTTGCTACTTTAGGACTTGGAATCAAAATTCGAGATTCGCCCTCAAATTCTTTTTCTTCACCGCCATTAAAGAAAAATGTTACATGTGCATATTTTTCGGTTTCGGCAATACGAAGTTGTGTCAATCCGTGTTCGGCAACAACTTCACCCAAAATATTAACTAATGCTTCCGGCGGAAACATCGTTTTCATAAAACGATTATGGTCAACAGAATATTCTGTCATGCCGACAGCCATTGATAATTCAAAAATTTTCTTACGAGCAAATCCGTCAAAAGTTTTGTCGGCCAAAACATATAAAATTTCACGTGCTCTATCTGCACGGAAATTGGCCATCAAAACCGCATCACCATCTTCAAAACCGTTATAATCACCGATAACACAGGGCAAGACAAATTCATCGGTAACTTTTTCCGCATACGAAGCTCTTATGGCTTCGTCAGAAGTTGCATAACGAACACCATCAGCTAAAACCATATTATTATATGCCTTTTCAACACGATCCCAACGTTTATCTCTGTCCATCGCATAAAAACGGCCGGAAATTGTGGCAATTTTAACCAATTCCATATTTGCGATACTTTTTTCAAAGTCAGCCAAATAATTAACGGCAGATTCAGGAGGAGTATCTCTGCCGTCTAAAAATGCATGCACCCAAGTTTTTACTCCATTTTTATTCAAAATATTTGCCAAAGCAACAATATGAGCTTGTGATGAGTGAACTCCGCCCGGAGACATCAAACCCATTAAATGACAAGCTTTTCCGGATGTTTTCAAGTTTGAAATGAGTTCTTGCAAAACGCTGTTTTGCTCAATACTGCCATCTTTTATGGCCATATCAATTTTAGGCAAATCTTGCATAACTACTCTACCGGCACCAAGATTTGTATGACCTACTTCCGAATTTCCCATTTGACCTTCAGGAAGACCTACGGCCAACCCCGATGTTTGAATAAGATTGTGCGGATATTGTTCAATGTACTCATGCCAATTAGGAGTATTGCCTTGTTCTATGGCATTATCTTTTGTAATTTCTTTGCGATAGCCCCAGCCGTCCAAAATAAGCAGCATAACAGGTTTTTGTTTCATTTCTTTTTCCTCATAAAATTACGATTCTTTTTTTGCTACAAGATTATATATAATTACTGTAAGAATAAAAGCATAATTTTTTATTGTTCCTCAATTTGTAACATCAATTTCCGCCAAATTTCTGCAGGCAAACTTCCTCCTCCCACATTTTTCATCGGCGAATTATCATCATTTCCCAACCATACTACTGCCGTATATCCTCGTGAAAAGCCGACAAACCACGCATCACGATAATCTTGTGATGTTCCTGTTTTTCCGGCTGCAAAAAATGGAAGGATTGCTTTTTTACCGGTTCCAGATTGTATTACTTCACTTAACATATAGGTTATTTTTTCAACACTATCCTCATCAATAATGCGATTTTTTTCATCATTAATACGTTGATAAATTCTATAACCGTCTTTAGTATATACTTCCGTAATAGAATAAGGCCAATTTGCAAAACCACCGTTAGCAATGGTAGAATATGCAACCGCCATATCTATAATCTTTACTTCTGAGCTACCTAAAGTCATTGCCGCACTATTTTCGATAGGGGTACTTATTCCCATTTTATGAGCTAATTTTATAATTTTTTTCTTTGAAATTTTTTCACTCAAATCGATGGTAGCTAAATTAAGTGATTGCTTAAATGCCTCACTTATCGAAACCTTGCCGTGATGTTTTTTGTTATAGTTTTCCGGCTTCCATTTTCCGACAACAAAGGGTTTATCCTCAATTATATCATCAGGTTCAAAGCCTTCTTCCAAAGCTGTTAAATAAACAAAAGTTTTAAAAGCCGACCCCGGTTGCCTTAAAGCTTGAGTAGCCCGATTAAATTGACTGCTTTTATAATCAGCTCCTCCTACCATTGCTCGAATAGCCCCATCATTGTCGATAACAACTATGGCGCCATTAGTAACATTTTTATCTCTATTTTCTTCAATTGTTTCCCTTAAAATTTCTTCAGCTGCTTTTTGTATTTTTCCGTTCAATGTTGTATATACATTAATATCATTTTCTTGTTCGCCTAAATAGGCTTTTGATTCATTATAAACCCAATCGGCAAAATATTTTCCGTATTCAAATTTATACTTAGCACTTCCTATACTCATTTTAAGTGCTATATCTTTTTGTCTTTTCGAAATTTTATGGTTATCAACCATACTTTGCAAAACAACATTAGCTCTTTCCATAGCTCTTTTTTGACTAGATACCGGATTATATCTTGCCGGAGCTTTCAATAAACCTGCCAATATCGCCGCTTCCAGCATATTTATATCTTTTGCCGGTTTATGAAAAAATTTTTGCGATGCGGCTTCTATACCATAGGTTCCCGCTCCCATATATACCCTGTTAAGATATAAAGTTAAAATCTGATTTTTGGTAAATTTGCTTTCGAGCCAAAAAGCCATCAACAACTCTTGAACTTTTCGTTTTATATTTTTTTGCGGGGTTAAAAAAAGATTTTTACTCACCTGTTGAGTTATGGTACTACCGCCTTGAACATATCGACGATGTATAATATTCACAATCATCGCCCTTCCAAAGGCTATTACATCAAATCCAAAATGAGAATAAAAACGTCTGTCTTCAGTAGAAATTATGGCATCAATAACATGATCCGGCAAATCTTCCGCATAAACAATATCGGAATATACACCTCCGTATGAAGATATTTCTTTCCCGTCTTCAGTAATGATTGTTGTGGCAGGAAGACGTGTTCTTTCAACAGCTTTGGAAATATCCGGCAACGTAACCCAACAATAAAAAACATAAGTAATCAAAAGCAAAAAGGATATAACAAAAGTATAAAATAATGGTTTCACCCACCATTTTTTTTGATTTCTTTTAGTTCTTTTTTTGTTTTTTTTGTTCTTTGAACTGCTTATTTTCTTTATATTTTTCTTTGTCATATCCTGCCTCATCATCAGCAGTCTAACAAAAAGAAGTTAAGTTATTATAAAAAATTAAGCTTTAACACAAACATCCGGAGCTCTCAAATAAAGAGGTTTCGGATAATCCAAACATTTTTTTATATATCGATTAGCTCCACATCTGGCGAGAGCCGAAATAGAAAGCATTTCTTCCATTTTTATAGCATGTAAGCTCAAACCTGATGGTTGGCTTAAAAATCTTTCGACACCATCACCTACCAAAGTAACTTTATGATTTCTCAATTTATCTATTATATCTGCATAATTGAGTGCCTGAGGCTGAATTAGAGGTTTTTTATGCACATCAAAAAGTTGCACATAAAAATCTTCACGTTTTGTTTCAATTATTATGGCATTAATTTCCGCCAACTCATCCGGTTCAATATCTTCAACATAGGCCTCAAAAGATGACACACCGGTCAATCCAATTTCAGGCAATGCCAAACCGAAAGTTCTGGCTGCAGATAGTGATGAACGAACACCGGTAAAAGATCCCGGTCCCGTACATACCGTTATCAAATCAAGCTCTTTCATGGTTATACCATGGTTTTCCAGAATACTTTGTATCGTCGGAAGTAATACTTCGGCTTGACCAAAATCCATTTTTTTTACGGATTTTTCTAATGTTTCACCATCTTTGGTTAAAATAACCGAACAGCTTTGTCCTGTTGTATCAAACGCTAAATTATACATCTTTGTTGTTTACCATTTTATTTTTATAATTTACTAATCGGCATTATTTTATATTATATAATAGAAAAATAACAGAAAAAATTTAGAAAAATGAATAAAGAATTACTTTTAGACATGTTTTATGCTGCTCCTGAACTATGGTACATAGTTTTTGCAGTAGTGTTTTTATTGTTACTTGTTTCTGTTTTTCTCTACATTAATATATTAAAATTGCGGCAAAAAAACTATTTTATAACCAGAAAAAAAGATAGATATGCCGAAACAATCAATGCATCAAAAGACGGATATTTTATTTTTGTATATCCCGATGACCGAATAAATAATTCTGCACAAATAACCGTTGAACATTGCTCTCGCCGTTTGGCTGTCATTTTATCACTACCATCCGGTATAGATTCTTCTTTCGAAGATATTATAAAATCCTTTTATAAAGAAGATGCTGAAAAAATTCGTAAATATGTGACGCTATTAAGAGAAGACGGAGTTCTGTTTGAGGACAAATTTATATTAAAGAGCGGAAAAACACTCAATGTAAACGGCGCAAGAGTAAATGGTGCGGATGGTAGTGTTTATGGAGATATCATCTGGTTTAGAGACATAAGCGGAGATGCCGATTATATTAACTCAATACTTAATGAACAGAAATTTTTGAAAAATAAATTAAAAAACTTGGAAGATATAGTAGATAACTTACCATATCCGGTTTGGTTACGAAACCCATCTTTAGGTTTGTCCCAAGTTAACAAAAAATACATGGAATTTGTAAACAATCCCGATAAAAACAATATTATAATCAACGGAATAGAAATTGAAGAAGATAACAACGAAAACACTCTAAAAATACTGGCTCAAAAAAGTCAAAAAAGTAATCAGACTCAAACTCAAAATATCATTATAAATATCGCCGGTAAAAGATGTTGTTTTGAAGCAGTCGAAACACCCTTTCACAGTGAAGAAAGTCTCGATAAAATTTCCACCGTCGGTACCTTGCGTGATATAACGGAATTGGACGAATTTAAACACCACTTTGAACAACACCAAAATGCACATTTGGAAATTTTAGGAGCCTTAGGAACAGCCTTTGCTGTCTTTGACAGCAAATATCGGTTATCTTTTTATAACAACGCTTTTAAGGAACTTTGGCGTCTTGATAACAATTGGCTCGAAAAACGTCAAACATACAGCAGTTTTCTAGACAACTTACGAGAACACAGACTTCTTCCCGAAGTTCCTGATTATCCTTTCTTCAAAAGCGAAGAACAAAAAATGTTCAACAAAATCATTGAGCCAAAAGAAGATTTATTACACCTACCTGATGAAAGAACATTAAGAAGACTGCGTGCTCCATATTTACAAGGCGGGCTTGTCTTTGCTTATGAAGATATTTCTGACCGATTGGCCGCAAGCAGAGAATATAGCTCTTTTATGGGAGCTCAACAAGAAATATTGGACAATATGGAAGAAGCTGTACTTATTTTTGAAGAAAACGGCAGACTGAAATTATACAATAAATCATACATACGACTATGGAATGCAGATGAAACAATGTTATCAAGCGAACCGACTTTTAGCGAACTTCTTGATATGCAAAAAGATTTTTTTGATACCGGTGTAAACTGGACAGAACTCAAAAAAAACATCAGAAGTCATTTATTTAGCAACAATACCAGAGCCATAAGCCTAAGAAGAAATGATGGTTGTGAAATAGAATGCTCATCTTCTTTGCTCTCAAATGAATCAATTATGGTAATAATGAAAAAACAGAACAGTTAATATTTGACAAAATTAGTCAAATATGTTTAAATTACAGTGAAAGCTAATTTTAGGAAATCACGATGGACGACGATATTTTTTCAGAACCGCAAGAAGAAAAAGAAAAAAAAGAAGATTCCAATATGGATTGGAAAAAAAGCGGTATTGATAAACACGAACGTTTAACATTGAAAGTTAACGTTAAAGAAGCTAATGCATATAATGCTAAAAAGGATCGTGATACAAAATCCAAAGGCAAACACGGAAAACCCAAAAATATTCCTAATGGCTTCAAAAAAATCAGTAAAAAAATAAGAGATGCTTTTGATGACGAAGATGAAGATGAGGGAGAATATATTTTAGTTCCGGTTTTCATGGATAAAGAAGTATCCTCACTTGAAAAAGCCCTAACTCCGCAAGAAAAGAAACTTTTAGAGCAGATGGAAAGAGGAGAAGACATCCATCTCCGTCAGATGGTTGAAAGAGATATGAAACTTCAAAAAGCCGAAGAAACCATTAAGAAAGTTGGTCTTGAAACAGATAGAAAGATTACCGAACAACAACGTCAAAAAGTAAAAGAAGTTGATGCTAAAGACTTAGCAAAAGAAAATATCAAAAAGAAGACAGATAAAGAACTGCTTAAAGCAACCGAACCCAAACCGACAAAACCGGAAAAAGAACTTCCGAAAATTAAGAATGCAGAAGAGAAAGAGGTTAGCAGAGCTATAAACCAAGAAGCTGAAAAAGAAAATAAATCTGTTCAAAAACATATCGAAAAAGAACAAAAAGAAAAAGAAACAATAAATGCCGTAACCAAAGAAAAAACAGAAGAAACTAAGGCTCAAACTCCTGAACAACAAAAGAAACAAGAGCAGCAACAAACAAAAACACAAAAAGAAGAAAAAAATCAAGAAAAAGAAGTTGCCGAAAAGACAGCTCGTGATCTTATTTTAGAAAAAAGCGGTCGTATATCAAAAACCGAACAAAAAGAACATCACGATTCGGATAAACAAAAAGAAGAAGAAAAACAAAAGCAAAATAGTGGTATAGACAGATACATTCAAAGGGGTGGATATAGCCGTTAACTCTAAACATATCCGGCTGACTGTTCAGGCTCTTTACGATTAAAAAAGTTATCAACAATAGTTTCCATATTTTCAAACTCTTTGGATTCGATAATTTTTACAATCTTAACTTCTCTATCGGTTAACGGGAGATTAATTTTTATTTTATCATAAAAATCAGAACTTTTTTCACTCATCTCATCCGCTTTTTCTTTCCAGCCGGTCTCATTATAATAAATCGCCAATCTTTTGTTTGCATTTGCAATTTGTTGAGTATAAATTCCCTCATCTGCTAGGTTTAATACATTAGTATATGCCCAAATTGCTTTGTCAAAAATCTCGCTTTTTGCATACATATCACCAAGCCGTCCCCAAGCAGTAACATTCTTGGGGTTTAATTCTATTGCTAACTCAAAAGCACCTCTTGCCAGATGGGTATTCGTAAAAGCGGCTAAAGTACCAAAGATTGTTGCACAGTTTGATGTTTCGCACCATTTTCTTTCTTTTTCCGGTCCGACATACATCGATTTTATCTTTTTCAAATTATTATCTATCAAAGTTTCTAATAACACTAAAGCCAAAGAGCAATCCCCTCTTCCGATATGGAAAATAGCTGTAGATTCTTGCGGTAACATTTTTTCCGAATCAATTTTTTTAAATCGGTTATTTACGCATAAGTATATAAAAAATTTTATAGCGGTAATTGTCTGTATTATATCATCTTCAGAATTAAGATGTTGATTTTTATACATAATTGTTTGAGCAATTTTAGGCTCATCAACTCCCCGCTCCAACAAATCTACAATAAGCCCCAGTAAATCTATTAATTTTTGAGGTTTTTGACGATATTGAAAAGCATCTGCCGATTTTATATTTTCCGCATCTTGGAAGCGTGTATTTCTATTCCAATCAAAATCTATTGTAGTATGCTTCTTTGCCAGCCCCTTTGTTATTTGTTCGTACTTAGGTGATTTTATAACTTCTTCTTGTTTTATAGGAATATATTCATCTTCAATAACATTCAAAACTTTCCTATCAAGTCTGGTATCTTGCGCCAACATTAATTCACGTTCTTTTTTACGAGCTTCTTGAATATTGGAAGTAATAGTCTTTATATACCAAAACAATATTGCTAATAACGCAGAAATAATAAAAATCAAAAACAATGAAACCATCGCTAATTCTGCATTTGTTAGTGAAGAAACATATTCTGCAGTATAAACAAAGGCCGCCTTAATTTTAGAGACTATAAAATTTATGAAACCGGAAATATTAAAAATGTTATCCATTGTCGGCACCGCTGCTTGTTTACAAAAAGTTTTTTTAAGTATATAAAGCCATTATATAAAAAAGGATAAAAAAAACAATAAAAAAGAAGATAAGATTATGGGCTACCTTTCAAATAAAAAACATAAGGCAAGAGTTAATGCTACTCTTAAAACGCTGATTGCTTTATTTACCCTTTTTACCATTATCGGATTTGGTGAAAATTCCTTTTCGCAAATGATAAGCGAATATAGGTGGCAAATGTATTTATGTTTACTGGTAATGTTTATTTATACGTCATTTCATCGTTATTATCTATATATGAGCCTGTCTTTAATACTTGTTATCATCAATTTTTTTGCAATATCTTCGTGCGTATCAATATTTGGTGGAAATTCGGCTAACTCCACTCAAATTTTATATGGTGCTGAAATAGATAATCCTTTAGATGTGTTCGAGCAAACAATCAATAAAAAATCAGAAATTGTAGCCGTATCGACACCCTATTTAAAAGATTTTGAATTACAATCCATGGTACCGGAACAATATTCTTTTTCCCATGCCCCTTCAGGATGGGATAACGGGTTTATGCTGTCATTACACTCTGTTCAGTCATCAGGAAGAGTTACTTTAGCACAAAACACTTACGCAGAGTTTATAAAAATTAAAAAAAACAATCATGAACAAACTTTTATTACAATAAACCTAAACAAATTAAACCGATTATCAAAAAAAATTGCCCTAAAAAAACTTTCTGATTTTATTTCAAAACAAGATAATCCGGTTGTTGTTTTTGGCGATTTCGGAATGACTGCATGGAATTATAACATGAGTTCTTTTGCTACAAAAAATAATTTAGAAACAAAAAATGCATTACTTAATAATTTGCGCAATATATTTACACCTCCGCATTTTTATATTTTAGGTTCGGAAAAAGCCTCATTATCCGGACATATTATATTGCCGAAATTAAATTCTTTACCATTATTTACCAGATTTTAGCTTTTTTGATACTATATCTTAGGCAAAGTAACCATGTTTAAGGTAGGATCCGGAAATGAGTATTTCAAAATTAGAACCAAATCAATTATATACTGTGTGCGATTATCAAAAATTCGATTTCACGACAACAGCCGAACTTGAAGAAAGAATGTCTGCCTTAGGACAAGATAGGGCCATAAGTGCTGTTGAACTCGGAATTAACGTTAAATCAAAAGGATATAATTTATTTTGTCTTGGTCCCGAAGGAACAGGTAAAGCCAGTTTGGTAAAACGAATTTTAGAAGAAGAAGCTAAAAAACGCCCAACACCAAAAGACTGGGCTTATGTGTATAATTTTGAAGAACCTCACAAACCGCACAGCATAAGTTTTTTAGCTGGTCAAGCTACTGAATTTGCTAAAGATATAGACAAACTCATTGACGATTTCAGTATTGCAATTCCTGCTGTGGTTGAAAGCGACGAATACAAAGCCGCCGTAAGTATTATTCAAGAAAAATACAAACACAAAAAAGACGAATATTTACGTTTGTTACAAAAAAAGGCTAAAGGGAAAAGCGTATCATTATTGCACATGCAAGTTGGTTTAGTAGTTGCCCCGATGAAAAACGGCGAAGTTCTAAGCCCTGAAGCTTTTGACGAACTTCCGGAAGAAGAAAAAAAGGAATTGTTAAACGATCTAAATCTGATGCAAGAAGAAATCGAAAAAGCTGCAAAAGATTTACCGGAGTGGGAAGAAAAACAACGTAAAGAACACAATGTTTTACGTGAGAAATTTATAAAAATGGCTGTAAAGAATCCTATCGATTCGTTGCGCCAAAAATATAAAGGACATAAAGAAGTTAACGACTTTTTGAAAAATATTCAAAACCACATTATTGATAATATTGATGAATTTTTACCGACAGATAACAATACCGTGGCAAACGCCAACGGAGAAGAAGATGCACTCACATCACTATTAACCAAAATGAATAAGCAGGAAGAAGATAAATTTGCAAAATTCAAAGTAAACGTGATTATCAAAAATGAACCGGATTCCGGCGCTCCGATTATTCATCTGGATCACCCCACACAAGGAAATCTTGTCGGCAGAGTTGAACGCATCCAACAATACGGCGCTTTGTTAACCGACTTTACACTTATTAAATCCGGCGCATTACATAGAGCAAATGGCGGTTTTTTACTTATTGATGCACGCAAATTACTTTTACAACCCTATGCTTGGGATTCGCTAAAACGTTCTCTTGCATCAAAAAGCGTAAAGATTGAAACACCCGGTGATGAAACAAGTTTTACAACAATATCTCTTGATCCTGAACCAATCCCGCTTGATATAAAAATTATCTTATTGGGAGATGAAGATCTCTACGATTTATTGTCGGAACGAGACCCTGATTTTTCGGATTATTTCAAAGTAGAAGCTGATTTTGGAACAATTATGGATAGAACCGAAGAAAATGAGGTTGAATATGCAAAACTCATCGGCTCATTATCCAACAAAAAGAAATTACGTTCTCTTAACAGACAAGCGGTAGCTAGAATAATTGAATATTCTTCTCGCTTGGCTGATGATTCCAAAAAACTGACTGCTCACATAGCCTCAATAGGCGATTTACTGCGTGAAGCTGATTATTGGGCCAGAGAATCAAATTCTAAACAAATCGGCAAAAAACACATAGATGAAGCTATTTCTGCTCAAATATACCGTAGCGACAGAGTCAAACAAGCAATGTTAGAACAAATTGACGACGGCACTATCCTAATGGATACAACCGGAAGCAAAGTCGGACAAATTAATGGCTTGGTTGTTTATAATTTCTCACGTTTTTCATTCGGAAAACCGGCTCGTATAACCGTTCAAGCCAGAATCGGAACCGGAGAATTTATCAATATTGAACGCGAAACCAACATGAGCGGACCGATTCACACAAAGGGTGTTTTAATATTACAATCCCTCATATCTAATCGATTCGCAAAATATTCTCCACTTTCTTTATCAGCCTCTATCGTGTTTGAACAATCTTATGGTGGAGTTGACGGAGATAGTGCTTCATCAACCGAATATTATTGCTTGCTTTCAGCAATAGCAAACCTGCCGATAAAACAAAATATTGCCGTTACCGGTTCTATCAACCAATTTGGCGACATTCAACCGATTGGCGGTGTAAACGAAAAAATAGAAGGTTTCTTTGATGTTTGCCAACATCGTGGCTTGACAGGTGACCAAGGTGTAATAATACCGCGCACAAATGTCAGCAACTTAATGTTAAGAGAAGATGTAGTTGCTGCTGTTCGTGATGGAAAATTTCACATTTACGCAATTGACAATGTGGATGACGGTATAGAAATTTTAACCGGAATCAAAGCCGGAAAAGTTAACAAAAACGGGGAATTTCCCAAAGGTACCGTAAACTACATGGTCAAACAGAGTTTGGATAATTATTACAAACTCCACGCCAAATATGCCAAAGAAACTTTCGGTTGTTTGGGATAATCAAATTTTTTGGAGCAAATCATCTCTTGATAAGTTGAAGTCGCTGGCAATCCATTCTTCTTTCAGCTTATCAAGAATTGCTCCGATTTGAGAATTATCACTTTCTTTTGCTTCAATTACGTCTTTACCGCTAATCGGAAAAACAGGGACTATTTCTTCTTCTATTTCTTTTATCAAACCAATCAAATTATCCGGAACTATTTGATTTTTTGCAGATTCGATTAAAAGTTTATCTACACAAAAATCCTTTCCGTATCTGTAAATCAATTTTCGTCGTAATTTCGGTTCTAAAATATTTTCAATACCTATTTTAGCATTTGCCCAATTAATCATATTTTCTTTTTGTCGTTTAGTCATGTGTAAACGCATAGCTAAATTTTCTGCCAAAATTTTATCAGGAAAATACATAACAAAAAATCTTCTTAAATAGTTTTGCGGAACATTAAGAGCATTTTCCAACCTAATTAAAAAAGCTAATTTTTCTAAATTTTCTGATTTTGGCAACCAGTTAAGCAATATCTCGTTATTTCCCATAACTTCTAAAACATCGGCTGCATTAGGCGTCATAATAATTCTGACAAGCTCTTCTTTTATACGTTCAATAGAAAGAGTTTCTAATCCTTCTCGATTTTCTATACAGGCTTTCAGTGATCTTTTATCCATTTCTGTTTTACTAAATAAAGAGTGAAACCTAAAGAAACGAAGGATTCGCAAATAATCTTCTTTTATACGGGAATCTGCATCACCGATAAAACGAACAATCCCTTTCTCTAAATCTGAAATTCCGTCATAATAATCAAACACATTTCCCTGTTCATCGGCATAAACAGCGTTAATCGTCAAATCACGGCGAGATGCATCTGCTTCCCAGTTATCCGTAAATTCGAACATAGAACGTGTCCCGTCATCTTTTATACTTTTTCTTAAAGAGCTTATTTCGAGTAAAGTATTATTAATTACCAATCCCAATGTTCCATATTTTAATCCGATAGGAGTAGTTTTAATACCGGCATCTTCACAAGCCTCTGCCAATTCATCAGGTGTTAAATCGGTTGATAAATTTAAGTCGTGTCCGGTTCTGCCGGCAATAGCATCTCTTACCGAACCTCCCACAAAACGAAGGATTCCTCCATGACGATGTACAACTTCAAAAATCTTCAAGATTTTTTTATCCGTTGTAATCTTACTTATGTCCAGATATTTATCTCTAATCATAAAAAACCCGCTTTTTTGTAAAAACTATATTGTAATGTTAACAGTTTTTATGTATTTATCAAATATATACAAAAAATAATTAACCGCAAAAAGGAAATCATAATGAAAAAAATCGGAATATTATGTGCTTTATGCTTATTTTTTTTGATTGCTCCCGATATTTCTAATGCCATCGAAGCACCAAAAAAACTTGGAGAATATGGCGATTGGACCGCTCATTCTCAAAAAGAAGGGGACGGATTAGTTTGTTATATGGCTGCAACTCCACAACAATCTGAGGGAAAATATACAAAAAGGGGAGATGTTTTCATGGTGATAACACGTCGCCCTGCAGATGATAGTTTTGATGTTGTAAGTTTTACTTCGGGGTATATCTATAAAAACGATGCTCCGGTTATTGTAAAAATAGGAAAAGAAACCATAACCGATTTTTTTGTTGAATCCGACCGAGCATGGACAATGAACTCTGATATAGATGTGCAGCTGATAGAAGCAATGAAAAAAGGCGAAAGATTAATCATCAAAGGTTCATCCGTAAACGGATTTGATACAAAAGATATTTACTCACTAAACGGTTTTAATGCAGCATATAAAGCTATCAGTACAAAGTGTCGCTAATGGATAATAAAATAGAACTAATCGGTCTCTCAAAAGAGGAACTGCAAGAACATCTTAAACAACTTGGAGAGCCTGCTTTTCGAGCTAAACAGATATGGCAATGGGTTTACTTTTACGGTAAAACGGATTTTGATGAAATGACCAATCTTTCAAAATCGCTACGGGAGAAATTGTCAGAATATTTTGAACTATCACGCCCCAAAATCGTTGCAGAACAAATATCGACGGATAAAACTCATAAATGGCTTTTAGAATTCAAAGACGGTCAAAAAGTTGAAATGGTTTATATTCCGGAAGAAGATCGTGGAGCTGTCTGCATTTCGACGCAAGTCGGTTGTGCAATGGGATGCAAGTTTTGCCACACCGGAAGCCAAAGATTGACCAGAAATTTAACTGCCGGCGAAATTGTTTCTCAATTTATGGTCGCTCGTGATGTATACAAAGAATGGAACTTAAAAGAACAGGCTCGTATGTTGTCAAATATTGTTGTTATGGGAATGGGAGAACCTTTTCAAAATTACGACAACTTGGTCAGAGCAATGAAAATAATTTCTGATGGAGAAGGAATTGCATTGTCAAAAAGACGAATAACCGTTTCCACTTCGGGAATTATTCCTCATATTCCGAATTTTGACAAAGAAGTAGGAACCAAATTAGCAATAAGTCTACATGCTCCGAATAGCGAGTTGCGTTCACAAATTATGCCTATTAACAAAAAATATCCTTTGCCGGAATTGATGAAAGCTTGTCGGCAATATCAAGAAAATCATGGCGGATACATAACATTCGAATATTTGATGTTGCAAAATTTTAATGATACTTATGAACATGCAACCGAATTAATGAATCTTATGAAACAATATAAAATAAATGCAAAATTCAACTTAATTGCATTTAATCCTTGGCCGGGATGTGATTTTGTTCCCAGTTCCAACAACAGAATCCATGCTTTTTCGGAAATATTGCAAAAACATGGATTTTCCGCTCCAATCAGAACTCCGAGAGGACAAGATATTTTAGCAGCCTGTGGTCAACTGAAATCTCAAAAGAAAGATTTGTAGTTTTCATAAATCATACTTGATAAAAAAATAGAAATCGCTCTTTTCAAGAGCGATTTTTTATGGCGTATTCGGCGGGATTCGAACCCGCAACCTTTGGCGTCGGAGGCCAACACTCTATCCGGTTGAGCTACGAATACATATTTTATAGCCTTATTAATAAAGCCAAAAAAAAATAAATGCTACATTTTTTTCAAAATACACAAATAATTCTTGACTTTTGACAATAAAATGGCTATTAACAGGCAACAAGTTGTTTTTCAAGGATTGGAATTATGGTAAAAAAATGTGAAATTTCAGGCACCGGCGTTATGAGCGGTAATAATGTTAGCCACGCTAACAATCACACCCGTCGTCGTTTTATGCCTAACTTACAAGTTGTTTCGTTGTTTAGCGAAGCTTTGAACAAATTTTTCAAGTTAAAAATTTGCTCTAAGACATTGCGTTCTATTGAACACAATGGCGGTTTGGATTCTTATTTAGAATCTACAGCAAGCAGCAAATTGACTCCTGAAGCTTTGAAGATAAAAAAATCTGTTGCAAAGAAAAAAGGTGTTGCTGAAAAACCTGTTGCTAAAGCCAAAAAAGCAACTCCTGCTCGTATTGCTAAAGTTGCCGCTAAGAAAGCTGCTAAATAATAAAATAATAAATAAGCAATTTATAACCCTCCTCTCGGAGGGTTTTTTATTTGCATCTAAAAAAGAGAGCAAAAATGCTCTCTTTTATCTTGTAACAATAACCATCGCTTCACGCAATATTCTATCATTAATCATATAACCTGTTTGCAACTCGGCAATAATTGTCCCTGCCGGTTTGCTTTTATCTTCAACTTCTTGAACAACCTGATGATATGAAGGATTAAATACTTCCCCCATAATTTCCATTTTTGTAATACCGAATTTTTTAAAAACTTTCATCAATTCCGATTCGGTAAGCTCAACTCCTTTCTTGAATTGTTCGATATGTTCATCACCTGCTGCTTCTAATGCTCTATGAAGATTATCCGCTACCGCTAACAAATCTTTTGCAAAAGAGGATATCGCATACTTTGAATTTTTTTCCAATTCTTGAGCACAGCGTCTCTTAGTATTTTCTAAATCGGCGTATGCTCGTAAATAATCTTCTTTCAGTTTAGCATTTTCTTGTTGCAAAACTTCAATATCGTCTTCTGAAAGATGATTTTCTTCATTTTCATCAACATCTGTAATTTCTTCGAGATTTTCTAAATCTTCAATTTTATCTTCTTCAACAGTATTTTTGTTACTATCCATTTTTTCCTCTTTAATTTTTATTATTAAAGTCGTATATTTTACTTATATAAAATTTAGTAATTAAAACATAACAAGTCAAGAGAGGAAGTTTTTTATATACCGTCTTAATTAATTATTAAATCTGACGATATAAGATTTTCTTCATAAATGATTTGATTATTTTTTCATAGAGAGAATTGTAATGAACTCCAAAGTTGTTTGCGGAACAAAAGAAAAAAACTATAAACCTTTACCTAAAGACTTTAACAAGAAAAAACTTAATATATCTTTTGGAGTAGTTAACAATCCTATTTTGTCTGAAATTCAAAATCTCGGACGCAGACAATGTTTAGCTAAAGAAGAATGGCCTGATTTTGAAAATATCAACGCATGGATGATTACAGCAGAAACCGCAACTTTTATGAAATGGGGCGGTTTGGGAATGGTAGCATCAGAATTACCTGAATCTTTTAATTCTACCTTTGCAGAATCTCAAGACAGAATATCTATCATAACCCCTATGTATATTGGTGATACCGGCAAGAAAAAAGCAACTTTTGACGGCAAAACATATTTTGGAGCACAGAAAAAAAATATTGATGTAAAGAAAATTGCAACATTAAAAGTTCCATTTATCGGAGCTCGTAACACTTTGGTAAAACATGATGTCAATGTTTACCTCGGCAATATGAATAATGTTGATTATATTTTTTTAGAAAATGACAGATTTTTTTCTATAAACCCTCACCCGCAAAACAATCCTGCTCAAGACGGATGTTATATCTTAAACAGCAATAACATAAACGAAGTTGAACGATTTGCCTTCTTTTCCAAAGCTGTTTATTGTTTAATAGAAAACATTTATCAAAAAAATAATGCAAACATTGCAAGCCCTAATCTGATTGTCGCAAATGACTGGCATAGCGGGGCTTTGTCAGGATTATTAAAATATTTTTCATTAGCTAAATTTGAAGCCGGAACAATGGATAAAACTCTTTGTGATAAGCTGAAAAAAATACCGGTTATTCACTTAGCTCACCATTTAGGATATCAAGGTTGGGATTATGATAATACCTCAAAAATTCTAAATTCATTATATGAAGATTTGAGTCATCTGGTTTTTAAGAATGCTAAAGCTATTAAAAATAGTAACCCACGAGCAGATCACACACTAATTGTACACGATTGCTACAATCAGGCTTCTTGCAATTTTCATTTGGCCGACAGAATAGTAACTGTTTCTAAAAACTATATGGAAGAAGTTTCTAAGGAACTTGATTTCGGTTATGATTTTCGTGATATTTTGAAAATCCGCAAAGATCACCGTAATTTCTTTGGTATCGTAAACGGGTATGACAAACGATTAATTTCGCCAAATCAACAAAAAATCGACAACCTTAATAAGTATTTTGCCCCGTTTACATTTAAAATGTATGACGAAACATCTTTAGAAGCAAAGCTTGAAAACAAGAAAGAATTTGTAAAACTTATTTCGAAAATTGCAACCGATGATGAATTCAAACAAAAGGTAATTCCTTTAGTTGATATATATAAATTTGATGATATAGCAAAATCAATTAAGAATATAGAACAAACTCCGATTATTTGTGCAACAAGTCGTTTGGTTGAACAAAAAGGATATGATATTGCCGCTCAATCAATTATCAATTTAGCCGATAGGTTTTCTAATTTGAAAAATATTGAACCTCCGGTGTTTATATTAGGAGGAGCAGGCGACTCAAAATATTTTAAGCACCTTACCAATCTAAAAGATAAGATTTGTGAAAAAAATCCTAAATACGGCGAACGTATTTTTGTCTTTAGGGGATATCAAGATGACTTTGCCTATGCAATTCAGTTGGCATCGGATTTTTATATGATGCCATGTCGTTTTGAACCTTGCGGTTTGACACAAATGGAGGCTATGGCTAAAGGTGCATTACCTGTTGCCATGTCAACAGGAGGACTTGTTGATACTATCGAAGACGGAGTAGACGGTTTTAGAACCGAAGTATTTTTTGCTCCCAGCAAACGTAGAGTTTATGGAAACAATCTTACGGCACAACGCCTAAAAAACAATATTAATGCCTATACCGAAACTTTAGAAAAAGCCCTCACAACATTTTATCGCCATAACGATAAACTAAAACAAATGACATTTAATGCCATGCATAAAGATTTTAGTTGGAATGTTGAAGGGGGAAGTATTTACAAATATCAACAGTTATTCAAAAAAGGGCATATATAGTTCTTAAAAAGATAACTTTTCTCTTGTAAAACAGCTGTTTTCTTAATATCGTATAGGCATGGTTTTATTTAATCACTAGGGAGGAAACAGTATGGGTGATGCTTCAGTCGCAACGCAAATCGCCAACAAATGGCGTAAAAAGCGTGGCTCTTTGATTATGGCTTTGCATGAACTTCAAGATGTTAAAGGATATGTTCCATGGGAAGATGCTATGGAATTGGCTCAAGCCATGAACATTCCTTTGGCTCGAATTTATGAAGTTTTGACTTTCTATAACTTTTTCAAATTAGATGCCCCCGGAAAAGCAGTTATATCTGTTTGCACAGGTACTGCCTGCTATCTTAAGGGCAATGATAAAACTTTGGAAGAATTTAAAAAACAACTCGGAATTAATGAAGGAGAAAGCACTCCCGATAAAATGTTTCACTTGCAATGTGTTCGTTGCGTCGGTTGCTGCGGATTAGCTCCGGTTTGTGTTGTTAACGGCAAAACATACGGTCGTGTAGGCGTCGGCGATGTTGCCAATATTCTTGCCGAATGGCGTAAAAAATTTGAAGACGAAAGCAAGGAGTAGAAAACATGGCCGATATGAGCGAAATTGAAAAAAGATTTGACATTCATGAGATTGCCAAAAATAAAAAACAAGATTTAGACAGATATGTATGTAATATCTATTGTTGTCACTCTACCGGTTGTAAATCTTCCGGCAGTGACAGCATTCTTGACCTAATGAAAAAATCCATAGAAGAACATGGGTTGCAAGGAAAAGTTCGCATCGTTGCAACCGGATGTATGGGATTATGTGCGCAAGGCCCATTGATTCGTGTAGAAATAAAAGGGCAAAAAGATGTTTTATATAAACGTGTAGAACCATTGATTTCTCGTATCATAATTACCGAACATGTTGTTCCGGCTCTAAAACTAGAAGAAGGACAAGAATTTATTCTTCCTGATTTCTTGCAAGAATATGTATTGTCTTTAGACTTACCGTTCTTCAAAAAACAAGAAAAAGTTGTTTTGAAACAAGCCGGACACATGGACCCAGAAGATATTCAAGAATATATTGCCGGCGGCGGTTATTTAGCTCTTGAAAAAGTATTAAAAACAATGACACCTGAACAAGTTGTAGAAGAAATTAAAAAATCAGGTCTACGTGGTCGTGGTGGTGCCGGATTCTCTACCGGTATGAAATGGGATTTTGCTTCAAGAGTTAAAACCGACGGAGATAAATTTATTATTTGTAACGGTGACGAAGGAGACCCCGGTGCATATATGGACCGCAGTATTTTGGAAGCAAACCCACATGGTGTTATCGAAGGTATGATGATTGCAGCTTATGCAATCGGTGCTACCGAAGGTTGGTTCTATATTCGTGCAGAATATCCATTGGCTGTTGAACGTATTGAAAAAGCTATCAAAGCATGTAAAAAGACACGTTTGCTCGGCAATAATATCATGGGAACCGATTTTAGCTTTAATATTGATATTCGTCTTGGTGCCGGTGCATTTGTTTGCGGTGAAGAAACTGCTCTTATCAATTCTATCGAAGGAAAAAGAGGAACTCCTCGCCCACGCCCACCATATCCGACAGACAGAGGATTATGGAATAAACCGAGTTGTATTAATAACGTAGAAACTTTGGCTAACGTTGCTCCGATTATATTAAAAGGTGCAGACTGGTTCTCTTCTTTCGGAACTGCAACATCAAAAGGAACGAAAGTATTTGCCTTAACCGGACAAGTTGAACACTCCGGTTTAATTGAGGTTCCGATGGGAACAACAATTAATGAGATTGTGAACGAAATCGGTGGCGGTGTTCCTAACGGAAAAGAGCTTAAAGCCGTTCAAACCGGTGGACCTTCAGGCGGTGTAATTCCAACCGAATACCTAAACTTGCCGCTTTGCTATGAAGAACTTAAAAAAGTTGGTTCTATTATGGGTTCCGGCGGTATGATTGTGATGGACGAAACGTCAGACATGGTTGATATTGCAAAATTCTATCTTGACTTTACGGTTGATGAGTCTTGCGGAAAATGTGCTCCTTGCCGTATCGGCGGAAAACAAATGCTTCTTTTACTTGAAAAAATCATTAAAGGACGCGGAACTAAAGCCGATATTGAGCAATTGCGACAAATTGCCAATGCAATGCAAAAAGCATCGCTTTGCGGATTAGGACAAACAGCTCCTAACCCTGTATTGTCAACATTGCGTTTCTTCCTTGAAGAATATGAATCTAAAGTAGCTAAAAACGAAAAATAAGAGGAGCTTTTAATATGGTAAAACTAACTATTGATAATCGTGAAGTTGAAGTAGATGCCGGCACCTCTATTTTAGAAGCTGCTCGCAAATTACAAATTGAAATTCCGACACTTTGTAACCACCCTGATGTTGATCCGTCAGCAGGTTGCGGTATGTGTATTGTTCGTGTAAACGGTCGTATTATGCGTTCTTGCTGTACTCCGGTTGCAGAAGGCATGGAAGTTATATCATCAGATGCCGAGCTTTACGAAGTTCGTCGCATGGTGCTAAAATTGTTATTAAGTAACCACCCAAATTCTTGTTTGTCTTGTGCTCGTTCAGGTCAGTGCGAATTACAAGAAATGGCTAATACATTTAATATCATTGATGCACCATTACCAAACCTCACTAAAAAATATGAAATTGACGATTCAACAAAGTCTATCGTATTTGATAACTCAAAATGTATTTTGTGCGGACGTTGCGTTGAAGTATGTCAAAACCAACAAAATGTATGGGCTTTGAGCTATCTCAACCGTGGTCTTGCCACACGTATAACTCCGGCAAACGGCATAAAACTGGAAGACAGCCCTTGTATTAAATGCGGACAATGTTCTGCTCACTGCCCAACCGGAGCTATTGTAGAATACGACGATACCGAAAAAGTTTGGGCGATGTTGCGCAATCCGGATATTTATACCATTGTACAAATAGCACCGGCTGTTCGTGTTGCTATCGGCGAAGAATTTGGTTTTGAGTTCGGAGAAAACTTAACCGGAAAAACTTATGCTACACTTCGCCGCATGGGCTTTGATAAAGTTTTTGATACAAACTTCGGTGCCGACTTGACTATCATTGAAGAAGCTACCGAATTTGTTCGTCGCTTTACTCAAGCACCGGAAAGCTTGCCAATGTTTACATCATGTTGTCCGGCATGGGTTGATTTGTTAGAAAAATATCACTCTGATATGATTCCAAACTTCTCAACCTGCAAATCTCCACAAGCAATGGTAGGAGCTTTGGCAAAAACATATTATGCCGATAAAATGGGTATTGATCCGGAAAAAATTAGAGTTATATCAGTAATGCCATGTACCGCTAAGAAGTGGGAAATAGTTCGCAGTGAAGATATGAAATCATCTGGTTTCCAAGACATTGATGTTTCTATTACCACTCGTGAATTGGCAAAAATGATAAAACAAGCCGGTATTGACTTCCGTAATATCAAGGAAGAAGAAGCTGATAATCCTCTCGGAGAATATACCGGAGCCGGAACAATCTTCGGAACCACCGGTGGTGTTATGACCGCAGCTTTACGTACCGCATATTATTACATTACCGGTCAAGAACTCGGCAACCTTGATTTTAAAGAAATTGATGGTTTAGAGGGGATTAAGGAAACAACCGTAACCATCAACGGAAGTGATGTAAAAATTGCCGTTGCGCATGGTATCGGTAATGTTGAAGAAATTTTGTGTCGCATTCGTGAAGCAAAAGAAAAAGGCGAAGAACTTCCATATCACTTCATCGAAGTTATGGCATGCCGTGGCGGTTGCGTTGCCGGAGGCGGACAACCTCGTGTTATTGGCTCGGGATATGCTAAACCATGGGGTATTACCGACAAAATCCGCAAACAACGTGCTGCAGGTCTTCTAAACGAAGATTTGAATGCAAAAAATCGTATGTCTCACCACAACGAATCCGTAAAAACTCTTTATAAAGAATATCTCGGAGAACCTGGTGGAGATAATGCACACCACTTGTTGCATACAAAATATGTAGCTCGTGATAAATATAAATGCTAATCACATAAAAAGAAAAAACACCGTAGCTTTCAAAAGCTGCGGTGTTTTGTTTTGATGTTTGCAAGGCTTAAGCAAAGCATCTGTCAAAAGGCTTGAATATCAGCTCGAGGATTGCAAAAGGGATTGCAACAATCAGAGCAATTGAAAAGATACCGCCCCAAACAATTCTTCCTAAAAGAGTATACTTTTCCATACGCTTAAATTTTATGTGGTTAATACTAGATAAATAATTCAAAAAACTATTTATCTTATAACACAAAACCCCCACTTGAGCAAATAAAAAATTTTTATCAAAAAACACAACAAAAAAACACCGCAGTCATAAAAGACAGCGGTGTTTTTAATTAGAGATTTGCCGATTACTCGTAGGCAACGATTTCCATTGCTCCCCAGCCAGTCAACGTAACACCATCGACTTTAGCACTAACGTCCTGCTTAAACTGATAGACAGTATAAGTACCATCATCATCCTGACTTGATCCGATAGCTCTCATTTCAGGAGTTGCATTGACAATATCCGTAAACTGTGTAGCACCAGGCATATAACATTTAAGAATACCATCATCATACACAGCCTCGTCATGAATAAAGTTAATCGCTATATCAAAATAGTTATAATTAACACACCATTTTTGATAATAACGAGTACATGTAACGAAGTTAGCTTCTGTTGCTCTAGGCTCAGAAACAACATCAAGGCTAAAGCCGGAAGAAACTATCGCAAGGTCATTTTGATAACCCCTGATAACCTTATAGTCATAATTCTCACATTCAATATATGCTCCGAAATAACAAACTATAGGCTCTTCCTCAACTTTTCCATCCGACCATGTACGGCGAACAACAAGCTTGGACTCTATTATCTCTCCTGTTGTCGTAACTGTTGACGATAATGGCTCACTATTCACAACACAAGGATGAGAACCAACAAATCTACGGAGTTCTACTTTAGCAGTTAAGTCATAGGTTTTACCTTGGAATTCTACTGAAATTGCATGAGTAAGGAGCTTACGGATATAAACATAGCATCCTCCCTCAATAATAAACTCCAAGTCCTCAAGTTTATAGCCCTTATCCTTGATAGTTCCGATTTGATGATATGGCATGAGTTGTTTGGTATAACCATCATCATAGGTAGCTACCTCATAATCAAGCTCATAATCAAATGAGAAGTTCTCAAAAGATACGGTATAAACCAATATTGAGTCAACGATATCTACAAAGCCCTCCTCACGGGTCTTTCTCACCTTGTGAGAAAGCGACGTTGTATACTCGCCAAGCTCAAAATTGTCTACTACCAACGTAGTGTCCGTGTTGTTAAACACATTAGTCAGGGTTACTTCTACTCGCTCTTCAAAGGCTGCTCGGGTCTGACCCTTCACCATTATCCAAGACTTATAAGAGAGTTCGGTACCTACATTTGTACCTTCGGGGTTTGTTGACGGTGTTTCGATGATTTCATCTTCTACTCCCTCGTCCAACACTTCACTTTCGATTACCTCTGGTAATACTTCC